>NZ_JBFUEQ010000014.1:0-175181 GCF_056403835.1 Mesorhizobium sp. P2_E6
TTGGACCGAAAGCGCCATGGTCAAGCACAAGCATGCCGATGTCGGCGTTGCGGTGTCGATCCCCGGTGGCCTGATCACGCCGATCATCCGCAAGGCGGACGAAAAGACGCTGTCCACCATCTCCAACGAGATGAAGGACCTGGCCAGCCGGGCGCGCAGCCGTAAGCTGAAGCCGGAAGAGTATCAGGGTGGCACCACGGCGGTGTCGAACCTCGGCATGTTCGGCATCAAGGACTTTGCCGCGGTGATCAACCCGCCGCATGCGACGATCCTGGCGGTCGGCGCCGGCGAGGAGCGGGCGGTGGTCAAGAATGGCGAGATCAAGATCGCCACCGTGATGTCGGTGACGCTGTCGACCGACCATCGCGCCGTCGACGGAGCGCTGGGGGCCGAATTGCTGGTTGCCTTCAAACGCCTGATCGAGAACCCGATGGGCATGCTGGTCTAGGAAGGGAAAGGGCGGTGCGGACATTCTTCACCAGCCTTTTCGCTTTCATTCTTTCCGGTTTGGCCGGCGGGCTGGTCGCGCAGTGGTTGGCCATCGCCACTGGCGCCGAGGAAGAATACATCCTCGTTTTCATGTTCTCGGTGCTGGTGACCTTCATGGTTACCTTCGTCTTCTTCGTGGCGCAGTTCATGACGGATCCGGTCGCGGCGGTGGCCAGGACGGGTAAGTGGCTGCTGATCGTGTTTGCGGTGATGCTTGCCCTGCTGGTCGCGCTTGTCCTCTACGCCGACAGCGGTGCCGCGGTGGTGAAGAAGGACATTCCCATGGTGGTCGGCTTTGGCCTGTCGGGCCTGGTGACGATCATTCTTCACTGGCTGTTCGTGAGCTGGCGGGTGAGACGCGGTTTGATCAAGGCACAGGTGGGTGTGGGTGCATGAAGACAGTTGTGTGCTACGGCGATTCGCTGACCTGGGGACACAACCCGGAGACTTTGAGCCGACATGAACATGAAGACCAGTGGCCAACCACACTGGCGAGAGCGCTCGGACCGAGCTTCCACGTCATTGCCGAGGGACTGGGCGGCCGCACCACGGCCTACGACGACTTCTTGTCCGGCGCGGACCGAAACGGCGCCCGGATATTGCCGACGATCCTGAGCACGCATTCGCCGATCGATCTGATCGTCATCATGCTTGGCTCCAACGACATGAAGCCGTCGATTCATGGCAGCGCGGTCATAGCGTCCTATGGCATGCGACGCCTCGTCGAAATCGTGCGGGGGCACGCCTATCCATTCGGCGGTGCCGCCCCCAGGATTATCCTGGTTGCGCCGCCGCATATCGTGGAAACCCGCAAGGTGGACTACGCCGAAATGTTGGGAACGGGTGCAATCGAGTCGCCCAAGCTCGCCGGCTTTTATCAAACCGCCGCCAACGAGATGGGCTGCGGCTTTTTTGATGCCGCGAGCGTCGCTAAATGTACACCGCTCGACGGCGTCCATCTCGATGCCGAAAACACGCGCAACATCGGCGAGGCGTTAGCGCCCCTCGTGCGCGGCATGCTGGAATCGTGAATCAAGGAGAAAATCGTGGCTGAGAACTACGACGTCATCATCATCGGCTCCGGCCCGGGCGGCTATGTCACAGCGGTGCGTTCCGCCCAGCTTGGCTTCAAGACGGCGATCGTCGAGCGCGAGCATCTTGGCGGCATCTGCCTCAACTGGGGTTGCATTCCGACCAAGGCGCTGCTGCGCTCGGCCGAGATCATGCACTATTCGGATCACCTGAAGGATTACGGGCTGAAGCTCGACGGCAAGGTCAGCGTCGACACTTCTGCCGTGGTCGACCGTTCGCGAAAAGTCTCGCTGCGGCTCAATGGCGGCGTTGCCTTCCTAATGAAGAAGAACAAGGTCGACGTGATCTGGGGCGAAGCCAAGCTCTCGAAGCCGGGTGAGATCGTCGTGTCCAAGACGGCCAAGACGCCAATGGAGCCGCAGCCGCCGGTGCCGAAAGGCGTCAAGGGCGAGGGCACCTACACCGCCAAGCACATCATTCTGGCGACCGGCGCCCGGCCGCGCGCGCTGCCCGGCATCGAGCCGGATGGCAAGCTCATCTGGACCTACTTCGAGGCCATGGTGCCGAAGGAGATGCCGAAATCGCTGCTGGTCATGGGTTCAGGCGCCATCGGCATCGAATTCGCCTCCTTCTACCGCACCATGGGCGCCGAAGTGACGGTTGTCGAACTCCTGCCTGCGGTGATGCCGGTCGAGGACGCCGAAGTCTCGAAATTCGCGCAAAAGCAGTTCGAGAAGCAAGGCATGAAGATCATCCTCGAGGCCAAGGTAACCAAGGTCGAGAAGGGCGCGAACTCGGTCACCGCGCATGTCGAGATGAAGGATGGCAAAGTCGAGAAGATCACCGCCGACCGCATGATCTCGGCCGTCGGCGTGCAGGGCAACATCGAAAACCTCGGGCTTGAGGCGCTGGGCGTGAAGACTGACCGGGGCTGTATTGTCATCGACGGCTACGGCAAGACCAATGTGCCCGGCATTTATGCCATCGGCGATGTCGCCGGCCCGCCGATGCTTGCCCACAAGGCAGAGCACGAGGGCGTGGTGTGCGTCGAAAAGATTGCCAACTTTCCCGGCGTGCATGCCACCGACAAGCTCAAGATTCCGGGCTGCACCTACTGCAATCCGCAGGTCGCCTCCGTCGGCCTGACGGAGGCCAAGGCCAAGGCCGAAGGCTGGGATATCCGAGTCGGAAGGTTCCAGTTCGCCGCCAACGGCAAGGCCATTGCGCTTGGCGAGGACCAGGGCTTCGTGAAGACCATCTTCGACAAGAAGACAGGTCAGCTGCTCGGCGCGCATTTGGTCGGCGCCGAGGTGACCGAACTGATCCAGGGCTTTGTCGTGGCGATGAACCTGGAGACGACCGAGGAAGAACTGATGCACACCATCTTCCCACATCCGACGCTCTCGGAAATGATGAAGGAAAGCGTGCTCGACGCCTATGGCCGGGCGCTGAACGCGTGATAAATCGGGCCCGCGGGTAATCGATGGAACCCGGCGGCAAGGATGTTCGTTTGCGGATGCATTTTCACCCATCACACAAGGAGAGGGCATATGCACTTGAATGGCGTCGGCTGGATAGCAGCAATCATTATCGGCGGCCTGGCAGGCTGGCTCGCCGAAATGGTCATGAAGAGCAACACCGGCATCTTCATGAACATTGTTCTGGGCATCGTCGGCGCGATCGTGCTGAACGCCATCCTGCAGGCGCTCAACATCGGTGTCTTCGGCATCGGCTGGACCGCCTATCTGATCACCGGCTTTATCGGCGCCTGCCTGCTGATCTGGGTCGGACGCCTGGTGCGCCGTTAATATCGTTGAACAGCTGCTATGCGAAAAGGGCTGCCGCGGCATGCACTGCGGCGGCCTTTTTCTTTGAGTTGAAAAGTCTTAGATGACGTTATGACAGCGAAAGCCGGACTGGCTGTCGCGAACAAACCAGGTTTCCAGATGGTCACTGTCCTCGATACGATTGCCAACGCACCGCGCTTGCGGCATCCGGAAAAGGCGCACAAGCCCGATCAGGACGTGCTGCGCAAGCCCGACTGGATCCGCGTCAAGGCGCCGGTCTCGAAGGGCTATGCCGAGACCCGCGAGATCGTGAAGTCGCACAAGCTGGTGACCGTCTGCGAAGAGGCCGGCTGCCCCAACATCGGCGAATGCTGGGAGAAGAAGCACGCCACCTTCATGATCATGGGCGAGATCTGCACACGCGCCTGCGCGTTCTGCAATGTCGCCACCGGCATCCCGACCGCACTCGATCCCGATGAACCGGCCCGCGTCGCGCACGCGGTCAAGCAGATGGGCCTGACCCATGTCGTCATCACCTCGGTCGACCGCGATGATCTCGCCGATGGCGGTGCGCAGCATTTTGCCGAGGTCATCCGCGCCATCAGGGCGGCCACGCCGTTGACCACGATCGAAATCCTGACGCCCGATTTCCTGCGTAAGGAAGGCGCACTGGAGATCGTCGTGGCGGCCAAGCCCGACGTCTTCAACCACAATCTCGAGACCGTGCCGTCGAACTATCTGACGGTTCGTCCAGGCGCCCGCTATTTTCATTCGATCCGACTGTTGCAGCGGGTCAAGGAACTCGACCCGTCGATCTTCACCAAGTCCGGCATCATGGTGGGCCTGGGCGAAGAGCGGAACGAAATCCTGCAATTGATGGACGATCTGCGCTCGGCCAATGTCGACTTCATGACCATCGGCCAGTATCTGCAGCCGTCCAAGAAGCACCATCCGGTGATCCGCTTCGTCACCCCGGAGGAGTTCAAATCCTTCGAGACGATCGGCCGGACCAAGGGTTTTCTGCTGGTGGCGTCGAGCCCGCTGACGCGTTCGTCGCATCACGCCGGCGACGATTTCGCTAGGTTGCGTGCGGCGCGGGAAGCGCTTCTCAAGAAATCGCTCTAATGCATGTCACCCAAAAGTGACCTCGGTTTTGGGAGAACGACATGCATAAAAACAAGGAATCCAAAGCGCGTCGCATGAATCCGTTTCAACGCAACGCGCTTTAGGGCCGGTTCATGCCGAAATTCGAAGCCACCCGCCGGGTTGCCCATACGCCGCAACAGATGTTCGCACTGGTTGCCGATATCGAGGCCTATCCGCAGTTCCTGCCGCTTTGCGAAGCGCTGACGGTGCGCTCGCGCAAGGAGCGTGACGGACGCACCGTTCTCGTCGCCGACATGAGCATCGGCTACAAGGCGATCCGCGAAACCTTCACCACGCAGGTGCTGCTGAAACCCGACGAGAACACCATCGACGTGAAATACATCGATGGCCCGTTCAAATATCTAAGCAATGTCTGGCGCTTCGAACCCGATGGCGGCGGCTGTATTGTCCGCTTCTTCATCGATTATGAATTCAAGAGCCGCATTCTGGGCGCGGTGATGGGCACCATGTTCGATCGAGCCTTCCGCATGTTCGCCGAGGCTTTCGAGAAGCGCGCCGACGTCATCTACGGTGTTGCATCGTCGGCCTGATGCATGTCGCCCAAAAGTGCGCAGCGGAACTACGACAGGCATAAATACAAAGACTTAAAGCGCATCGCGCCTTAAGTCTGGCCGAGCGCACGCAGTCCCAGTTCCAGCGCATGCCCAACTGTTTCACGGCGGATAAAATCGCGCCCCTTGTCGGCAAACAGCCTGTGCTCGGCAGCCACCGTCTCGCCGTCCAGCCCGACCCCGAACCAGACCAGGCCGACAGGCTTTTCCACCGATCCGCCGCCGGGCCCGGCGATGCCGGTGACCGCGAGCGTCAGCTTGGCGCGCGAATGGGCCAGCGCGCCCTTTGCCATTTCAATCGCCGTCTCGCGTGAAACAGCGCCATGATCTTCAAGCGTGGCGGGGGAAACACCGAGCATGTCCATCTTGGCTTCGTTCGAATAGGTGATGAAGCCGCGATCGACGACGGCGGACGAGCCGGCGATGTCGGTGAGCGCTGCGATGATCATGCCGCCGGTGCAGCTTTCCGCCGTTGCCAGCATGATGCCGCGCTGCTGGCAGGCCTGAAGTAGCGCGTTTGCCAGCTCGTCGTTGGTCATTCCGGCACCTCGCCGGGAAACACCACGCTGGCGGTGGCGATGGCCGCTATGCCTTCCTCGCGGCCGACAAAGCCGAGCTTTTCGTTGGTTGTCGCCTTGATCGAGATGCGATCAGGGGAAATTGCCAGCATCTGTGACAGGGCTGCCGTCATCGCCTCGCGATGCGGGCCGACGCGCGGCGCCTCGCAGATCAGCGTGATGTCGGCGTTGGCGATGCGGCCGCCGCGCTCGCGCACCAACTTTGCCGCATGTTCGACGAAGATACGAGATGCAGCGCCTTTCCACTGCGGATCGGACGGCGGGAAATGCGTGCCGATGTCGCCGGCGCCACAGGTCGCCAGCAGCGCATCGGTCAAGGCATGCAGGCCGACATCGGCGTCGGAGTGGCCCGAAAGTTTCTTGTCATGCGGGATGGCGACGCCGCACAGGGTGACATGGTCGCCAGGTTCGAAGGCGTGGACGTCGTAGCCATTGCCGGTTCTGATGTCGGGGAAGCGCGCACGTTCGCCGGAAAGCCGTTGGTCCGCCATTGCAATATCCCGTGCCCAGGTGAGTTTGACATTGTCCGGTGAACCCGGAACGATCTTTACCGGAATATGCGCCCATTCAGCGATCGCGGCGTCGTCGGTGAAGTCCATTTTTCCCAGGTGATGGGCTTTCTCGTGCGCGGCAAGAATGGGCCAGAACGGAAAGCCCTGTGGCGTCTGCGCGGCGTGAAGTCCGTTGCGGGAAACGGTTTCTCCCACGACGCCAGCGGCCGACTCGCGCTTCAGCGTATCGGCGACGGGCAGGGCGGGCAGCGCGCCCTCGCGCTCGCCGATGGCGTCGATGGTCCGGTCGATCAACTCCGCATCGACGAACGGGCGGACGGCGTCGTGGATCAGAACCCGGCCCGGCGCGTGGCCTCTCAGTGCGAGCAGACCGAGCCGCACCGACGCCTGCCTGGTCGCCCCGCCCATGATGGCGATGACCCGCTCGGCGTTGGCGCCTGCCGCCTGCTGGAACAACTCGTGGTCGTCGGCATGAATGGCGACAACAACTTCGCTGGTCCGCGGGTGGGCCAGGAAAATCTCAATCGTGTGGGCGATGACGGCGTGGCCGCCAATACTTTGATACTGCTTGGGTCCGTTGGCCTGCCCGGCGCGAGCGCCGCGGCCGGCGGCGACGATCACCACGGCGACCTTGCCATCGTCACTCGAATTTTCACTTGCGTCAGTCATGCAGATTGGCTTAGCGCACGATCCCGAAAAGTGTAATCGGTTTTCGGAAAAGATCGTGCGCCAAATATGAACTTCGAAGGCGTCCTTTGCGCCTTCCAAGGGGCGTCTGGCGCCAATTCAGAAGGCCAGCATTTTTCCCAATTGCGCCTTAATGTGACGTCATTCCGCGTTGCACATTGCGCCGGTTCTGGCTAGAGAATGTGCAGCGAACTAATATGCTTGGTTTTTGTGCATGCCTGATGTGACCAAATTGGCCGCGCCACTCGACGTCGGCGGCGTGCAAATTCGCAATCGCGTGTTCCTGGCGCCGATGTCGGGCATCACCGATGAGCCGTTCCGGCAGCGCGCCCATGCCCATGGCGCCGGTCTTGTCGTATCCGAAATGGTGGCCAGCGGCGAGCTTGCCAAGGGCAGGGCCGGTTGCGACCTGCGCATTCGTCATTCCGGCCTGCCGGTTCACATGGTGCAGCTTGCCGGCCGCGAGGCGGCGCACATGGCGGAAGGCGCGCGGATCGCCGCTGGCGAGGGCGCCGACATCATCGACATCAACATGGGCTGCCCGGCCAAGAAGGTCACCGGTGGTTATGCCGGCTCGGCATTGATGCTGGATCTCGACCACGCGCTGTCGCTGATCGACGCCGTGGTCGGCGCGGTCAAGGTGCCGGTCACGGTCAAGATGCGGTTGGGCTGGGACGAAGGCGCACTCAACGCCCCGATGCTGGCGCGCCGCGCCGAACAGGCCGGTGTCAGGATGGTGACGGTGCACGGCCGCACGCGCTGCCAGTTCTACCAGGGCAAGGCCGACTGGCGCGCCATCGCCCGGGTCAAGGAAGCCGTGTCGATCCCGGTCGTCGCCAATGGAGATGTTTCTTCGCCGGCGGAAGCGGCTGCCATTCTCGACCAGTCAGGTGCCAATGCCGTGATGATCGGCCGCGCGCATTACGGTGCGCCTTGGATCGCTGGCAGCATCGCGGCGGCCGCGACGGGCGAGGCAGCGGCCAAGGTGCCGCAGAACCGGATGGCGCTGGCCGACTATGTCGTGGCCCACTACGAGGACATGCTGGCGCTCTATGGCGTCGAAAGTGGCCTGCGCCAGGCGCGCAAGCATCTTGGCTGGTATCTCGACCGTCATGCCGGCGATGTCGCTGACGACAGTCGAAAGGCCATATTGACGGCATTCGAGCCTGCCCGCGTCATCGCCTTGCTGCGCGATGTGTTTTCGCGCGATCCGCAACCGCTGAACCTGCGGAGCGCCGCATGATCGCCGCCGTTGGCCAGGGTGTTGAAATGGCGGATGCCGCCCAGATCGTGCTCAACACCATCCGGCGCCCGGTGATCATGATCAGCGAGCAAGGGTTCATCACCTACGCCAATGCCGATGCCGAGGACTTTTTCCGCTCAAGCGCGACCATGCTCGCCCGCAACACGCTGTCGAAACTCATTCCCTTCGGCAGCCCGCTGCTGTCGCTGGTCGATCAGGTGCGCGACCGCCTCGCTCCAGTCAACGAATACCGGGTCGACGTGTCGTCGCCGCGCCTGGGCATCGAGAAGGTCGTCGATCTCTATGTCGCGCCGGTGCCGGAATTTCCAGGCTCCGTCGTGGTGATGTTCCAAGAAAGGTCAATGGCCGACAAGATCGACCGGCAGATGACGCACCGCGGCGCTGCGCGCTCGGTGACCGGCCTGGCGGCGATGCTTGCCCACGAGATCAAGAACCCGCTCTCCGGCATCCGCGGTGCTGCCCAGCTGCTCGAACTGTCGGCTTCCGACGAGGACCGCGCGCTGACGCGGCTGATTACCGACGAGACCGACCGCATCGTGTCGCTGGTCGACCGCATGGAGGTGTTTTCCGACGAGCGGCCGATCGATCGCTACCCCGTCAACATCCACGTCGTTCTCGACCATGTGAAGGCGATTGCCAAGAACGGTTTTGCCAAGAGAATCAAGATAATGGAGGATTATGATCCTTCGTTGCCTCCGGTGTTTGCCAACCGCGACCAGCTCATCCAGGTGTTCCTCAACCTGGTCAAGAACGCCGCCGAGGCAATCGGCAGTGACCCGCAGGGCGAGATCGTGCTGTCGACCGCCTTCCGGCCGGGCATCCGTGTTTCCGTTCCGGGCACGCAGGATCGCGTATCGCTGCCGCTGGAATTCTGCGTGCGCGACAATGGCTCCGGCGTCTCGGAAGATATCCTGCCGATCCTGTTCGATCCCTTTATCACCACCAAGCCGAACGGCTCGGGGCTGGGGCTGGCGCTGGTCGCCAAGATCGTCGGCGAGCATGGCGGCATCATCGAATGCGAATCGACGCCGCGCGGGACCACATTCCGCATTCTGATGCCGGCCTGGAAAGAGGTGCCATACGGCGCCGATGAAGACGGTGAAGGAGACCGCAAATGACCGTTCGCGGCAATATTCTCGTCGCCGACGACGATGCGGCGATCCGCACCGTCCTCAACCAGGCGCTTTCGCGCGTCGGTCACGAGGTGCGCGTCACTTCCAACGCTTCGACATTGTGGCGCTGGGTGGCGGCGGGCGAGGGCGATCTGGTCATCACCGATGTGGTGATGCCGGACGAGAACGCCTTCGACATGCTGCCGCGCATCAAGAAGGCGCGGCCGGAGCTGCCCGTTATCGTCATGAGCGCCCAGAACACCTTCATGACGGCGATCCGTGCATCCGAAACCGGCGCTTATGAATATCTGCCGAAGCCATTCGACTTGACCGAACTGCTCAACATCGTCAACCGGGCGCTTTCCGAGCCGCGGCGGCCGAAGATCGATGCGCGGCCGGAAGAGCAACCTGACGCGATGCCGCTGGTCGGCCGCTCGGCGGCCATGCAGGACATCTACCGCATGCTGGCGCGCATGATGCAGACCGACCTGACGGTGATGATTTCTGGCGAATCCGGCACCGGCAAGGAGTTGGTGGCGCGTGCGCTGCATGAGTATGGCCGCCGCCGCGGCGGCCCGTTCGTCGCCATCAACATGGCGGCGATCCCGCGTGACCTGATCGAGTCGGAACTGTTCGGCCACGAGAAGGGCGCCTTCACCGGCGCCCAGAACCGCTCCACCGGTCGCTTCGAACAGGCCGAAGGCGGCACGCTGTTCCTCGACGAGATCGGCGACATGCCGATGGAAGCGCAGACGCGCCTGCTGCGCGTCCTGCAGCAGGGTGAGTACACGACCGTTGGCGGACGCACGCCGATCAAGACCGACGTGCGCATCGTCGCCGCCACCAACAAGGATCTGCGCACGCTGATCAACCAGGGGCTTTTCCGCGAGGATCTTTTCTATCGCCTCAACGTCGTGCCGCTCAGGCTGCCGGCGCTGCGCGAGCGCTCCGAGGACGTGCCCGACCTCGTGCGGCACTTTTTCAAGCTCGGCGAGATGGAAGGCCTGCAGACCAAGCGCATTTCGTCGGGCGGCATCGAACTGATGAAGCGCTACCCCTGGCCGGGCAATGTGCGCGAACTGGAAAACCTCGTCCGCAGGCTCGCCGCGCTCTATTCGCAGGATGAGATTTCGGCCGAGATCATCGAAGCCGAGCTCAAGACCGGCGAGCGCCCGGTGGTGCCGGGCGGCGGCAACCTCATTCCCGACGACCTGTCCATCGGCCAGGCGGTCGAGCATTTCCTGCAGCGTTATTTCGCCTCGTTTGCCGGCGATTTGCCGCCTGCCGGTCTCTACCAGCGCATTCTGTCCGAGGTCGAGTATCCGCTGGTCCTGGCCTCGATGACGGCAACCCGCGGCAACCAGATCAAGGCCGCCGAACTGCTGGGCTTGAACCGCAACACGCTGCGCAAGAAGATTCGCGACCTCGGCGTCAACGTCTACAAATCATCGCGACAGCCCTGAGCCCTGATCCGAGCCCGGGCTCTTTTCAGGGGACCATCTCGCGAAAGATTTCCGTCTCGGTCACACTTGTTGCATAATCGCCACAATGCGTTGCATACATCCGACGCAATGATGGCTCTAGACGGCGACATGGCTCCGCAGGCACCGACACTCAACCAACCGCTTTTCAGCGAACCCGGCGCACGCGACGGGCGCAGGCTGCTTGCGCTGCCCGGTGTGGTCGCGGTCGGCGGCGCGCTGGTGACGGCGGCGATCTCGTTCACCATCCTCGTCGGCGCCACGCCGATTACGCCCAACGAGTCGACGACGCTCGCATTGATCGCCCTCAATGCCATATTCGTCCTGTTCCTCATCGCGCTGGTCGGACGCGAAGTACACCGCATCCTGATGGCTCGCCGGCACGGCAAGGCGGCCTCGCGGCTGCATGTGCGCATCGTCGCAATGTTTGCCCTGGTCGCCGCAATTCCCGCCATCATGGTGGCGATCATCGCCTCGATCACGCTCGACATCGGCCTCGACCGCTGGTTCGAAATCCGCACCAAGACGATCGTCAATTCGTCATTGTCGATCGCCGATGCCTATGTCCAGGAAAACGCCCGCAACCTCCAGGGCACGACGCTGTCGATGGCCTATGATCTCGACGCGTCAAGGACGCTCTATGGCCTTGATCGGACTGGCTTTCTCGACCTGATGAACAAGGAAGCCGTGGGCCGGTCGCTGGCCCATGCAGCGCTGATCAAACCCGACGGCTCGTTCGTCATGAGCGCCAAGACCGACACCGATTTCGCCATGCCCGAGCCGCCGGAAGGCGCCGTGGCCAGCGCCTCCGACGGCAAGCCGGTGCTGATAGAGCCGAAAACGCGCAACATCATGGGCGCCATCGTCAAGCTGCGCGAGATCGATGGGCTCTATCTCTACACCATTCGCCTCGTCGATCCCGAAGTGATCAAGGCGCGGCAGATCGTCAGATCCAACACCGACGAATATCGCGGGCTGGAAGATAACAGGCGCACGTCGCAGGTGGCCTTCGCGCTGCCCTATCTGTCGCTGACGCTGATCATCATCCTGTCCGCGATCTGGACCGGCATTGCCGTTGCCGATCGCCTAGTGCGGCCGATTCGCCAGCTTATCGGCGCCGCCGACGAGGTGGCGACCGGCAATCTCGACGTCGCGGTTCCCGTCAGGCCATCGGACGGCGATGTCGCCTCGCTCGGCGACACGTTCAACAAGATGCTTCTCGAACTGAAATCACAGCGCAACGAGATCCTGTCCGCCAAGGACCTGATCGACGAACGGCGCCGTTTCTCCGAAGCGGTGCTTGCCGGTGTCACCGCCGGCGTCATTGGTGTCGACCCCTATGGCATCGTCACCATCGTCAACCGCTCGGCCGAGGCGATGCTGGCGATATCCGCCAACGCTGCACTTGGACAGAACCTCTCCGCCGTGCTGCCGCATGTCGGCCGCGTCTTCGAGATCGGTCGCAAGTCCGGCAAACCCGTCTATCGCGAGCAGGTGACCTTCTACCGTGCCGGTGCCGAGCGAACCTTCAACGTGCAGATCACCATCGAGGCCGGCGACGACGGCGCGGAGGAAAAATCCTATGTCGTGACGGTCGACGACATCACCGATCTGGTTCAGGCGCAACGCTCCTCCGCCTGGGCCGACGTGGCGCGGCGCATCGCGCATGAGATCAAGAACCCGCTGACGCCGATCCAGCTGTCGGCCGAGCGCATCAAGCGCCGCTACGGCAAGGTCATCACCGAGGACCGCGAGGTTTTCGACCAGTGCACCGACACCATCATCCGGCAGGTCGAGGACATCGGCCGCATGGTCGACGAGTTCTCGGCGTTCGCCCGCATGCCGAAGCCCGAAATGAAGGCCATCGACCTGCGCGAATCGCTGCGCGAGGCCTCGTTCCTGGTCGAGGTCAGCCGCGCCGACATCACCTTCGAACGGGTATTCGGCAGCGAGCCGCTCAAGGGCACGTTCGACAGCCGGCTGATGGCGCAGGCTTTCGGCAATGTGATCAAGAACGCCGCCGAAGCAATCGATGGGCTGGAACAGAAGGATGGTTCGCACGGCATAATCCGGATTCAAGCCGGCCGCCAGAATGGCGCGATTCGCATCGACGTCATCGACAATGGCAAGGGGCTGCCGCGCGAGAATCGCCAACGGCTGCTCGAGCCCTATATGACCACACGCGAGAAGGGCACCGGGCTCGGTCTCGCTATCGTCAAGAAGATCGTGGAGGACCATGGCGGCAGGCTGGAACTTCATGATGCGCCCGCGGATTTCCACGGCGGGCGCGGCGCGATGATCAGCATCATCCTGCCGCCTGTGGCGGTCGCGCTTCCGCGTGGCGAAAGCAGGTCGGAAAACGAACGAGAAACTGAAAAGGTCGGTAATGGCGTCTGATATTCTCATCGTCGATGACGAGGAAGACATCCGTGAACTCGTCGCAGGCATCCTGAGCGACGAAGGTCACGAAACCCGCACGGCATTCGATGCCGACAGCGCATTGGCGGCGATCGCCGACCGGGCGCCGCGGCTGATTTTCCTCGACATCTGGCTGCAGGGCTCGCGTCTGGACGGCCTGGCGCTGCTCGACGAGATCAAAACGATGCACCCGACCTTGCCGGTGGTGATGATCTCCGGTCACGGCAACATCGAAACGGCAGTCTCCGCCATTCGTCGCGGGGCCTATGACTTCATCGAAAAGCCGTTCAAGGCCGACAGGCTGATCCTCATTGCCGAGCGTGCGCTCGAAACCTCGAAATTGCGGCGCGAGGTTTCCGACCTCAAGCTGCGCAGCGGCGAAACCTTCGATCTGATCGGCATGTCGTCGGCGATGAGCCAGCTGCGCCAAACCATCGAGCGCGTCGCGCCGACCAACAGCCGTGTCATGATCATCGGCCCCTCAGGCTCGGGCAAGGAACTGGCCGCGCGCGCCATCCACACGCTGTCGGCACGCAAGGGCGCGCCATTCGTCACGCTGAGCGCCGCTAACATCACGCCCGAGCGCATGGAGATCGAGCTGTTCGGCACCGAATCGAACGGTGTCGAGCGCAAGGTCGGCGCGCTCGAGGAGGCGCATCGCGGCATCCTCTACATCGACGAAGTGGCCGACATGCCGCGCGAGACGCAGAACAAGATCCTGCGCGTGCTGGTCGAGCAGCAGTTCGAGCGCGTAGGCGGCACCAAGCGGGTCAAGGTCGACGTCCGCATCATTTCCTCGACCTCGCAGAACCTCGAAGCGATGATTGCCGACGGCCGTTTCCGCGAGGATCTTTACCATCGCCTGGCGGTGGTTCCGGTCATGGTGCCGGGACTGGCCGAGCGGCGCGAGGACATTCCCTACCTCGTCGACAATTTCATGAAGCAGATCGCCCGCCAGGCCGGCATCAAGCCGCGCCGCATCGGCGATGACGCGCTGGCCGTGCTGCAGGCGCACAACTGGCCGGGCAACGTCCGCCAGCTGCGCAACAATGTCGAGCGTCTGATGATCCTGGCGCGCGGCGATGACGTCGATGCGCCGATCACCGCCGACCTGTTGCCGTCCGAAATCGGCGATGTCATGCCGCGCACGCCGAATCAATCCGACCAGCACATCATGGCGCTGCCGCTGCGCGAGGCGCGCGAACAGTTCGAGAAGGACTATCTGATCGCCCAGATCAACCGCTTTGGCGGCAACATCTCGAAAACCGCCGAGTTCATCGGCATGGAGCGCTCCGCTTTGCACCGCAAGCTGAAGTCGCTGGGCGTCTGACAGGCGCGACGTCCGATCGGCCGCGCTTGGGCCAACCATTTGCCGGTTACGGCAGCGGCGGAATCGCATAAGAAAGCCCGAGAATTATCCAGGGGTCGCCAATGCCGCGCATTGCCTATGTCAACGGGCGCTACGTCGCTCATGCGGACGCTTCCGTGCATATCGAGGACCGCGGCTATCAGTTCGCCGATGGCGTGTACGAGGTCTGCGAGGTGGCGCGTGGCTTCATCGTCGATATGCCGCGCCATCTGGCCCGTTTGAACCGCTCGCTGACCGAACTGTCGATTGCCTGGCCGGTGACGCGCGGTGTCCTGCCGCTCATCCTGCGCGAGGTGGTCAACCGCAATCATGTCGCCAATGGCCTGGTCTATGTCCAGGTCACGCGTGGCGTCGCCAGCCGCGACTTTGTCTTCCCGTCGGCGGACACCAGGCCGTCCCTGGTGGTCACAGCCAGGAAAGCCGATCCTGCCGCCGGAGCAAAGCGGGCTGAAACCGGCATTGCGGTCATCACCGTGCCGGAGAATCGCTGGGACCGGGTCGATATCAAGAGCGTCGGACTGCTGCCTAACGTGCTGGCCAAGCAGAAGGCCAAGGAAGCCGGTGCGCAGGAGGCATGGTTCGTCGACAGCGACGGCATGGTCAAGGAAGGCGGCTCGTCGAACGCCTGGATCGTCACCACGGATGGCGTTCTGGTCACCAGGCCGGCCGAGCATGGCATCCTGCGCGGCATCACCCGCACGACCATGTTCGAGGTGGCGGCCAGCCTTGGCTTGAAGATCGAGGAACGTGGTTTTTCCGTCGCCGAGGCCAAGGCAGCGCGTGAGGCGTTCATCAGTTCCGCGACCACAATTGCCATGCCGGTGGTGGCCATCGACGGCGATCCGGTTGCCAATGGACACCCCGGCTCAGTAACACTTTCCTTGCGTAAGGCCTTTTTTGACATTGCGGAAAAAAGTCCAGCCTGATAACCGCACAGGTGGAATGAACATCAATTTATCTCGTTCTGCTTGTCGTTACTGACGACAAGAGGGTGTTTGCGCGCTTGACATGTGCCCGTTAATTTGGCGCATTGGCTTGCAAACCGAAGGGGATCGGCGAAAGACAAGAACAATGGCGGAACGATCGCAAAACCTTCAGGACCTGTTCCTGAATTCAGTTCGCAAGAGCAAGAACCCGCTCACCATCTTCCTTATCAACGGCGTGAAGCTGACCGGCGTGGTCACTTCGTTCGACAATTTCTGTGTCCTGCTGCGCCGCGACGGTCATTCCCAGCTCGTCTACAAGCACGCCATTTCCACGATCATGCCGAGCCAGCCGGTTCAGATGTTCGATGGCGAGGAAAGCCAGGGCGCCTGATTGGCACGTGAGAAAGACGCGGACGCACCAGTTCGCGGAAAACCAGCACATCATCCCGGGACGGAAGCCAAGGGCCCGACCCGGGCCGTTGTCATCGTGCCGGTGCTTACGCGCCAGCCGCGCGGTGACGACGATACCAACCGTCCGCGGCTGACGCGTTCGGCTGACGCTCGTCACGACGAGGCCGTCGGCCTTGCCCGCGCCATCAGCCTTGACCTGATCCACACGGCGGTGGTGACCGTCAACGATCCGCGCCCGGCGACGTTGCTCGGCAGCGGCAAAGTCGCCGAGTTCGCCGAAATCGTCAAAGAGGGTCATGCGGAAGTGGTCATCGTCGACCATCCGCTGACGCCGGTGCAGCAGCGCAATCTCGAAAAGGAACTGAATGCCAAGGTGCTGGACCGCACCGGCCTGATCCTTGAGATTTTTGGCGAGCGTGCGCGCACCAAGGAAGGCACGCTGCAGGTCGAGCTTGCCCATCTCAATTACCAGAAGGGCCGTCTTGTGCGCAGCTGGACCCACCTCGAGCGCCAGCGCGGCGGTGCCGGCTTCCTCGGTGGTCCCGGTGAAACGCAGATCGAATCGGATCGGCGCGTGCTTCAGGACAAGATCATCAAGCTGAAGCACGAACTGGAAACCGTGCGCCGCACCCGTGACCTGCACCGCGCCAAGCGCAAGAAGGTGCCGTTTCCGGTGGTGGCGATCGTCGGCTACACCAATGCCGGCAAGTCGACCTTGTTCAACCGGCTGACCGGAGCCGGCGTGCTGGCTCAGGACATGCTGTTCGCCACCCTCGACCCAACGCTGCGCCGCGTGCGCCTGCCGCATGGCACGCCGATCATCCTTTCGGACACGGTCGGTTTCATCTCGGACCTGCCGACGCATCTCATCGCCGCTTTCCGCGCCACCCTGGAAGAGGTGGTCGAGGCCGACCTCGTCATCCACCTGCGCGACATTTCCGATCCCGATACAGCCGCGCAGGCCGAGGATGTCGAACGCATCCTCGCCGATCTCGGTGTCGATGCCGGCGACGCCAAGCGGGTCATCGAAGTGTGGAACAAGATCGACAGGCTCGACGAAGGCAACAGGAACCGGCTGCTTGCCGACGGCACCGACGCCAGCAAGGCGCCGCCGGTCGCGGTGTCGGCGGTGACCGGCGAGGGCATCGATGCGCTGAAGGCGATCATCGAAACGCGCATGGCGGGCGAACTCGAAGACCTGACGGTGACGATCGAGCCAGCACAGTTCGGTCTTGTCGACTGGCTTTACCGCAATGGCGACGTCGTTTCGCGAACCGACAATGACAACGGCAGCGCCACCATCTCGCTCAAGGCGACGCAAAGCGCCCGCGAAGAAATAGAAAGCAGATTGCGCGCCAAAACCAAAGGGTAACGTCGCTTACTTCACGGTTTTTGCATCCTGCCAGAGCGCTTCCATCTCGGCCAGGCTCGCCTTGTCCAGCGTGTTACCCGACTTTTCCAGGGCCTGCTCGACATAGTGGAAGCGTGAGCGGAACTTCTCATTGGTGCCGCTCAGCGCGGCTTCTGAATCGAGCTTGAGGTGCCTGCCGAGATTGACGACGGCAAACAGCATGTCGCCGAACTCGTCCTTGATCGACGCGGTGTCACCATTGGCCAGCGCCTCGCGCAACTCGCCAATCTCTTCCTCGATCTTGTCGAGGATAGGAGCTGCCTCGCTCCAATCGAAGCCGACGCGGGCGGCCTTCTCTTGCAGTTTCAGCGCTCGCGTCAGCGCGGGCAGGGCGACCGGAACACTGTCCAGAAACCCCTTGCCATTGTCCTCGGGGTCGAGACCGCGGGCGAGGCGGGCGCCTCGTTTTTCCGCCTTTTCCTCGGCCTTGATCTTTTCCCACATGCCCTTGGCCATGCCGGCGCTGCGGGCCTCCTCGTCGCCGAAGACATGCGGATGGCGACGGATCATCTTCGTCGTGATGGCCCGGACCACATCGCCGAAGGCGAATTCACCGGCCTCCTCGGCCATTTGCGCGTGGTAGACGACCTGCAGCAGAAGGTCGCCGAGTTCGTCGCGCAGATCGTCGAGGTCACCGCGCGCGATGGCATCCGCCACCTCGTAGGCCTCCTCGATCGTATAGGGCGCGATGGTCGAGAAATCCTGCTCGATGTCCCATGGACAACCAGTTTTCGGCGCTCGCAGCGCCGCCATGATCTCGATCAGGCGCGAAATGTCATTCGATGGCGTCATGCGACCGATGCTACCGCGCGGCCACTCGCGCGGCCAACGTTGTCAGCCGGCGAGGGGGCCTTGTCCACAGGTGCTGGGTACCCGGCCTGTCAATCAAGAACGGAAACGATCGCCTTGGCGAGTTCGTCCATCCCGTCCTCGGGCAGACCCGCGACGTTGATGCGGCTGTCACCGACCATGTAGATGCCGTGCTCGGCACGCAGCCGCTCGACCTGCGCTTCCGTGAGGCCAAGGCGGGAGAACATGCCCCGGTGGCTGGCAACGAAATCGAAACGGTCGGAATTGGACTGCCGGCGCAGCGCCTCGGCGAACTGGACCCGAAGCCTGAGCATGCGCAGCCGCATCTCCTCGAGTTCGGCCTCCCAGTCCGCGCGCAACGCGGCGTCTTCCAGCACGATACGCACAGCGGCAGCGCCATGATCCGGCGGCATCGAATACATGGCGCGCGCCGCCGATAGCATTTGACCCATCGCCAGATCGGCCTGGGCGCCGTCCTTGGCCAGGATCATCGCGGCGCCGACGCGGTCGCGGTAGACGGCGAAGTTCTTCGAGCAACTCGACGCGACGACCATTTCCGGAACCTTCGCGGCCAGCAGGCGCAAGCCGAGAGCATCGGCCTCAAGGCCATCGCCAAAGCCCTGATAGGCGATGTCGACAAACGGCAGCAGGCCGCGCTCGACCACCAGATCGACAACGGCGGCCCATTGGGCGCTGTCCAGATTAGCGCCGGTCGGATTGTGGCAGCAGCCATGCAGCAGCACCACGTCACCGCTGTTTGCCGTCCGCAGCGCTGCCAGCATGTCGTCGAAGCGAACGGCACCCGAAGCCGCATCGAAATAGGGGTATTCGCGGATCTGCAGGCCAGCGGCGCGCATCACCGGCATGTGGTTCGGCCAGGTCGGGTCCGAAAGCCAGACCGTCGCGTTCGAACGCGTCCGCTTCAGCAATTCCGCCACCAGCCGCAGCGCACCGGACCCGCCGGGCGCCTGTGCGGCGCGGATGCGCGTCATGTCGGCGCCTGGGCCGAAGGCAAGCTTGGCCATCACCGCGTTGAAGCCGACATCGCCGGCCAGGCCGAGATAGGTCTTGGTGTCCTGGCCCTGCAGCAGGCGCTTTTCGGCCTCGCGCACGGCGCGCATGACCGGCGTCTTGCCATCGCGATCCTTGTAGACGCCGACACCGAGATCGACTTTGTCGGGACGCGGATCGGCGCGATAGAGGCCGATCAGGGCAAGGATCTTGTCGGCGGGGGCGGGCTGCAGATCTTCGAACATTGGCAAAGGTTCCGTTGACGCGGCGGAGTGATACGCAAATCGAACGTATTTCGCCAGAGCTTTTCCTGCCGCCTCGGCGTGGCTGTGCATGGACGTTGTCCGAGACGACAAGGCCATCAGGACCTACACGCTACTGTCACATCGGCGTAGTCTGAATAGCCTTTCCAGCACGAAGCCTGAGAATGATGGTGTGAGATAACGATGAGCCGGCAAGAAAAATTCGACCTCGCCATCGTTGGCGCCGGCATTGTCGGTCTCGCCCATGCGCTCGCCGCCGTCCGTCGTGGTCTCAGCGTCGTCGTCATAGACCGTGACGCTCAGGCCAACGGCGCTTCAGTGCGTAATTTCGGCTTTGTTACGGTCAGTGGTCAGGAACGCGGCCAGGTATGGCGCCGTGCGATGCGATCTCGCGACATCTGGCTGGAACTGGCCGCGCCCGCCGGCATCAAGGTCATCCAGCGCGGCTTGGTCGTCGTCGCGCGCCGTCCGGAAGCGCTCTCGGTGATCGAGGCGTTTCTTCAAACCGAGATGGGCGAGGGTTGCCTGCTGCTCGAACCCGATGTGCTTCGCCGCGACCATCCAGAACTGGCGGGCCGGAATTTTGCCGGCGGCCTGTGGAGCCCGCACGATGTGCGCGTCGAGTCGCGCCAGGCCATCCCGCAGCTGGCAACCTTCCTCGCCGAAAAGCATGGCGTCGAATTCCGGCGCGAGACGGTGGTGCGCTCGATCGAGCCGCCCGATATCGAGACAAGCCGGGGTCCGGTTTTCGCCGACAAGGTGATCGTCTGCCCGGGCGACGACCTGGTCACGCTTTACCCCGATCGCATCGCGCGATACGGCGTCACGCGCTGCAAATTGCAGATGATGCGCCTTGCCGATCCCGGCTTCCGGTTGCCGGCAGCGGTGATGTCGGATCTTGGGCTGGCGCGTTACAGCGGTTACGCCGCTTTGCCAGAAGCCGCCGCTTTGCGAAGCCGGCTGGAAGTCGAGCAAGGCGACGCGCTCGACAACGGCGTGCATCTAATCGTCGTCCAGAGTGCCGATGGCACGCTCGTGGTGGGCGATTCACACCACTATGCGACAACGCCAGATCCGTTCGCCTCGGGGCGTGTCGACGACCTCATCCTTGAGGAGTTCAGCGCCGTCTTCGGTGGCCCGCCGCCGCCCGCGCTGGAACGCTGGACCGGCATCTATGCCTCAGCAACCGGCCAGACAATGTTCGCCGACGCGCCGCGGGAGGGCGTGCGGCTGGTCATGATCACCAGCGGTACCGGCGCCAGCACCTCGTTCGCGATCGCCGAAGAGGTGGTCGACGAGCTTTTCGGTTCAACCAAGGCCGACGCCAGGAAGATCGCATGATGCCCACTCAAGGTTTGCTTCGCGCCGTCGTCCTCGACTGGGCCGGCACCGTTGTCGATCACGGTTCGCTGGCGCCGATGGGTGTCTTTGTCGAGGCCTTCGCCGAATTCGGCGTGGCGATCAGCGTCGACGAGGCGAGGGGGCCAATGGGAATGGCCAAGCGCCCGCACATCGCAGCACTGCTGGCACAGCCCAGGATCGCCGCCGCCTGGACGGAGCAGCACGGTCATGCGCCGACGAATGCCGACATCGACGCCATCTATGACGTATTTGTGCCGAGGAACCGGGCTGTGGCGGCGCGGTTCTCGGATGTCATTCCCGGTGTTGTCGACGTGGTCAAGGCGCTGCGGAAGCGCGGCCTCAAGATCGGCACGACAACTGGCTATACGCGCGACATCATGGCGGAGATACTGCCGGTTGCCGCCGCGCAGGGCTTTTCGCCGGATTGCCTGGTCTGCACCGGCGATACACCCGACGGCAGGCCGACGCCGTTCATGCTCTGGAAGGCGCTGACCGAACTCGGCGTCTATCCGCCGTGGCTGTGTGTCAAGGTCGATGACACCGAGGTCGGCATCGGCGAGGGGATCAATGCGGGCGCCTGGACCGTCGGAGTGGCGGTGACCGGCAATGTCTTTGGTCACACGCTGGCGGAGACGCAGGCTATGGCTGCGGATGTGTTCAGGATGAAACGGGCCGAGGCATCGGCCAAGCTCACGGCCGCCGGCGCGCATTTCGTCGTCAAGGGCGTCGCCGATCTGCTGCCCGTGATTGCCGCGATTGAAGGCAAGCTGCGGCGCGGCGAAAGGCCCTGATCGTTCACTCGGCCGAGTGCCACCTGCATTGCAGCACCCTGCGCCGGTATCGCGAGATTGCCCGGTTTGCCGGCGAGGCGAGGGCGGTTGCGAACGATGTCCTCCAGCGATCCGCGAAAAAGATGGCGCGGCTGGGATTAAAATCCCCACATGCTCCGTAAACAGGACATGAAACGGTCGATGCCGCGCTTTGACATCATAGGACAGCTCGGTTCGCTGCGCCGCTACGCGCGCTCGCTGACGCATGACAGCACGGACGCCGAGGATCTCGTGCATGACGCGCTGGTGCGGGCCTATGAACGGCGCGCCACTTTCCGCTCTAGCGGCAATTTGCGCGCATGGCTGTTGTCGATCGTGCACAACACATTCATCGACAAAATGCGCTCCCGCAAATCCGAAGCCGCTCGCCTCGAACAGGCCGGATATCTTGCCGAAGCCAGCACACCGGCGCCGCAGGAACACTCCGTGCGCCTGGCCCAGGTTCGCGAAGCCTTCTTCAGCCTGCCGCAAGAACAGCGTTCGGCCCTGCATCTCGTCGCCATCGAAGGGCTTTCCTATCAACAGGCGGCCGATGCCAGCGGCGTGCCGCTGGGAACGCTGATGTCGCGCATCGGCAGGGCGCGCGCCGCACTGCGCAAGATGGAGGACGCGGCGCCCTCGAAGACGAAAAACCACCTTAGGATCGTTGGAGGACCGTCATGACTGGAACTGTCGATCCCGTGGCCGATACCGAGCTCGACGCTTATGTCGACGACCAGCTCGATGTCACCCGTCGCATCGAGGTCGAGGCGTTTTTGTCCACCCGTCCGGAGGCGGCGGCGCGCGTGATGTCGGATCTGCGGACGCGCGACGAACTGCGTGTGGCTCTTGCCGGGTCCGGGGGCATGGCGCGGCCGGCGACCGCCGACGCCGCGCGGCGGCTGGAGAGGGGGCTTTTCCGCGGCCGCATCTTCGGTGTGCTGCAGCGTGCGGCGGCAGTGGCCGCCTTCGTCGCTGCCGGCTGGCTGGCAAACGGCATTATCGGGCCGATGTCGGTGACCAAGGTCGTCGCCTCGCCGCAGCCGCCCGCCTATGTCGACGAAGCGGTGCGCGCCCATAGGACGACGCTGGTGCGCGAGACCATGCCGTCGCAGCCCGAGGCACCCAACTACAATGCCGGCGAGATCCGCGCCGCAACCGCGATCGTCATGCCGTCGCTGCCCAAGGACTGGAAGGTGCGCGACGTGCAGATCTATCCGTCGCGCTTCGGTCCGAGCGTCGAGATGGCTGTCGAGACGAAGGAGATGGGCCTGGTCTCGCTGTTTGCGATCCGGCCGGGCAATTTCGACGTCGTCAAGCCGACCGTCGCGCCTACGGGTGACATTTCTTCGGCCTATTTCCAGATCGGCGAGGTCGCCTATGCGGTGGTCGGACGAAGCGAGGTCCGCGATCTCGACCGCGCCGCCGAGACGCTCGCCAAAACGCTTTACTGACCGACCCACGCTTTGCTGACCGATACACAAAGGAGAATTCATATGAACACCCCCAATCTGGGATACCGCGTGGGCGCCGGCGCCCAAACCGGCGCGGTCTACGACGAGGGCCTGCGCCAGCACATGCTGCGCGTCTACAACTACATGGGCGTTGGCCTGGTGGTCACCGGCCTGGTCGCCTTCATGATCTCATCGACGCCCGCGCTCTACGTGCCGATCTTCTCCAGCCCGCTGAAATGGGTGGTGATGCTGGCGCCGCTCGCCTTCGTCATGCTGTTCTCGTTCAAGATGCAGACCATGTCGGCGGCCAGCGCCCAGGCGATGTTCTGGGCCTTCTGCGCGGTCATGGGCCTGTCGCTGGCCTCGGTGTTCCTGGTCTTCACCGGAACCAGCATCGCGCGCACCTTCTTCATCGCCGCCACCATGTTCGGCGCCACCAGCCTCTACGGCTACACGACCAGGCGTGACCTGACCCAGTTCTCGTCGTTCCTGATCATGGGCCTGATCGGCGTGGTGATCGCCAGCATCGTCAACATCTTCCTCGGCTCGACCGCGCTGCAGTTCGCCATCTCGGTGATCGGCATCGCCGTGTTCATCGGCCTGACTGCCTGGGACACGCAGACGATCAAGGAGCAGTATGCCGAGAATGTCGACGCGGAATCGCGCCAGAAGCTGGCCGTCTTCGGCGCCTTCTCGCTTTATCTGAATTTCATCAACATCTTCCAGCTGTTGCTGAACTTCACCGGCGAACGCGAGTAACGACTGTCCGCTGTGGGCAGGGGCGAGGACTATCGCCCCTGATGCGGGGAGGTGGCCGGAGGGAGATCCTCCGGCCACAATTCGTTCTGGCAGGACCGGCTACACCTTGAGTCCTCAAGAGCTTTTGCTAGTCTGCCACCGCACCGCCCTTCAATACCGACCGCGCGAGGATATGTGGCACAAGACAGCCAGACGCTTCAGGGCGACGGCATCTCGGCGACCATCGTCGCCCAGGGCGCCGAACTGGTTTCGTTGCAAGATGCCGAAGGATTTGAGTTCCTGTGGCAGGCCGGGCCGGCCTGGCGGCGCCATTCGCCGGTGCTGTTTCCGATCGTCGGCCGGCTGAACGGAGATCGGCTGCGCCATCGCGGCCGGACCTACCCGATGACGCAGCACGGGTTCGCGCGCGACAAGCCGTTTGCCTGGGCGCAGAGCGGGCCACGATCCTGCACGCTGGTTCTCACCGACGATGCCGAGACCCGCACGCACTATCCATTCGCCTTCCGTCTCGCCGTGACCTACACGCTGGACCGCCGGCAGCTTGGCGTCACCTTCGACATCACGAACACCGGCGAAGAGCCGATGCCGGCGTCCATCGGGGCGCATCCGGCATTCAATTGGCCATTGCTGCCCGACCTGGCCAAGACGGACTACCAGCTGACTTTCGCTGCTGCCGAACCTGCTCCGGTCCGTCGCCTGAAAGACGGCCTGCTGTTGAAGACGCCGCAGCCGACGCCCGTCGAAGGCAACATCCTCGCGCTCTCCGAGCAGCTGTTCGACCAGGACGCGGTCATTCTCGACCACCCCGCCAGCACCAGCGTGCGCTATGCCGGCGAGCGTGGTCCGGCGATCGAGATGGCCTGGCAGGGATTTCAGGAATTGGGCGTCTGGTCAAAGCCGGGCGGCGCGCCGTTCCTGTGTATCGAGCCCTGGCACGGCATCGCAAGTCCGGTGGGCTTCGACGGCGATCTTGTCGACAAGCCGGGCCTGATGCTGATCGCGCCGGCCGCCAAGCGGGTGCTGAGCTATCAAATCCGGCTTTTGTGACGCCCGTCATTGACAGCTGAGGCAATAGCGTTGGCCAGCCACACCGGAGGTGTCCAATGAAGCTATACTTCAGCCGCAATCCCAATCCTCGGCTCGCCGTCGCGGTGGCACGCTATCTCGACGCGAATGTCGAATTTGAATTCGCCTCGCCATTCGCTCCGGGGCAGGCCGAGAAATATCGCCTGCTAAACCCCAATCTCTCATTGCCCATACTTGTGGACGACGGCGGAAAAAGCCTCTGGGAGGCAGACGCCATAGCCTGCCGGCTGTCGCGCGACGTGCGTTCGGATTTCTGGCGCACCGGCGATGACGAGCCCGAGATGATCCGGTGGTTGAGTTGGGGCAAGGAGCACTTCGCATTCGCCTGCGACACGGTGCATTTCGAACGTGGCACCAAACAGCGGTACGGCATAGGCCCGATTGATCAACAACGCGTGGAGGAGGGGCTGACGCATTTCCGCACGGCCGCCGCGATACTCGATACGGAGCTTTTCGCACGGGAATGGCTGGTCGGAAATTCGATTTCCTACGCCGACTTCCGCATGGCGACCTTTCTGCCGTTCAACGAGGCCGCCAGACTGCCGCTGGATGACTATCCCTCTGTCGGCCGCTGGTATCGTCGGCTTGAAGAGATCGAGGCCTGGCGCGATCCCTTCAAGGGATTGGACGCGCCCGCATTGCCGCCGGTCCCAGGGTGAGGCCGAGTCTGGGTATCCTCTCGGCAGCGGAGGGAAACTTGTCGGGCCGTCATGCTACGAGAGGAAGCCGGCGTTCAAACCTGCCGGGTGATGGTTTCGATCACATTGACGAGAAGGCGCGGGGCGGTCAGGGAGCGGGCTCACGCCGCCCGGCTCAATCGGGCAGGCCGGCTAGCCGCAGTGCCTCGACATATCTGACGAAATAGGCTGGCCTGATCTGCCCCACCCGGTGCCTGAGGTTGGAGAGGGTCAATTCGGGATCGAGCTGCAGTGACAGCGCGATGTGCTTGCTCGCGGCATCCAGCCTGCCGGCCATGGCGTTGCTGGCTGCGGCCACGCGTAGACCGGTGAGATAATAGGGCTGCGCGCGGGATGCCGCCTCCGCGATCGGCCAGGCGGCATCATAGCGGCCGGCCACGAAATGGGCGAAGGCCGTGAAGCACTGCATGAAGAAAGTCAGCGGATCGAGCGGGCTCAGCCGCCTTGCCCGCGACAGATGCTCGATCGCGATGTCCGGGTCGTCATGGCAGGCTTTTAGGCAGCCGCTGGCGCTCCATGCGGCGGCGCAGTTGGGGTTAAGCACGAGCGCCCGGTCGGTCAGTGCCGAACCGGCCTCGTAGTCGCCGATGACATAGCCCAGTGCGAGGCCGCTGAAAGCCAGCGCTACCGCGTCGTCCTGGCCTGCTATGGTGACGTTGCCGACCAGCCGGGAAACTTCGGCGGCCTCCTTCTGCCGGTCCGTCATCCAGCCGTTCGCCATTCGCCAGAAGTAGCACCAAGCGGCAGCGCCCTGTGCCGCGGCAAAGTCAGGGTCGAGCTCAATTGCCTTGTAGAAATGCGGCAGCGCCTCCTCCAATCCCGCTCTCGTCCAGCGGTAAAGGCTCGCCACGCCGCGTAGGTAATTGTCGTAGGCGTCGAGACTCTCGGTCGGCTTGCGCTTGGCCCGCGCTATCTCGGCCTGTTCGAGCCTGGGCGAAATCGCACCTATGACGCTGGAGGCGACGAGGTCCTGCAGTTCGAACACGTCGGCGACGTCGCCCTCGAAACGGTCGGCCCACAGGCTCACGCCCGTTGCTGCCTCGATCAGCTGGCCCGCAACGCGGAGCCGGCTACCCGCCTTGCGCACGCTGCCCTCAACCACGTAGCGCACTCCCAGCTCGCGCGCCGCGCGCTTTATATCCACAGCCTGGCCCTTATAGGCGAAAGCGGAATTCCGCGCGATCACGAACAGCCAGCTCACATGAGACAGCGCCGTGGTGATCTCCTCGACCACGCCGTCGGTGAAATAGTCCTGCTCGGCGTCGCCGCTCATGTTCTGGAACGGTAGCACCGCGATCGACGGCTTTTCCGGTATGGAAACGACGGGGCGCGCCGGTTCGGCCACCGTTTCCCGCCGCGGCGCCCCGGCTTCGGGCGGGCCGGAGCTGCTGGACGCCTGCTCGTGCCGATGCTTTGCCTCAGGCGCCTCGATACGCTCGACCAGCGCCTGCGTCGCCTCTTCAGGGGCGACGCCGAGCTCGCGCTTCAGCGCCTCCTCGCAGGCCAGGAACTGGCGGAAGGCGTCGTTGGTCTTGCCGCGACGGCGGAAGATGCGGATAAGCGCCCGGTGGGCCTGCTCGGCGCATGGATCGAGCGCCACCAGCCGCTCCGCCAGCCTTTCGCAAGCCATTTCCTCGCTGGCGTCCGTCTCCGGCAGAAGGCTCAGCCGCTCGGCGAGGTCCAGCGCCTTGCGGGCATAGTTCGCCCGAAGCGGCGCAAGCCATTCGTCGATCTCGCCGGGAAACGACAGACCGTCGAGCAAGTCTCCCCGGTAGAGGCTCGCCGCTGTCGCTAGGCTGGCGCCGTCACTGGCTAGGATATTCCGGTCGAACATCCAGATGTCGGCCTCATCGGCATTTGCCGCCAGCCATATGGTGTGGGCATTGCCTTCGACACGTATGGCCTCGTCGCCGGTGGGCGGAAACAGCCGCCTGATGTCCACCAACGCTTGGCGCAGGCTGTTCCGCGCCTGCTGCTCGCCGCTGTCTGCCCATAGCATCGCCGCCACCCTCTCGCGGCGAAGGCCCTTGGGCCCGGCCAGAACGAGCGCGGCAAACAGCAACGACGTCTTGCGCGTCGCGAAGTGCAGCGATTGGCCGCCTGAAGAAACAACCTCGATACCGCCAAGCAATCCGATGTGCACCCCGACCCCCCTGTAGCAGCCTCGGGTAGAATATCACTTCCCCGCGCCGACTTAACGACGATTTAGCGGCTTCGGCAGTGGTTTCTCCTCCGGTTTAACGCCTAGATGAACATCGACAAAGCGCGCCGGTGGGACACTGCCCTCATGAATTCGAACGAGGGAGAATGAAATGACCTCCACCAGCCTCAGGACCTTCCAGCCGACCTCCCGTTTTTCCGTTTTGCTCGCCGGGCATATCGCGCGTGTCTTCGCAAGGTTTCGACGCCGATATCAGGATTTCAGGCAGCGCAGGGCACTTGCCGGCCTGTCTCTGCCGGAACAAAAGGATCTCGGCTATCTGGCGGATGAGGCGCCGGCGGATGTAGCCGCACGCGGCCGGAACCTATAGCAACTCTAGGGAAGTCCGGGCAGATCTGGTCGAAGGGAGGACTTCCCTCTGGGAAGCCCAACGGATGCGCCTGAATTGCTGCCGGTCCGAGGGTGAGGCCCGAGTCTGGGTATCCTCTCGGCAGCGGAGGGAACCTTGTCGGGCCGTCATGCTACGAGAGGAAGCCGGCTTTCAAACCTGCCGGACGATGGTGCCGATCACATTGACGAGAAGGCGCGCCGCGGTCAGGGCCGACAGGCTGTCGATATCGGCGGGAGGATAGAATTCGACAAGATCGAATCCTGCGATCCTGGCCCGCCTGCCGAGGCCCGCGATCAGGTCGATCACCTGCGTGTAGGTGAGGCCGCCGGGCGTACGCGCCGCCACACCCGGCATGATGCTGGGATCGAGGGCGTCGCAGTCGAGCGTGACAACAACCTGCGATCCTTCCGGAATATGCCGCAGCGCGGCTTCGACGCCCTGGGCGTGAATCTCGCGGGCGGTCACGAAGCGACTGCCATAGCGCCGCGCCGCTTCGATCTCGGTTATGCCTGCGCTGCCAACGCTGCGAAGGCCGACCTGCACCATGCCGGCGACATGCGGCATCTCGCTCGCGCGACGCATCGGGCTCGAATAGCCGTGTCGCTCGCCAGACACCTCGTCGCGCCAATCGATATGGGCGTCGATCTGCAGGATCCAGACCGGTCCGTGATCCGCAAAGCCGGCGAGGAAGGGAAAGGTCACGGAACAGTCGCCACCCAGCAGGATCGGTACGGCCGGCAATGCCAGGACCTCGCGCGTCTTCGCCTCGATCCGGGTCCGGTTGCCGGCATTGTTATGCAAAATGGTCGGGATATCGCCTGTGTCGATGCAGTTGTCCGGCTTGCCGTCGAACAGCGGGCCGCCGAGATCGAAATCCCAGTGCTCGACGAGCGCGGCATCGCCCTGGCTCGCGGCGCGGATGGCATCGGCGGCCAAGGCATGGCCGCTGCTGTCCTTGCCGGGATAGGTGCTGCCGTGACCGGCTCCGAAGATCACCGCACTGGGGATGCGGCCACCGGCGAGGCGATCGGGAAAGCCGAGAAAGAGAGATGCTGTCATTTGGTCTTCATGATGGTCTGGCTGAAATTTTGTCGAATGCGGATGTATCAGTTTGGCGAAGCTCTGTGGAGCGAAACGCGCCACCCCAGCTGAAACGCGAAATTGCCTTACCTGAGCGGGGACTGGCGATTGATGGCCGAGCTCCCTTGGCGCTCCGCCTCGACGGACAATTCCGGCCCTGTTCGGGCGTATTGCATCGCTACATTATTTTGTTCGTGAGGCAGTATGTTGTGGGCATAGTGAAAGTGAGTCCATCGGGGGTCAGCAGATGAGTGTGATGGTTTTCCGGGCTGGCAGAACCGGCGTGTTGTTTGCAATGCTGATGGCGTCCCTGATCGCATTCACTGCGATCGCCCGGGCGCAGACGACTGCGGCGCCGCCCCCTCCACCTGAAAAAGTCGAGCAGTTGCTGAAATTGCTGAACGATCCCGAAGTCAAGGCGTGGATCGCCGAGAAGGGCGCGGCACCCGCGGCCGATTCGGCAATGCCAATGGGCGCTTCCGCCACTGACTTCATGGTCTGGTCCAATGCCATTCGCGAGCATTTGCAGGGCATTGGCAATGCGATTCCTGAGGTCCCTGACGAGATTTCCGGCGCAAGCTCGACGATTATGACCGAGATTCACGGGCGAGGGCCGGGAGCGATCCTCGTCCTGTTCGCGGCCTTTGTGGCGCTTGGGTTAGGTGCCGAGTTCATCTTCCGCCGTATCGTCGGCAGGGCTCACCGCCGCAACCCAGCTCAAAGCCCGGAATCGGGCGCACCCGCCCGACATCATGTGATCGCCCGAACGTTGTTCGTCGCCATCGCGCCGCTCGTCGTGTTCGCAATGGCCAGTGTCGGCGCCTTCCTGGCGTTTACCTGGCCACCACTGCTTTCTGCGCTGGTGCTGCCTTTGCTGATCGCTGTCATCGCCTGGCGCGTGATCATGCGGATCACGTCAGTTATTCTCGGCACGGCGGACGGCAATTTGAACCTTGGAGACCAGCCGAAGGTCCGGCTTATTCCGATGGACGATGTCACCGCTGCTTTCTGGCGCCGCCGCGTCGCGTTGTTTGCTGGCATATTCTTCCTTGGATGGGCGCTCGCAGGCGAGATGAACATCCTCCACTTCACGCCGAACGTCAGGAATCTCATCGTCTACATACTCGGTCTCGGTCTCCTCGCGGTGTCGATCGAATCCGTATGGCGGCGGCCGGCGGCGATCGAGCCTTCCAAGGTTTATCGGCTCAAGGAATGGCTGCTGACATTTTTCCTTTGCGTGCTCTGGCTCTTGTGGGTCGTGGGGATGAGCACGCTTTTGTGGATTGGCATCTATGGCTTGATCCTCCCACCAATCCTGAGATCCACCAGCTCAATCACCAAGTCGTTTTTCGCCAGCTCCGACGAGACGACGAAGTCGAACAATGCCATCTTCGAAGTGCTCGTTGAGCGTGGGGCGAGGGCGATCGTCATCGGGCTCGCTGTCGCCTGGCTTGCGACCGTCGTGCGTTTGCGCGCCAGCGGAATGATGGGCGACGAAAGTGTAGACCGCATCGTCCGAGGTGTATTGAGCGGCATCGTGGTGCTGCTCGCCGCCGATCTCATCTGGCAACTTGTGAAGGGTCTTATTGGCGGTCGCATCGATCGTGCCCGCACCGAGGGCGGCGACGAGGCAGCGCTTGCCCGCAGCGGGCGGCTTTTGACGCTGCTGCCGATCCTGAAGAATTTTCTCGCCGCACTCATTGCCGCCATTGCGATCATGATGGTTCTCTCCGGCCTTGACGTCGAGATTGGTCCATTGATCGCGGGCGCGGGCATCTTCGGCGTTGCCATCGGCTTCGGATCGCAGTCGCTGGTGAAGGACGTCATCAGTGGTGTGTTCTACATGACCGACGATGCGTTTCGCGTCGGAGAGTATATCCAGAGCGGCACCTACAAGGGCACGGTCGAGTCCTTCAGCATTCGCTCGGTCAAGCTGCGCCATCACCGCGGCCCGATCTTCACAGTTCCATTCGGCTCGTTGGGCGCCGTCCAGAACATGAGCCGCGACTGGGTGATCGATAAGTTCTTCATTTCGGTCAACTACGACACGGACATTGCCAAGGTCAAAAAACTGGTCAAGGGCGTCGGCGCCGAACTGCTGGCAGATGAGGAATTCGGTCCGCAGATCATCGAGACCTTGAAGATGAAGGGCGTCGAGGCTTTCGGCGATTATGGCATCAACCTCAGTTTCGCGATGACGACCAAGCCGGGACACCAATTCACGATCCGTCGCCGGGCCTATGTCATGATCCGCGAAGCGTTCGCGGCAAACGGGATCGAGTTTGCTTCGCCCACAGTGCAGGTCGCAGCCGGCAATGAGGACCATGGGGCAAGTGCGGCTGCCGCCAGGGATGCGGTGGTACGCAAACAGATTGCGGAAGCTAAGGCCAAGGAAGGCGAGGAATAAAAGTCGGCCGGCGGAACTTTATCGTGGAGCGAGGCCATCAAGCAGGAAGTCGAGGCCTTTCCTGAAAGCGCCGAGCCAATCGTCATCCAACAGCAGACGAGAGCGTTCGATTGTCGGGTAGCGTCCGCTGAGATGCGCAAGGCGCTGCTGCGCGGCGGCCCTGTTGTCGTCCGAGAGGTCAAAGCTCGCCCGGGTGATGGTGGCGCCCATCACATAGTTCCAGAGTGACCATATCGCGACGTTCAGATTTGCGTCCGCCACGCCGGCGCTGGACAAGGTCTTGCTCAGCAGCTCCAGGCGGCTGAGGATGCCCGGGCCGAGCGCCCTGCGCGGCAACAACGATGCCGACCAGGGATGGCGCAGCATGCCGGTGCGCCAGTCTTCGAGCATATGGACGACTTCTCCGCGCCAGTCTTGAGACTCAGCCATTTGCGGCGGTTCGCGATATTCGAGCACCGAGTCGAGCGCCAGATCAAAGACATCCTCTTTGTTGTCGACGTGCCAATATAGGCTCATCACGCCCGAGCCGAGGCGATCGGCCAGCCGACGCATCGTCAATCCGTCGACGCCTTGGGCGTCCAGCAGTTCTACCGCCGTCGCCACGATACGTTCCCGCGTGAGAGGCGGTTCACTGCTCGCCTCCTGCACGGGCTGGTGCGAGACACCGACCTGTTGAGGTCGTTTGCTCCGGGCGCCGCTACGCTTGGCTGCCATCCAACTTTCCTCGCTGTTCAGGACATCGATTTTGACCGGCAACGCGACGAATGTCGATCTTGAACGATTGACTCGTACGACGTACCATACGACTACTCGTACATCGCACGAGTCATCGTAAGGACGATGTGGTTAAAGTTCAATCATGCCGGCTGCGAGGGTAGGTCGCTCGCAGTCCGCGGAGCCGAGAGAAAATCATGTCACGCGCAATCAAGCGTCTGCTTATTGGAGGGCTAATCATCATGACCATCGCAGTTCCCACGGCGGCTACAGCCAATGAGAACGATCGCAAGCTGACCATCGTCAATCCCCAAAACCTCTACGACCCGTCGCCGAATGGCTACAGCACAGCGGTGATCACACCCCGTGAAGGCCGGGTCGCCTATATCTCCGGGCAGGGCGGCCAGGACAGCGCGGGAGCGCTGTCGCCCGACTTCGCCATCCAGGTTAAGCAGGCCTACGCAAATTTGCGTACCGCGTTGGACGGGATCGGCGCGAAACCGGGTCAGGTCGCCAAGCTGACGGTCTTCGTGGTCGATCACGATATGTCAAAGCTTGAGGTGCTGACCGAGAACGTCAAGGCAATGTTCGGCGAGGCGCTGCCGGCGCAGACTCTGGTTCCCGTTCCCAAGCTTGCAATTGACCCCATGCTGTTCGAGGTGGAGGCCGTGGTCGTGCTTGATTAGCGCGGGCGGTGTGCATCGCCAGTCGGTGACTGGTCAATTGGCTTGCGGCGTTCTCGTTGCGCTGCGGCCAATTGCTCTAGCTGGGTGGCATTACCGCACATCAGAAAGTCGCATAAGATAGATTATGGAACTGAAGCGTATGACGGCAGACGGTGATTTTCCCGCATTATCAGCCGTTTGGCGCCCATCCGGCTGCAGCAAATAGATGATGCCCACAACGCTATGGCGGTCACGCCAACCCGCAACCTCAAGATCTCTTCGATTGCGTCGTGTCTATCGCGGCAAGTCGATCCGGCATGCACGGCAGCTGAAATCCGCGTTGACCAGACGATTTGGCCGGGCGTCATTCATTGTCGAAATTCCAGTGCGGCCAGCGATGAAGGATTGGCTTCATCACCATGAATCATATGGGATATCTATCGCCATGCCGTCATAGGCTGGCTCGACGTTGGCTGGCGTCTCGGCCATCACCGTGGCGTAGTCGAGCGGCACATGCATATGCGTCAGCACGGAGTGCCGTGGCGCCAGCCGCTCGATCCATTCCAGTGCTTCGCCAAGCGACAGATGGCTGGGGTGCGTCCGGTACTGCAGCGCGTCGATGATCAGCACGTCGAGGTCGCGCAGCCGTTCGACGGTGGCCTCCGGAAAGTCACTGATATCAGGGCAATAGGCGAGCGTGCCGATGCGGAAACCGAGCGATATGATGTCGCCATGCACCTGCGGCAGCGGCTCAAGGGTGAGGGCACCCCCCTCTCCTTCGATGACGACCGGCTTGGCGTGATGGATGATATGAGCGTCGACGATCGGCGGATAGGAACTGCCCGCCGGCGTCTCGAAACAATAGCCGAAGGCCTGCCGCAGGCGCAGCATCGTCGGCTCGTCGGCATGGATATCGATCAGCTGGCGCTGATCGAGGACGAAACCACGCAGATCATCGATGCCGTGGATGTGGTCGGCATGCGGGTGCGTGTAGACGACCGCATCGATGCGCCTGACGGAGGCCATAAGCATCTGCTGGCGGAAATCCGGTCCAGTGTCGATGACGACGCTGGTGCGACCGCCATCCGCAGCAATCCGTTCGACGAGTGCGGCGGCGCGGGTGCGCCGGTTCTTCGGGTTATCTGGGTCGCAATTGCCCCAGTCGCCGGTGATGCGCGGCGTACCTGGCGACGAGCCGCAGCCGAGAATGGTGAGGCGCAGCCGGTCGGTCATCGTTCAGGCACTTTGCTTGGGCCAAGCAGTTTGCTCGGGAGGTCGCGGCATCTTGCCGAACAGGCGGAAGAAATTGTTCGTCGTCAGATCAGCGATGTCAGCCTCGCTGACGCCGATTGTTTCGGCCAGCACTTTGGCCGTGTGCGCGACATAGGCCGGCTCGTTGCGCTTGCCGCGAAACGGTACGGGCGCCAGATAAGGTGCGTCGGTTTCGACCAGCAAGCGGTCGTGCGGCACATCGGCTGCGATGGCGCGCAACTCGGCCGAATTCTTGAAGGTCAGGATACCCGAGAACGATACATAGCCACCGAGCGCAACGCCGATTTCCGCCAGCCGGCGCCCGGACGAAAAACAGTGCAGGATGAAGGGGAAGGCGCCCTTCCCTGTTTCGTCCTCGAGGATGGCCGCCATGTCGTCATCGGCATCGCGCGAATGGATGACCAGCGGCAGACCGGTTTCCCGAGCGGCGGCGATGTGGGCGCGAAACCCCTGCGCCTGGGCATCGCGCGGCGCTTTGTCGTAGAAGTAGTCGAGCCCCGCCTCGCCGATCGCCACCACCTTCGGATGAGCTGACAGGCGCACAAGGTCCGCGGCGGTGACGTCGAGTTCCTCGGCGGCATTGTGCGGATGGGTGCCGACCGAACAGTACACTTCGTCGAAGGTTTCAGCGATTTCAATGATTTGCTGAAACCGCTTCACGCGCGTCGAGATCGTCACCATGCGGCCGATACCGGCCGCCCTGGCGCGGGCGACTATGGCCGCCCGCTCCTCGGCGAAGTCTGGAAAATCCAGATGGCAATGGCTGTCGACGAGCATCAGGCGTTCGCATCCGGCTGTTCGACGTAACGCGGAAACACCCCTTCCGGCGCGGGCAAGGCAACCCCGGAGACAAGCGCGTGGTCTGCCGCGACATGCACGAAATCGCGGCTGTCCGCCGACACCGCCAGCAGGTCGAGCAGTTTGTTGGCCGATCCCGGAATGAAGGGTTGGCACAACAGCGCCACGCGCCGGACGAGTTCGGCAGTCGTCCACAGCACGGTTTCCATGCGCGCCGGATCGCTCTTCTTCAACGCCCATGGCGCCTGGCCCGCGAAATAACGATCGGCTTCCGCCACCACGCCGAAGATCGCCGCCAGCGCCAGATGGATGCCTTGCTCGGCCATGGTCTTGCGCGCCACGGCGAGCACGGCAGTTGCCTGATCGAGGATCGCCTTGTCCTCATCCGCCAGGGTGCCGCGTTGCGGCACCACGCCGCCGCAGTTCTTGGCGATCATCGACAGCGAGCGCTGCGCCAGATTGCCAAGGCCATTGGCAAGATCGGCGTTGGTGCGGTTGACGATTGCTTCATGGCTGTAGCTGCCGTCCTGGCCGAACGGCACCTCGCGCAGGAAGAAGTAGCGCACCTGGTCCAGACCGTAGTGCTCGATCATGGTGAACGGGTCTATGACGTTGCCGACCGATTTCGACATCTTCTCGCCGCGGTTGAACAGGAAGCCGTGGCCGAAGACACGTTTCGGCAGCGGGATGCCGGCAGACATCAAGAAGGCCGGCCAATACACCGCATGAAATCGGACGATGTCCTTGCCGATGATGTGCGCATCCGCAGGCCAGAAATGCCAATCGTCAGCATTTTCATTGGGATAGCCGACACCTGTGATGTAATTGGTCAAGGCGTCGACCCACACATACATCACGTGCTTCTCGTCGCCCGGCACCGGCACGCCCCAGTCGAAGGTGGTGCGCGAGATCGACAGGTCCTTCAGTCCCGATTTGACGAAGCTCATCACCTCGTTGCGGCGCTCAGCCGGGCCGATGAAGTCGGGCTGGTTTTCATAGAGCGCGACGAGCTTGTCCTGATAGGCCGAGAGGCGGAAGAAATAGCTCTCTTCCTCGACCCATTCGACGGGCGTTCCCTGTGGCCCGTAGCGGACATTGTCCGGGCGGACCTCCGTCTCCTCCTCGCCGTAGTAGGCTTCGTCGCGCACCGAGTACCAGCCGGCATAGCCGCCCTTGTAGATGTCGCCATTGGCGGCCATTGCCTTCCAGATCGCCTGCGACGACGCGTAATGCCGCTCTTCCGTGGTGCGGATGAAATCGTCATTGGAGGCGTTGAGCGCCTCCGCCATGCGCTTGAACTCAGCCGAGTTGCGATCGGCCAGTTCGCGCGGCGAAATGCCTTCGCGCTTGGCGGTCTGCAGCATCTTGATGCCGTGTTCGTCGGTTCCGGTGAGGAAAAAGACTTGCTTGCCGTCGAGCCGCTGGAAGCGGGCAAGCGCATCGGTTGCGATCAGTTCGTAGGCATGGCCGATATGCGGTTTGCCGTTCGGATAGGAAATCGCCGTCGTGATGTAGAACTTGTCGCGTGACATGAATGAACCGTCATGAATGTCTGAATGGAAAGGCGTGGCGGTGGATATCGCATCGGGGCGGCGATTGCCATCCCGGGGCCAATGCATGCCGCCCAAAAGTGGCCCCGGATTTGGGGCACGGCATGCATGGAGAAACCGTCACATTCGCATTGCAGAATTCAGGCGGTCGATCATGGTCAAGGCGTGCTGCTTCTTGTCGAGATTGTAGGTGTCCGTCTCAGATATAGCGTCGAGCGCCTCATGCCAAGTGTCCGACAGTGTTTTGGCCCGTGTGAGGTCACCCGCCAGCGCTGCCTGGCTTGCCGCATCCGACAACAGCTCCAGCGCCCGGCGGTTGAAGATGTCGAACTGGATTGCCTGGTCGCGGCCGGCGACAGCCTCGGCAAGGCGAAACGCGCCGCCGACATCGTTCTTTCTTGCCGCCACCAGGGCGTCGAGCGTTGAGGCGATCTCCAGCCCGCCATACTGCGTCAACAGGATCGCGCTGCGCGCGCTGCCCCCTGCCCGCTCGGCCAGCGCCGCGCGCGCGGCAGGATCGTCCGGCGGTGGCGGTTCGGTCGTTTCCAGCACCGCCATCAGGTCGTCGGCATCGAGCGGCGTCAATCGCACCACCTGGCAGCGCGACCGGATCGTCGGCAGCAGGCTGCCCGGCGCATGGACGATCAGGATGAACAGCGTTCGTGCCGGCGGCTCTTCGAGATTCTTCAACAAGGCATTGGCGGCATTGGTGTTCATGTCGTCGGCTGGGTCCACGATCACAACCCGGTAGCTGCCGTCATGCGAGGTCAGCGACAGGAAGCGGCTGACCTTGCGGATCTCGTCGACGGTGACGACGGTCTTGAAGCTCTTGGTCTTGTCGTTGGGCGGACGGGTCAGGTGCAGCACGCAAGGATGCGCGCCGGTGGCGATCTGGCGAAACAGCGACGAGGCCGGATCGGGAATGGCAAGGCTTTCCGGCGCCTGCGCGAAGTCCGGGTGCTTCAACAGATGATGCGCAAGATGGAAGGCAAGCGTCGCCTTGCCGATGCCGACCGGCCCGGAGAAGATCAGCGCATGCGGCAGCTTTCCCGCACGATAGGCGGCGGTCAGCATCCCCGCGGCCTGCCGGTGTCCAACCAGGCGCGGTGTTTCGGATGGCTCGGGCACGCCGTCCAGCGTGTCGTGCTGCTCGGGTGCGATGCGTTCGAAGATCATGCCGGCGTCGCCTGCCTGTTGCGCGAAGGCGTTCTTGCCTCCAGCGCCGCGAACACGGCGGCGGTGACGACATTCTCGACCGTATCGGGATCGGCGGCGGCGTTAACGACGATGCAGCGTTCCGGCTCGGCCGCCGCGATTGCCAGAAACGCCTCGCGGCGGGCCTGATGGATCGCCAGCCTCTCCTTTTCGAAGCGGTCGGCGATTGCTTCGGTGCCGCGCCGCAACGTCGCGCGCCTGAGGCCCTCCGCCGGATCGATGTCGAAGATCAGCGTCATGTCCGGCATCATGCCGTTGATGGCAACCTGCTCCAGCGCATCCATGAACGCCGGGTCGATACCGCCGGTGACTCCCTGGTAGACGCGTGATGAATCCAAGAAGCGGTCGCAAAGCACGATGGAGCCACGCTCGACCGCCGGACGGATGACCTGCTCGACATGATCGGAGCGCGCGGCGGCGAACAGCAGCGCCTCCATTTTCGGCCCGAATGGTTCGGCCGCGCCCGAAAGCAGCACATGCCTGACAGCTTCGGCGCCAGGCGAGCCGCCAGGTTCACGGGTGGGGAGGACATCATATCCCTTGGCGCGCATCTTCCTGGCCAGCCGCTCGATCTGCGTCGACTTGCCTGCTCCTTCGCCGCCTTCGAAGGTGATGAAAAATCCGCGCGCCAATCGAAAAGCCTTTGCCATGCTTGCGGGTGGTTATAGCGCTCTAGATAGTCCGCGTCGGGGCAAACGTCTATGCCGTCGGCGCTAGCGCAATTCCAGGAAAAGTGTGAAACGGTTTTCCTGGGAAAAGCGCAGCACTTTCCCTAGGGAATTGCGTCAAAGCCAAGAGATAGAGCGGTTCTGCGTTTCCGTGAAGCGATGAATCGCTCTAGCGCAGCCAGCCGATCGCCAGTTCCTTGACGGCATCGAGCGCGCGCTGCGGCAACGTGCCGACGCCGATCGACTCGGCGGCGAAAAGCGGCGTTTCCTGGCTGAGTGTGTCGCCGATCCAGACGCGCAGCGCGCCCACCGGTTGCCCTTCCTCCACCGGGGCGGCAACCGGGCCTGTGTAGACGATCTTGGCCGTCAGCTTGTCGCGGTTGGTGATCGGCAGGAAGATGGCGATCGGACCCTTGGCCTTCAGCGTCACGCCGGATTTCGCGCCGCCAAAAACCTGGGCTTCGCCGACCACCTCGTCCTTGGCGAAGATTTCGGTCTTCTCGAAAGAGCGAACACCCCAGTCGAGCAGTTTTCGCGCCTCTTCGGCTCGCTCCTTGTCGCTGGCCAGTCCGCTCATCGCCGCGATCACCCGCGTGCCGTTGTGGTTGACCGAACCGACCATGCCGAAGCCTGACGTCTCGCTCGCGCCGACCGCCAGGCCGTCGGCGCCAATGTCCATTGCCAGAAGCGGATTGCGGTTCCGCTGCGAGATCTTGTTCCAGGTAAAATCCTTCTGGCCGTAGTAGTGATAGAAATCCGGATAATCGCGCCACAGATGCACGGCCAGCAGCGCCAACTCCCGCACCGTCGTCTGCTGGCCGTCCGCCGGCAGGCCGGTCGAATTGACGAACGTCGATGTCTTGAGCCCGATCTGGCGGGCGCGCTCGGTCATCTGCGCAGCAAAATTGTCCTCCGAGCCGGCCATGCCTTCGGCAATGACAATACAGCCGTCATTGGCCGCCTGAACCGTTACGCCCTGAATGAGATCCTCTAGCCGGATCGACGATTTGAGCTTGGCAAACATCGTCGAAGTTCCCGAAGGCGCACCACCCTTGCGCCAGGCGTTTTCGCTGACCACGAACGTATCGTCGAGCTTCAGGCGTCCGGACTTTATGGCGTTGAAAACCACTTCCATGGTCATCAGCTTGGCCATCGAAGCCGGCGGTATCGGCTTGTCGGCATCTTTCGAAAACAGCACCGTCCCGGTCTCGGCGTCGATCATGAAGACCTGCGCGGCCTTGGTCTCGAAAAGCTGCGCACTGGCTGGAGCCAGGGAAAGCAATAGCAGGCAAAAAAACAGAAGCCCGGCGAAAGGCTGGAGCAAGCGAAATTGCATGAAATTCGACCCGTTGGCCGGCACGTCCGGCAAGCCCGCGAAAAGTATCAGGCTTTTTCCGTGGCGGATCAACCGCGCAGTGGAGATCCGACCTTGCTTGCGCTCAGTTGCGCACAGCCAGTGCATCCGGCGCGCCATGCGACCAGGCCGCCTGCAGCAAATCATCCAGATTGCGGTGGCCATCGGGATAGAGATTGACCGAATACCAATCCTCGCCGTCGAGTTCTGAACGCTGGATCTCGATCTTGCCGAATGCGGCAAGCTGGGCGGCAACGCGCTTGGCCTCCGCCGCATCCTCGAACGAACCTGCCGCAACATAGTCGGTGGGCGAACCGGCCGACGGCGACTGACGCTTCCACGATTGAAGCAGGTCGGCCGGTGACATGCCCTCGCCGCCCAGCGCTGCGAAGGCGTTGGAGGCGCGCTCTACGCGCTCGTCCGCATAGGAGAGCGAGGCCACGGCAAACGGCGATTGCGGCGGCAGGTTGATCTCCGGGCGCTCCGGCACGATCGGGCCGAAATCCGGCAATGCCAGGTCGCCATAGGCCGGCGACTGCGCCGGCATGACCGCCTGGGCCGGCCCCGAATCGGTCAACTGGCCAGGAAACGGTACGGCGGCGGCACCAACGGGAAGACTCGGCGACGGTCCGTTCATGGCGACCATGACGCCGGTCGGCAGTCCATCCGACGGATCCGGCGCCCTGTTGCCGGGATGGTAGGAGGCCATCAGATACTGGTCGTCATCGCCGTCCAGCGGTGCGCGGCCGACATACTCGACCTTCACCTGAGCGGTGCCGATATTGGCATAATCAAGCATTTGGGCGGCGCGCTCCGACACATCGATGATGCGGCCTTCATGATAGGGGCCGCGATCGTTGACGCGAACGATGACCGAGCTGCCGGTCTTGAGATTGGTGACACGGGCATAGCTTGGCAACGGCATGGTCGGATGCGCCGCCGTCAGGTGTGTCATGTCGTAGACTTCGCCATTGGCGGTAAGCCGGCCGTGGAAGGCATCGCCATACCAGGAGGCCAGACCGACCTTGGCGTAGTGCTTGTCTTCCTTCGGGTAATACCACCTGCCCCGGACCTGATAGGGCTTGCCGAGCTGGTCCCGGCCGCCGCCGCGCTGCAGCCGCCCGCCCCGGAAGGCCACACGCGGGCTTGCCTTCACGCCGTATTCGGATTCGGAGAAATATTCCTTGGAGCGGGTCTTTTTGTAGACCATCGCTTTGGGTTCAGGCGATGCACAAGCCGCCAGTAAGGCAGCCGATACCGCCAACAACGCGACTGTAGCAGCGCGACGAAGACGCGGGTGCGTCACAGCCTGCATTTTTTCAGATGTCCCCTACAGTCTCAATGAAAGACGCCGCCATCTAACCGCCAGAGGAGCAAAGCACTCACTCGACAATACCAATGACACCGTGAACCCCGATCCTTTGTGCGCAGGAATTGTTTATCACGGTATTAATCGATTATGGCCGGAACCGGGCAATATTGTGGCGCCGGTGCCTTGGCGGCCGGCCGGCAGCGTGGACGGATTAGGCCTGCGTCCAGGCGACATGGACGCGAACATGGTAGGGACGCTTTGCACAAAGTCAGGATGGCAATACGCTTTTAGCTTGTGGCGGTGGCACCGCGATGAGGATCAGTGCTTGCCCGAGTCCTCCCCGCTCATCAGCAGGTGAATCTCGCTCCCCGGAATAAACTCCCCGACGGTCGATTTCAGAAGCCGTAGGGCGCCGGGCAAATCTTGGGCGTCGATCCTGCGTTTCATTTCGTCGAAGATGCGCACGATCAGCGCTCCCTCGATCGACCGTGGAGATGCGGCCAGGATCCCCGACGCACCGGTCCCGCTCAAGGTTTCCTTGTTGTCGAAGAGTTCCTCGCAAAGCTTTTCCCCAGGCCGAAGCCCGGTGTAGACTATCTGAATGTCGGTGTCCGGGCGGTGCCCCGAGAGACGGATGAGATTTCGAGCAAGATCCACGATCTTCACCGGCGAGCCCATGTCGAGAACGTAAATTCGGCCGCGCTCCTGCTGCCGCTCGCGGCTATGCGCCGCCGCCTGCAGGACGAGGAGGCAGGCTTCCGAAATTGTCATGAAAAAGCGTTCCATTTCCGGATGGGTAACTGTCACGGGGCCGCCGGCCCTGATCTGCTTCTCGAACAGTGGGACCACGGATCCGGCCGAGCCCAGGACGTTGCCGAACCGAACGGTGACGAAACGTGTGCCGTTGACCGCCGAGTCCAGATCCATCGCCTGGCAGAACATCTCCGCCATCCGCTTGGTCGCGCCCATAACGCTAGAGGGATTCACAGCCTTGTCGGTCGACACCATAATCATCGTGGAGACGTTGGCACGAAGCGCGGCCTCAGCGACATTACGCGTCCCGATCGCGTTGGTGAAAAGGCCTTCAAGCGGCTGAGCCTCAACGATCGGCACATGCTTGAGTGCTGCTGCGTGGAAGAGCACGTCGGGCCTATGGCCGGCAACGATTCTGTCGACGGCGTCCTTTTCGCGCACGTTGCAGAGGGCAGCATGCAACTTGAGGCTCGGGCGGGTGCCAGCGAGTTCAGTCTTGATAGAGTAGAGAAGGTGCTCGCTGGCGTCCACGAGAATGAGGCCACGTGGGTTCAGGGCCGCGACCTGCCGTGCCAGCTCGGATCCAATCGAACCGCCCGCGCCGGTGATCATTACGGTCCTGCCCTCGATCATTGAGGCGATCTTGAGCGCATCAAGTCTAACGGGCGGCCGATGCAAGAGATCTTCCAACTTGATCGGACGCGGCTCAATTTCAGCATCGATGCTTTGCATGTCGAGAAGGTTCGGAAGCTTCAGGATTTCGACTTTCTGCTGTGTCGCAATCTCAACCAACGCCTCGATGCTGGCGTGCTGTTGATAGTCCTCGCGCGAACGCGTCAGGATGAGCGCTTCGGGTCGGCGCCCCTGGGCCTCAAATCGATTGAGGATCTGCGGCAGTCTTTCCAGCGGACCCAACACTGGAACCCCGCGAATAGAACGTCCGGTCCTGCGCCCCCGTTCGTCGATTATCGCGAGGATATTGAATGACGCATTATCTCTCTCCTTGGTGGTCCTCAGGAAGGCGTCGGCGTTGTCGGTGGCTCCAACCAGCAGCACGAACTTGCAGGTGCCGCGATCGAACAAGCGACCGGTGTCGTGGCGATTGCGATAGAGCCGATACGCGGCACGCGGCCCGGCTAGCAGGACGATCAGGAAGGCCCAGGCGATCAAGATCGAAGAACGGGGAATCGAGCCCAGTCGATCCAGCAGGAATTGGGCCACTGTGAAACTAGCGACGGACGCGCTAGCAGCATAGGTGATTGCTAGAAGATCCGTCAGCGACGCATAGCGCCAAATACCACGGTTCAGTCCAAACAAGAAACCGACGCCGCTGACAATGACCCCGAATAGAGCCGCTGCACCAAGGAAATACGTCAGGTTTTGAACGACAATATCGAAATCAAGCCTCAACACGAGCGAAAGCAACATCGCGGCAGCACCCATTATGCCGTCGTGAACCAGCGCCAAGCCTCGCAATACTATCGGCCGAGAAACCCTCCAAAACCAAGTCGCATTGTCCCCAGTATAAACACGCTCTCGCCGTTTGCGTTCTGCTGGAGACACTAGTTTAGACCTTTAACAAAGGCGGCGATCATTCGCGGACGTCTAATTTCCAAACAGCCAAGGCTCGGTCGCTCGGAGTCGCAGTATAGGGCTCTGGCGCTAACATGTGCCACCAACTTCTGAAAATGGGAATCCTTCACGCGCTGATAGATCTTCGAGCGGTAGCCGTCGAACTTGACCTCGAGAATCCAGTTGTCACCTCGGGAGGAGCGTTTGGCCGGAAATTAACTTCGGCCAGCGCAGCCACGCCACCTTGCGGGCAGATGATGGGCTTCTCTAGAGAGGCCGGAGAGGGGCACAAGCTGGCCGGTATACAAACGTGACGCCATAATATTAGTTTCGTCTAAAATGCAAAAAAACCCGCCACGTTGCGGCGGCTGCGTTGGTCGCTCCGAGCGCCAGTGGGTGTGAGAAGTGGGTGGGCAGACGTTTGGCTCGGCAACGGATGTGGCCTGGACTATCAAAGCTGCCCTTCAAACCAAAGACTCGGAAAATCCCGATCGGGATTTCGATAAAGCGCGGGAAGATCCACCTCCGCGAAACATTCATTGGCATCAGGCACCATAGGCGTCTGCATCTCAATTATATTAGCTTGTGCTTGAGGACCTTTTCCGACTGGGCCGGCGTCCACCATCCCAACACCCTGCCCAACGAGTGCGCCGGCGGGAAGTGAGGAAGCATGAGCAGCTTATGAGTATGGGTCGTACTCGCTACGGGTTCCATCGCGATCATTTACCTGTTGTCGTATGTCTCGATCAGGATGCAGGGGCAGCGGCGCCAGGCGCGATGAGGGCTTACCGGGAGCGGTGCTTGGTTTGACGGCAGGCGAGCTTTTCTCTCTTGCCCTCTCAAGTTCCAACAATCTGATGTAATAGGTATCAAAGGCCTCACTGTTCTTCCGCTCCTTTCTCCGGAGGTGAAGATACGGCAGCGCAAACGCCAAAATCGTGATTAGGCCGATCGGACCCGCGATGTGATTGCCGCCTGCAAGCCAATAGAAAACCGCAAAGACGCTGCCGGCTATCACCGCCCCTGCCACACTTCCCTTGATAGGATCAAATCTTGGCGGCGGCGCAACCGTGTCTGCCCGTCGCCTGGCCTTGAAGCTAACGCGTGCAGCATCCAATCTGACAATTCCCGATTATCGACGCGAATGGCCGGCGCAGGGGATGCTTGGGGAAGCGAAGCCGCACCGGCCACCTTGGCGGGAAAAGCCCCCCGCGCCGTTAAGTTTATCGTATATTAGATATCGCGCAATTAAGACTGAAGTCCCACTGGCCTAAAGGCGCTTCGCGGCACCGTCAGACAATGGGTGTTGTGATCCCTTCCAGCGCAATGATCCTGGTGTTGGCGCAACGTTTTCGAATCTCGATCAGGCGGGCGTACTCCGGCGAATTGTACCAGCTCATCAATGACGCCATATCGGGGAATTCGATAATAACCAAACGGTGTGGCTCCCAGTCACCTTCCAGAACCTTGGTCGCACCGCCACGACCTAAGTATCGCCCGCCGTAGCGCGCCTCGGTGGCCGGAACATCCCGCCGGTATTCCTCGAACGCGGCAGCGTCTTTTATGTCTACATCCGCGATAAGATAGGCGGCCATTTGTGCTCCCTCCCTTTGTCGTCGAACCCCTTCGCCATCGCTTTGGCCTACCGATTAGATCTTTTCCGGCTTGTGCTCCACCTTTTGCTGCTTCCATCGTTCTTACGGATAGGTCCCGAACATATTAGCGAAAGCGTATATTTTCACCAGCCGGCTCGCTCCCCAACCCGCGCCGGTCAGGCCCGACAGTCTGCTGGCCCCCCGCCGTGCGGAGATGCCGGGCCGCTTAGTCTGAGCGTCGCTGCCCTGGTGTCTTCGGGTGGCTGGTGAACGCGATGTTTCGGTCAGGGCGCCCTGCGTCACGGCAGGGCTGGCAGAATAGGACCCGGATCAAATCCCAGTGTAGGCAGCCGTAATCTTCGCCGAGACGGTCAACCAGCGCTTGGATATCGAGGTCGGCATGCCGGCGGCACGTCATGCAGTGACGGAAAGCCCCGACCCGATCTGTACTTCTTGCCGAGCGTGTCCTCGACGAACAGATATTTCATGGTCATGGGATGGCGCTACCCAGCCTTGGGAGGCCGCACAGGCCCTGTTCCGAACCATTGAATGAACGGCGAATCCTTGCCGGTGACGTCCTTCACCGTCTTCAGCAGCGCTTCGTGGGTGCGCTGGAGCGCCCGGTAATGCTCGCTGCTAGGTGATAGCAACGGCTGGACTATGCTTTTATGAAGTCGTTCCGCCTCCGCTGCGTAGTCACCACCAATGCCCCCTTGGGCGAAAAGCCCGCCGCCAGCAGACTGAGAGCGGGCAGCGGGCCTTTGATTTTCGGCAGGTGGAGGCCGCCGGGCAGCAAAGTGCCGTTCGCTGCCGACGGTGATGGTTATCTGGCTTTGCGCGGACCGACGACTTACTGATTCGTAAGGCTATGGAACAGGATGCCGACGATCACTGAAATGCGTCGGGTCCGCTGCCGGGGAGACAGCGGACTCAAACTAGGGCCAAGAGGGGCAAGGCCCTTTATGATCCCTATGCGGGGATCAGGGTGATAACACCGGGCGAGCACAAACGTTCCGTCGGCTGAAAGATATTTCCCAAGCTCCGCTCCACGCCCGATTTGACTCGCTAATCCCTGACTAAAGCGTACTGAAGGACGTCGCTGGCCAATTTGAACGGGCGCCTGGCGCTTGGAAGAGTCGATCACGCTTTCGCCCCCACGAGGGATAAAGCGATGTCATCCGACGATCATCTCGATTCTGAGCAACTTGCAATGCTGACAAAGGTTCTCAACGACTATTGCACAGAGGCAGGAATTCCAGAAGGCCATCCGGCATGGGAACACTTCGGCCGGCGCCTCAAGAGCCTATCCCAGTCCGGGATACATGATCCCGATGAACTGGTGTCCAAAATGAACACTGGCTACGAGGATTGGCTAGGCGAGATCGGCGCTACGGGTCCTTTCATACCGCCCAAACTGTCGTCCGAAGACCGTCTCGTAGGCGACAATCGCTTGCCAGGGTCAGACCTAAGAGGCAGGCCAGCCGTAGCGAATAGAGTTCGGCTTTAAGAAAGCCCGGATTTTTTGGTGACGGGCATCCGGCCGGCATTTTCAACCGCGGGGCATCGTCCAAAAGGCTGTATTCCAAAAAACTCCAGCGAGCGCGCTATGATGAATATTAGGCGCCGTTCCCCTCAAAACGCCGCCGGGTAATGGCTCGGCGCCCCGCTGGTTTGTTGAGTGTCAAAAGGGCGCCGGGATGGATTGCCTGGCGGAAAAGCGACCGGCTTCACTGGCATTTCTGGGTCAACATGGTAGTGCCCGGCCGGGGGGGGAAGGCTCAGGGCTAACCGTCGCATTTAAAGCCCTTAACCTTTATTCAATACGCCTAATTTAGCATCGTTTAATGCGCTTCTCCATTCTGCTTTTTGGCTGGGCGGCATTCTTCGGTTGGGACTTTGCTGCCAACGATGGCGAATTCACAGTGGGCCTCGGTATGCGAGTTGCCCACCTACTCCATCTTTCTGGTCTTATGTGAAGCACCAGCGCGCGTTTCCGTTGGCCTCTTTAGGCACGGGACGGACCATCCTTCCTCCGCCTGACCCGCATTCGCACACGGTGGTCCTCGTCATTAGTCGTGCTCATCAGGGGCGACCTCGTCGGCTTGGGGTGGTGTCCCCCTTCTGAAAAGAGAAGGGCGAAACGATAGATCCTCGAGGGAACAGGTCGGTAGATCGCGCGCAAGAATGCGTCCGCTGTGCGTTGGCCAAGTTCAAGCATGACGTTGTCGTATGTCTCGGAAATCCGGCAATTGGGGCAAGATAGGAGGTCGGACCCTTGAGGCTCACTGACGCTGCTGAGGGGCACTCTGCATGAATTGCAGACAATCCTAGGGGCGCTGTCGATCATCTAGAGAGATATCTCGCTGTTTTAATCTACAGAGCAATTTCGGTGCCAAGCACAATTGATCCGTGGCGGGACATCTAGCGCCGCTCGCTTGGCGCTATTAGAACGTCGGTTTCCAGTCGCGGTTGCGCCGCACCTGGATACCCTCGTAATCAGGAACCATAGTGAAGAACACCGGCCGGCGGTCGCGCCTTGCAGCCTTACAATCCGAGCAGCCGAAGAGCCCGAACAGATCCCAATGCATGGAGCCGCGATCCGGGCCGAGCCGGTCGATAAGCGCTTGGACGTCGTTGAGATGGTTCCGGCAAGCGCCCGGTAAGGCCCCTGAAAGGATGATGGCCACCCGCACTTAGCCTTAATTGAGCGACTTCAGATTTGGTTGTAGAGTCACTTGAGCGGGAGATCTGACCTCCCCCGCAATGGCCGGTGCAGCTTTAAGGCCGGCACCCGCCGTCGACTGCGGATGTACCAGCGACGGCGGGAGCAGCGGCAAGCACCGGCTTCAGGGCAAGTAGCGCCCCGCCAGCGCCCGTTCACTCATGCCGCTAAGCAGGAGTTGCGCGTCGACAAAATCATCAGAGAAATTAATTCGTGGACGACCGTCAGCGAATCTTTTGGCGGAACCTGGAGTGGCAACTGGTGCAATCCTGCAAAATCATGTGCACCAAGTGTTCTGCGGGCAGCGTCGCCGGATCGGGTTCAGCCGCGTTAGTGCGCTTCCCCAGCAGACTTCCGCCGTCCATCATCGTTCCAGGCCCCATCCGCATTTCGGCGTTGATTTGCGGGGGCGCATTCGCAGCCTCCTTAGCAAGTGCAGTTGTGAGCGTGGCGATGTGGTGAGCCAGCGCCTCAAAACTTCGTCGGTCTTGGTCGATTTCCGGTTTGGCACCGGACAGTGGACCGAGCGATCCGGATGGAAACTCGCCAACGAGGCTCCCGGTTCGATCTCGTAGGGTTTCAGCAGCGTCTCGAAATGCAGCAGCATTGTAAGGGACTTGGCCGTTAAACATCCCAGCAAGCGTTTTTGCAGCCGCTGCCATTTGTTTCATGGACGCTTGGCGGGCCACGATGAGTGCTTCACTGCCAACCTTGGCAGCGGCCAGGGTTGAAACACAAGCCAGTGCAAGCCCCACCGCAAGGACGATGCGTTTCACCGAGTTGTGCGCTCCCCAGTGCGGGCAGGCCGCAACTCCAATGTTCATGCGCCTACCTCCAAGTCACGCTTGGGCCATACACCTTCCAGTACATGGAAGGTCAAGCCGCGTGATCTCGCCGGCAAGCGGCGAATGGTCACTCCGGCACGCCAGCATCTGTCGACCTCTTCGCCGATCTCGATCCCCCGAATTCCGATCACCGCCGCGTCAGCAATCAGTTTGTGGGTGAGCTCGTCAACCGAGATGACATCGGGCCTTTGCCGTCTCGGGGACGTTGTTGGCAATCCATTGATCTAGGAAATCGATTCCGCGCGTGCTCATTGAGCCATAAGCTCGGCAGCTCAGGTTCCAGCGGACGGTTTCAGATAGAGTGGCGAACGATCTGGCCTGACATCGCGCCGATCACCGCATCGAGTAATTCAATGTCCTTCAAAGCTGCGATTTCTAAAGGGTCGGTGCTTTGGGCTAGAGTCCTGATTTCAGGCACGCCATCAGCGTCACGGGGCGCAAAGCTCTCGACCAGGACATCTCGATACTGCTTCAGCAAGCCGAGCGCATGATGATCTAAAGTCTCTTGATCCACAGGCCGATCGTATCAGAGCGCCAACGGCCTCGCCAGCAAGCGTTTCCCCTGGTCGCCGTCCTACAGCGCCGAAGCGTCCCGCGCGGCCTGGCACTCGTCGACCCTTTCAGATCCGTCGAACCAGACCGACACGTTGAGCTTGGGGAAGTGCAAGACCTTGGCCTGCCACCATGTCCGCTCAATCTCGTATCCGCCTACGCCCTCGGCCCATCGCGTCCAGCCTCGGCCAAGGCGTTCGGTAAGTTCGCTGTCGCGCATGGCTCGCGTTGGCCTGTCTCATTTCGGGACAAAAAATGCTGGCACCGGTTTTGCACTGCATAGATTGCCGGTACCCTCCTCCTACCGGTCCTGATCGGGGATCAGGAAGTAAACTTTCGCCGGGCTTGAGGGATTGGGGTTCCTTCGCCCGGCGAGTTTTCTTTCAATGCAGCACATGGCGCCAATGAGGGCCAGCGAGGAGCATCGCTTGAAGTTTGGCATGGGCAAGGATGAGAAGGATCGGGAAGCCGAAACTGCTGGTGATCCGCAAACCACTTTCCATGGTTTCCTCATACCTATATCACGCACCTGTTGCGCAGCGGCGTTCCTGTGCATGTCGTGTCGGCCTGCGCCGGTCACGCCAATCCGTCAGTCACCCTGAACATTCATGCGCACCTGCTCCCGGGCAGCAGGAAGGTGCCGCAGCGGTGGTTGACGCGGCACTCACTGCCGCACTACAGGAATGAAGCGCGAACCAGTCGGGAACGCCTTCGGTGCCAATCCGGTGCCAACAGGCCGAAGCCAGCCGGCAGCGCACTACCTAAGTGATTGAAAAATCACAACGGAGGAATGGCCGAGCGGTTTAAGGCACCGGTCTTGAAAACCGGCGTGGGTGCAAGCTCACCGTGGGTTCGAATCCCACTTCCTCCGCCAGATTTTCTGTCATCCTGTTGATATTGCGACGTTATTGGCCGTAGCCTTATTCTCTTCCTAACTCCGTTCCTAACGTCGTTCGACGATGCTTGGGCCATCCTGTTTCATACCGTAGCGTTTAGTTGCAAAAATCGTAGCAGCCCGTTCACTGGCTGTTCTGACTGCCTTCCCCGCCTTTTTGCACGCCGACATATGCCGCAAGCGATTCAGTCAATGCGGCAGATCGGGACGCGATCAAATTGCTCTTTGCTGCGGCTGCTTGATTTTGATATCGCACCGCAGCCCCGTCGGAAACCGATCGAAAAATCGTTCCTCCACCTCTTCCTGCCCATACCAGAGAGACCTCAGAGGAGATGGGGAACCACATCTCGACAGTCGGATCCGAAAGCGCGGCTTTGCCGGGAAAATTGAGCTTATAGACGGGAAAGCTCGATATGATGAACGCCTCCTTCGGATTCGAGATTTTCACGATATTGAGGTTCATTGCCTCGATGGTCGCAACAATGGACAAGTTCCCTTTTGCAATAACGTCGCTACGCACGTTTTGGAGCATTCGGCGCCAAGTCTCATCCTTGCCGAAGTACTCCCTTTCGTGGTCATCCAAGGGACGGTAGCGATCCTCATACTCACGAAGCGCCTTCTCGCCATCTTCGCGGAACGACGCGAGGCTGGAGAACTGCCTGAAATTATCAGGCACGCGCTTCCACTGATAATAGGTGTAGATCGCCAGCAACTGACGTTCGTTTGAATGAAAGGCGACCGCTCGCTTCTGGTTCGCCATCTCCAAGATGCGCGCTACCAGCGGCGCCACTATGCCCTCCAGATGGGCAAACGCGAGCTCAAGGTCGACGTTTTTGGACAGGTCTCTTTCAATCGTGGTGTAGAGCTGTCGCTCAAAAAACACCTTACTAGGTGGATTGTTGAATACGCCCCTTTCAGGCGTCCGCCGATCAAAGGCGTGCAAAGTGCCTGCATCGTCAACGAAGTTTCGGAGAAGAAACTGCGGCACGAAATGATGGTCGGCTGGCGGCTTGTTTTTGGCCATGTCACGGTAAGTAGCAGGCCAACAAAAAGCCCGCCACCGTGAGGCAGCGACATCACGAGTTCGCGATCCTCCGGATGAGTGGTGGTCCCAAAAGCGTTTAGTTAGTTCGCCGGGTGCTCCCAAGATCCGAGCGCCCTGTCGAAACGCTTTGGGAGAACAACCATGAAACATTGCCTCATTCCGATAGCGGTGGGCTTGCTTGTAGCCTCCGCCGGCACGGCTTCAGCTGCCAACGTCCACACCGTAACAGGCAAGACAGGTCAGCCCAGCCAAACGATTGGAACCACTGAAACAGGAAGCGTTACCCCTGGTCACGCCAGTTCTGCCCCGGGCTCAGCCTTCAACCCCGAGGGGAATGCGGGGACACACTACGCGGGCGAGCAACCGCAGAACTCAAACAATCCGAAGAGCGTATCTCAATACGACGTTGCCGGATTCCAGCAGTCCCATAACCATTGAGTGACGGCCCGGTCGCGCCAATATAGGCCCGCTGCCGTGAGCAGCGGGCATCAAGTGTCCGAAGGGCATTTGTTCAGATCGTCTTGCGAGCCAACCGAGCAATGTCATCCATGATGTAATTGAAGTCCTGTCCGTTAAATTCCCACGTGCGATGCACTCGCTCCTTCGCCGCGAGATCGGCCAGCGTCTTTGCAGGGTAGCGAAGCAGCGCGTTAGCTGCGTTCCCCGTGCGGTGGGTCTGTTTGGAGTATTCTCGATCGAGCTTGCCATAGCCTGTCTTGCGCCGGATGCCAGCATCAGCCTTGTCATAGGCGCGCAAGGCCTCGGCATGTTCGACGCCAGCGCGGCTTGGCTTGCGAGATCAGCGACAGTCGTCCGCCGGACCCTTTCGACCTCCTCCGCTGTCATTTCGGCCATGACAGGTCGCCGTCCCTTGATGTCCATATAGCGCTGCTCTGCTGCGTTCAGCGCCGGCTCTATGGCGCGAAGCTTTTTCCACTCGGCATGAAAGGCAGCTTCGAGGGTTGCCACCTGCGACGGAGCTGGGGTAGCCGCCTTCCTGACGAATGGATCGTGTTTCCTCTCCAGGTAGACGGAGTTCCCGGCTGGTAACTGCGAAGCCCCGCGCAGTTAGGCATATTCCGCCGCTGCTTTCAAAATAGCGTGCTTGAGCAGCGTGGTCTTGTTCGGCGTTCCCTTGGGCCGACCTAGACCAGGGTCTTTTAGGCTTTTGTTATTTTTTTAACTAATGCGGGCATTCTCGCTCCTCGACGGCATCAGTGGCCGATTGGGCTGGCTGTCCGTGTTGGTTTGCAGGTCGGCTAGTCGCGGCGGGGAACAAGCCGGCTCCTGGAGGTCAAGATTATTAGCGGAGGCTCACATGCTCGCGACTGTATGTGCGGTGTTGGCTGCCAGGAATAGCGAAGCCGAAATCATTGGTGTAATCGACCTCGCGAGCAAAACGGAAGTCAAGCTCGGCACCACTCGCCTTGGGGACGCCATCCAGTTCGTCACCAATGCAGAGGTGCTTGGATATGACGTCCGGGCAGCGATGGTATTCTATGGCAAACCGGGTACGCCAAGCCTGAGGGCAAACGACTGCGAGCAGCTGTGGGCGCAACATGGGGCTACCCTGCTGGATCATCGGCGTAAGAATGAACCCTACATAAATGCCGGCGGTGTAGAGGTTCTAGTCTGGGACCAAGACGGTGGCACGTTCACCTTGACCGTTTCGCAGGAAGCCTTGGAGGACTACGCTGCTCGTAACGGCCTTGCCGGCGACACCATGACGACCTTCAATGCAGCTTTCTCTGCGGTTATTGAGGTCGCGGATAAGCTACACGCGCTTTACGGGAAGCCAAGGAAGGTCCTTGTGAAAACCAAGGACCTAAACGGCGAAAGACAGCCTATTAGACGCGTGGGGGCAACTTCCCCTTCGTCGATACGCTAGGCCTCCAGCCAACGGAGGAAAGTCATGGACGATGATCTGCGCCTGAAATTGAAGGAACTCAGCACCAGCATGCAAACCAGGGCGGCGGAACTCGCACTGGCCGGCGGCAACACCGATATTTCCGCGCCTGCGATCTTGTCGCCTGGGTGCACCTAAAGCAGTCCAGCCCGATGCCAGGAGAGATGCACCCATGCCAACAAAGCAACGCGGTACATACGGAATTCAAGCAGGAATTTTAGCTGGTCCTCAAGAACAGCGTTGAATACAGTCGTGACCGTGACATAGAGTATCAATCTAGGGGCGTGGGCATAGGATTTCGGAAACAAATGTTCCGCGATTGACTTGTCGGCGCGAAGCCGCGGAAAGCGATTGTATCTTTTGGAAGGTGGTTGTGGCCGATCATGATGGCGACAGGCATGGGTGGCTGTCACCAAGCCGGGAATTGGACGGCCGCCTGGTCAAAGATAGACCGGTCACGGAAAAGGCTCATGACTCGGAACCTCCTATGCGTAGGAGCTATCGTGGTGGCATCCACTATCGGACCTCAGCCAGTCCAATCCTATCCTCGAAATCCGCAGCGCCCGATGAATGCCAAAACCTGCGAGCAGGCGCTGGCGCGTTTGCACGAAGCACGCCTTGGAAGCCCGATCATTTCGGCGGCGGAAAATCGGGAAGTCCTTCGCAGGGCACTCGAAGTGGCAGAACGTCTATGCGGCAAGGGCAAAGTGAACGACGGCAAATAGGCCAGTCGGACATGCGGTTTGTGAGCCTCGTGCTCCACTATCGATAATAAGCGGCGCGGCCGCAGGAAACGCAGAGGGGGAAGCAATGCCGAACGTCACCGAAACAACGGATGCGGCGTCATCCATCGCCACGAGCTACACCCTGGCAGTCGGCCAGACAGCGACTGGCCATTTGTCTTCGGCCGGCGACCATGATTGGTACCGGGTGCACCTGGTGGCGGGCCAGACCTACACATTCGCGGAAGTCGGTGAAGGTGCGCGTGTCAGTCCGACCGTCGGCGACAATGTCGAGGATACGTTCATGGCCCTCATGAACGCATCCGGAACATTGGTTGCGTCCAACGATGACGTCATCCCGGGCCAGTACCGCTATTCGACGATCACCTACACGGCCTTGACCACCGGCGATTACTTCATCAATGCCGGCGCATATAACGATGATTACTTGGGGCAATATGGTGTTTCCGTAGTCAGCGGAACCCGGGCCAGCTATGACGAATTGATGGGGGCCGGCGCGATCCTGAGGCCCGGAAGCAGCTGGAGCACAGCGCCCGGGCAGCCGGTGAACGTGACATGGGCTGTGCGAATGACGGACGTCAATTGCACGGACTCGCAAGGGTTTGCTGCCCCCTTTAGCCCGTTGAGTTCCGCGGAAATCGCTGCCGTCAAGTCCGTGCTTGCTATGTATTCGTCAGTCTGCGGCCTGACTTTCACGCAAGTCAACCCCGCTGGTACCAGCGACAACGCGACGATGCTGTTTGGAAACTACACATCGAAGCCGGACCCTGCCGGAGCCTACGCCATTTACCCGGGAACGACGGCGCCAGGCGACATTTCCGGAGACGTGCATTTGAACACCGACGCCGTTAACACGGGAAATCTGCCGATCGGCTCTTACGACTACCAGACCATTCTGCACGAAACAGGCCACGCGCTCGGCCTTTCACATCCGGGCGAATACAATGCCGATACCAATCCGACCTACGGCAACGATGCCCAGTTCATCCAGGACAGCAACCAATACACAGTGATGAGCTATTTCGACGAGACCAACACCGGCGCATCCGACTACAACGACTATCCCGACACGCTGATGTTGTATGACATTCTGGCTGTTCAGCAGCTCTACGGCGCCAATATGACGACGCGTACGGGCAATACGGTCTACGGTTTTGGTTCCAATGCGGGCAACGTGTACAACTTCGCCCTGAACCCCTCGCCGGCAATCTGCATTTGGGACGCTGGTGGTGTTGATACGCTGAATGCGTCCGGGTTCGGCCAAGCCCAAACCATCAATCTGGCCGCAGGCAGTTTCTCAGACATCGGCGGCGGCCACCGCAATGTTTCAATTGCCTTCGGCGCGACAATCGAGAACGCCGTTGGCGGTTCCGGCATCGACACGCTGATCGGCAATTCCGGCAACAACTTACTGGACGGCAAGGGCGGCGCCGACACGATGCGCGGCGGCGTCGGCAACGACACCTACTATGTCGACAATGCCGGCGACCATGTCATCGAGGCCAATGGCCAGGGCACCGACAATGTCCAGGCCTATGTCAGCTTCAACCTCTCCGGCCAGGCGCTGGAGAACCTGGCGCTGCGCAGCGCGGCTTCGATCAATGGCACCGGCAATTCCGCGGCCAACATCATCACCGGCAATTCCGGCAACAACGTCATCGATGGGCTCGCCGGCGCCGACACGATGAGCGGCAGCACCGGCAATGACACCTACTATGTCGATAATGCCGGCGATCATGTCATCGAGCTTAACGGCCAGGGCATCGACAATGTGCAGGCCTACGTCTCCTTCAATCTTTCCGGCCAGGAGCTGGAGAACCTGGCGCTGCGCGGCGCGGCCTCGATCAACGGCACCGGCAATTCGATTGCCAACATCATCACCGGCAATTCGGGCAACAACGTCATCAATGGGCTCGGCGGCGCCGACACCATGAGTGGCAGCACCGGCAACGACACCTACTACGTCGACAACGCTGGCGACCATGTCGTCGAGCTCAACGGCCAGGGAACCGATAGCGTCTTCAGCTCAGTCTCCTTCAACCTGTCGGGACAGGAACTGGAGAAGCTGACGCTGACGGGCTCAGGCAATATCAACGGCAACGGCAATTCGATCGCAAACATCATCACCGGCAACAGCGGCAATAACATTATCGACGGCCTTGGCGGTGCCGACACCATGAGTGGCGCACAAGGCAACGACACCTATTATGTCGACAACGCCGGCGACCACGTGATCGAGCTCAACGGCCAAGGCACCGACAATGTCCAGGCCTATGTCAGCTTCAACCTCTCCGGCCAGGAGTTGGAGAATCTGGCGCTGAGAAGCACCGGCAACATCAACGGCACCGGCAACTCGACCGCCAACATCATTGCCGGCAATTCGGGCAACAACGTCATCAACGGCCTCCTTGGCAACGATACGCTGAGTGGCGCACAGGGACAGGACAGTTTCGTCTTCACCACGGCGCTCAATGACGTTACCAATGTCGACCACATTATCGACTTCTCAGTGGCCGACGACACCATACAGGTCGACAATGCGATCTTCGCAGCGCTTGGCGGCAATGGCACTCTGACGGCCGACCAGTTTGCCGCCAACGCCTCGGGCTCCGCCACCACTGCGAACCAGCACATCATCTACGAGACGGGCACCGGCTGGCTCTACTATGACAGCGATGGCAATGCGGCTGGCGGCTCAACCCATTTCGCCACGCTGGCCGCTAACCTAGCGCTGACAAACGCTGATTTCGTCGTGGTGTGAAGGTAGGAGCGGTTCATCGTTTCACTGAACGCAAAACCGCTCTTTCCCTTTGTTTGACACAATTCCGGACGGGATATTGTTTCACACTTTTCCTGGAATTCTCCGAGCGTAGCCGACACCGTTATCTATGATCCATACTGTCGCCGAATATTGTCGTCCAACAACCGCGGGGGGTGCGCGATGACTTTGACAAATGTGACCGTGACACAGGCTCGGAATGGGCTTGTTGACGTGGACGGTGCGAAGTGGTCCGGCTCGACGATCACTTACTCAATTCCAGGCGCCGGTTCACTCTGGGAGACAGATTATGGATCGGGAGAGCCTTTCGACGCTCAGTCCGGACCTTTCAACAGCACCCAGGCGGCGAGCTTTCGGAGCGCCTTGTCCCTTTGGGACGCGTTGATCGCGCCTTCGATAAACGAGGTATCGGACGCAATCCCCGGGCAAATCCGCGTCGCATTCACCGACGTCACAGCGCGCCAGGGTTCAGGCACAGCCGCCTATGCCTATGGCCCGCCCCTGTCCGGCAACACGGCAATTGCCGTCAACGGCGACGTCTGGGTCGACGAAACCTATAAGTCTTCCGATTTCGCCCCGCAAACCTCTGATTTCCAGATTCTCATCCACGAATCCGGGCATGCCCTGGGACTGAAGCACCCCTTCGAGGCGCCGACCGTGCCGGCGGGGTACGACAGCACAACCTACACGGTGATGAGCTACACGTCGGAAGACAATTTCTTCACGTGGTCAGGCAGCGGCGGGGGCATCTCCTATAGCGTCGAGGGAACGTCGTCCTTTACGCCAATGGTGCTCGATATCATGGCGATTCAGTCCCACTACGGCGCAGATCCGACCACTGCCACCGGCAATACTGTCTATGCCTTTACCGACAATGGCTTGAATGGCAGGCAGGCGATCTACGATGCCGGCGGCACGGACACTCTAGACCTGTCCGCGCTTTCTCGAGGTTCTACCGTCGATTTGCGCCCCGGCGCCTATTCGGATCTCGACTACTACAATGTCGAGAATCAGATTGCTGACCTCACCGCGCAATTTGGTGGCTTTGGAGACTTTATTCGAAACACCCTGACTGATCCGACCACCCCGGCCTATGAATGGGAGCGAAATCTGGGCCTTGCGTTCTCGACAACGATCGAAAACGTCGTCGGCAGCGCACATGCCGATACCGTCATCGGGAATAATGTTGCCAATGTGATCGACGGCCGCGGTGGCGCCGACATCATGCAGGGCGGTCTTGGCAACGACACCTACTATGTCGACAATGCCGGCGACCTTGTCCTCGAGGCCAATGGCCAGGGCACCGACAATGTCCAGGCTTATGTCAGCTTCAACCTCTCCGGCCAGGCGCTGGAGAACCTGGCGCTGCGCAGCGCGGCTTCGATCAATGGCACCGGCAATTCCGCTGCCAACATCATCACAGGCAATTCCGGCAACAACGTCATCGATGGGCTCGCCGGCGCCGACACGATGAGCGGCAGCACCGGCAACGATACCTACTATGTCGACAACGTCGGCGACCATGTCATCGAGCTCAACGGCCAGGGCACCGACAACGTCCAGGCCTACGTCTCCTTCAGCCTCTCCGGCCAGGAGTTGGAGAACCTGGCGCTGCGCAGTGGGGCCTCGATCAACGGCACCGGCAATTCCATTGCCAACATCATCACCGGCAATTCCGGCAACAACGTCATCAATGGGCTCGGCGGTGCCGACACGATGAGCGGCAGCACCGGCAACGACACCTATTATGTTGACAATGCCGGCGACCATGTCATCGAGGCGAATGGCGGCGGCACCGACAATGTCCAGGCCTATGTCTCCTTCAACCTGTCGGGACAGGAGTTGGAGAACCTGGCGTTGCGCAGCTCGGCTTCGATCAACGGCACCGGCAATTCCGCTGCCAACATCATCACCGGCAACACCGGCAACAACATCATCGACGGCCTTGCCGGCGCCGACACGATGAGCGGCGCGCAAGGCAACGATACCTATTATGTCGACAATGCCGGCGACCACGTTGTCGAGCTCAACGGCCAGGGCATCGACAATGTGCAGGCCTACGTCTCCTTCAACCTCTCCGGGCAGGAGCTGGAGAACCTGGCGCTGCGCAGCTCGGCTTCCATCAACGGCACCGGCAATTCCGCTGCCAACATCATCACCGGCAACACCGGTGACAACATCATCGACGGCCTTGCAGGCGCCGACACGATGAGCGGCGCACAAGGCAACGACACCTATTATGTCGACAATGCCGGCGACCACGTCATCGAGCTCAACGGCCAGGGCATCGACAATGTCCAGGCCTACGTCAGCTTCAACCTCTCCGGGCAGGAGCTGGAGAATCTGGCGCTGAGAAGCGCCGGCAACATCAACGGCACCGGCAACTCCATTGCCAATGTCATCACCGGGAACAGTGGCGCGAACGCGATCAACGGCCTCCTCGGCAACGACACGCTGTCCGGCAGCACTGGCCAGGATACCTTCGTCTTTACCACAGCGCTGAACGCCTCGACCAATGTCGACCGCATCACCGATTTCTCGGTGGTCGACGACACCATCCAGCTCGACAATGCGATCTTTGCCGCGCTCGGCGGCAACGGCACGCTGACGGCCGACCAGTTCATCAAGAACACCACCGGCCTTGCCGGCGACGGCAACGATCACATCATCTACGAGACCGACACCGGCTGGCTCTACTATGACAGCGACGGCAGCGCCGCTGGCGGCTCCACGCATTTCGCCACGCTGACCGCCAATCTGGCGCTCACCAACGCCGATTTCGCCGTGGTCTGATCCGCTCGAAGATAGAACTCCCCACGCAATCGCAGGCGCTCGATTACGGCGTCGGCGATTGCGTGGGCATATCTGCTGTGCAGCCCGTTCAAGCGTTGAATGGCACGGCTTTTGAGCTGGTTTCTTCCAGCCGGCTGGCGTTTTGGCGGCATGTTGCCTAAAAATAATACTCGCACAATACTGGATGGGGAAAGTCATGGCCAATCAGAGTGCTGTCGAGCAGGCAATCCTGGAACTGATCAATCGCGCGCGGCTCGATCCGGCCGCTGAAGCCGCACGATATGGCATAAGCCTCAATGAGGGGGTCCCGGCCAACGAGACCATCTCCGCCGCGATGAAGCAGCCGCTGGCGATGAACGACACGCTGCTCGGCGTGGCGCGGGCGCATAGCCAGGACATGATCGACCACGACTACTTTTCGCATACTGATCTGAGCGGCCACGATCCATTCGAGCGGATCACGGCCGCTGGCTATGACTGGAATACGGCAGGTGAAAACATCGCCTACAGCGCTACTTCCGGCACGCTCACACCGGAGATGTCTCTGCAACTCCATCAACTTCTGTTTGTCGATTCGAACTACCCTGGCCGCGGCCACCGGGTCAATTTGATGGATCCGGACTATCAGGAGGTCGGTGTCGGCCAGGCCCAGGGCATCTATCAGGGTCTCAACGCGACGATGCTGACCGAAGATTTCGGCCGGCCAGGCGGCAATCACCAGTTTCTCACCGGTGTCGCCTTCAACGATACCGTGACCGCCGACCAGTTCTATTCGATCGGCGAAGGGCGCGCAGGCATAACGGTTTCCGTCAGCAGCGGACCGAACACGGCCAGCGGCAGCGCCGGCGGCTATTCCGAGGAGGTGACGGCCGGTCTCAAGACCATCACGTTTGCCAGCGGCGATCAGGTGACACCGGTGGTTCTCACCGCGACGATCGCTGCCGGCTTCAACGCCAAGATCGATCTGATGGGCCAGTCGACCATCCGCACGTCGGTATCGGTGACAGCGGTGAACGGCATTTCATCTATCGTCGGGCTTGGCACGAATGCCTTGACGCTGACCGGCACCGACGGCACCCAAGCCATATATGGTTCCTCGGGCGGCGACCATTTGGACGGCAAGGCCGGCAATGACACGCTGGATGGCAAGGCAGGTGCCGACAGCATGTATGGCGGGGCCGGCAACGACACCTACTATGTCGACAACGCTGGCGATATCGTCAGTGAAAACACCGCCGGCGCCAACGGCTCGGATATCGTCAATGGCTATATCTCGATCAACCTCAGTGATGGCAACCACTTCACGGGCAACATCGAGAACGTCGCACTGCGCAGTGCCGCCTCGATCAACGCCACCGGCAACAGCCTGGCCAACGCGATGAACGGCAATTCAGGTGTCAACACGCTGAGCGGTCTTGGCGGCAATGATACGTTGGACGGCAAGGAAGGCGCCGACACCATGCAAGGCGGCATCGGCAACGACACCTACTATGTCGACAATGCCGGCGACCATGTCGTCGAGCTCAACGGCCAGGGCACCGACAATGTCCAGGCCTTCGTCTCGTTCAACCTGTCGGGACAGGAGCTCGAGAACCTGGCACTGCGCAGCGCGGCCTCGATCAACGGCACCGGCAACTCGACCGCCAACATCATCACCGGCAATTCGGGTGCCAATGTCATCAACGGCCTCCTCGGCAACGACACGCTGAGCGGCAGCACCGGCAACGACACCTTTGTCTTCACCACGGCGCTCAATGCATCGACCAACGTCGACCGCATCACCGATTTCTCGGTCGCCGACGACAGCATCCAGGTCGACAACGCCATCTTCACAGCGCTTGGCGGCAGCGGCACGCTGACGGCGGACCAGTTCGTCAGGAACACAACCGGCCTTGCCGCCGACGGCAACGACCACATCATCTACGAGACGGATACCGGCTGGCTCTATTATGACAGCAACGGCAGTGCCGCTGGCGGCTCGACCCATTTCGCCACACTGGCCGCCAACCTGGCACTCACCAACGCCGATTTCGTCGTGGTGTAAGGAGATCATGCCGGTCGGCCCGAAGCGGACCTTGCCGCCGCCGCCAAAGTCCATCGCAACAATTCCATCCCGAACCCTCGCTGGCTAACTACAAGTAAGAACGGTCAGTTGTGCTGTTTCAGGAAACCTCGTAAATATAGGTTGGGGTTGTTAATCTTGGGTGGGAGAACGTCATGGCTGTTGTCAGCGGTGGTACGGTTTTTGGACTGAATTTCGATACGCTGCAGGTGGGAGCACTGGTCGACTACGACTTCGAAGACCCGCAGCCTCTCTATGCAAGGTTTTTTGACGACGCGTCGAATTACACACTCTTTCAGGGCTCTGGATTCACTTATAACGCCGGCGTCCCTACGGGTGGGACCGTGACATCCGTCCAGTATGTGGTGGCTGGCAGCACGGTGCTGCAGATCACGGGCCTGAACGTAGCGGCCACCGACGTTGCGAGCTTCGTCTTCAGCAATGACACGATGGGTCTGCTCAATCTCGCGCTGAGTGGCAATGACACGCTGAACGGAACGCCGCTGCACGACGTGCTCTATGGGTTCGGCGGCGCCGACACCATCAATGGTGGCGCCGGCGCCGACACGATGAGCGGTGGCACCGGCAACGACACCTTCTGGGTCGACAATGCCGGCGACGTTGTCCTCGAGGCCAATGGCCAGGGCACCGATACAGTCAACAGCACGATTTCCTTCAATCTCTCCGGTCAGGAGCTGGAGAACCTGACGCTGCGCGGCGCGGCCTCCATCAACGGCATCGGCAATTCCATTGCCAACATCATCACCGGCAATTCAGGCAGCAACATCATCAACGGCCTTGCCGGTGCCGACACCATGAGCGGCGCGCAAGGCAACGACACCTATTATGTCGACAATGCCGGCGACCATGTCATCGAGGCCAATGGCGGGGGCACCGACAATGTGCAGGCCTATGTCAGCTTCAACCTATCGGGACAGGCGCTGGAGAACTTGGCGCTGCGCGGCGCGGCCTCGATCAACGGCACCGGCAATTCCGCTGCCAACATCATCACCGGCAACAGTGGCAACAACGTCATCAACGGCCTTGCCGGCGCCGACACCATGAGTGGCGCTCAAGGCAACGACACCTACTATGTCGACAATGCCGGAGACCATGTCATCGAGGCCAACGGCGGTGGCACCGACAATGTGCAGGCCTATGTCTCGTTCAATCTTTCCGGCCAGGAGCTGGAGAACCTGGCGTTGCGCAGCGCGGCTTCCATCAATGGCACAGGCAACTCGACTGCCAACATCATCACCGGCAATTCGGGCAACAACATCATCAACGGCCTGCTCGGCAACGACACGCTGTCCGGCAGCACCGGTCATGACACCTTCGTCTTCACCACGGCGCTGAACGCTTCTGCCAATGTCGACCGCATCACCGACTTCTCAGTGGTCGACGACACAATCCAGGTCGACAATGCGATCTTTGCAGCGCTTGGCGGCAACGGCACGCTGACGGCGGAACAGTTCGTTAAGAACACCACCGGCCTTGCGGGTGACGGCAACGATCATATCATCTATGAGACGGATACCGGCTGGCTCATCTATGACAGCAACGGCAGTGCGGCGGGTGGTTCCACCCATTTCGCCACGCTTGCCGCAAACCTGGCGCTGACCAACGCCGATTTCGTCGTAGCCTGAACGTTAAGCGGGGGCATGTGGCAATTCAGATACAGAACCGCGGCGGCACCCGGCCTGCCCCAGCGGGATTGTCCGCGCCCAGCCGTGCGCTAAGGTCGTGCGCTGCGGCACTGGCTTGCGTTGCCGTGTTCTCGGGAATGATCAACCTGCTTGGCCTGACCGGCTCGCTCTACATGCTTCAGGTCTATGACCGTGTCCTGCCTTCGCACAGCATTCCGACCCTGACAGTGCTCTCGATCGCCATGGCGGGACTTTACATCGCCTATGGTCTGCTTGATCTCCTGCGGCTCAGGCTGCTTGCCCGGATCGGCAGGCGTTTCGACACCAGCCTGCAACCGGCTGTCTTCGCTCTCTCGGTCTCGCTCCCTCTCAGGTCCGGTCAGGAAGGCACACGCCTTCAGCCGATCGGCGATCTCGACCAGATACGCAGCTTCATTTCGGGATCGGGCCCGACAGCCTTCTTCGATCTGCCCTGGCTGCCCTTCTATCTGGTCGGCATCTTTTTCCTCCACCCGCTGCTTGGAGCGCTCGCGACGGCCGGCGCGATCGTGAGCGTCTTGCTGACACTGGTTGCCGAAGGGCTTAGCCGGGGACCCGCCAAACGGGCGATGGAATCGTCCATTTCCCGCAAGCAGCTTTCCGATGCCGGGCGTCGCAATGCCGAGGTGGTGCGCGCGCTTGGCATGGGACGTCGCATCAGCGGTCTCTGGCAGGATCGGAGCGAAGCGTATCTTGCCAATCAGTTGCGCATTTCCGATGTCGTCGGCGCGACCGGGACCGTCTCGCGGACGTGGCGAATGATCCTGCAATCGCTGATGCTCGGACTTGGCGCTTACCTGGTGATCGAAGGCGAGGCATCGCCTGGCATCATGATCGCGACGTCGATCATGCTCGCCAGGGCACTGTCGCCCGTCGATCTCGTCATTGCCAACTGGCGCCCCTGGGTTTCGACCAGACAGAGCTATGGCCGGCTCAAGCAGATGTTGCGCAACGCCGATGCACAAGAAGCGCCTCTTACGCTGCCACGGCCTCGGGAGACGCTGTCGGTCGAGGCGGTCTCGGTCGGTGCTCCCGGCCAGCAAAAACCAATCATCCAGAACGTGGCGTTCTCCTTGCAGGCGGGAGCCGGGCTGGGCATCATCGGAGCAAGTGCGTCAGGCAAGTCCACGCTGGCGCGTGCGCTCGTCGGGGCATGGACCCCTCTTCGCGGCACTGTGCGTCTTGATGCGGCCGCACTCGATCAGTTCGACGAAGAAGCGCTTGGACGCGACGTCGGCTACCTGCCGCAGGACATCGAGTTGTTTGAGGGTACCGTCGCCGAGAACATCAACCGCTTCAACGCCAATGCGAGCGCGGACGCCGTCGTGGCGGCGGCCGAAGCTGCCGGGGTCAAACAGATGATCCTCCGGCTGAGCGACGGTTTCCAGACGCGCATCGGCGAAGGCGGCTCAGCACTTTCCGGAGGCCAGCGTCAGATGGTCGGTCTGGCGAGGGCATTGTATGGCGATCCGTTCCTCGTGGTTTTAGATGAGCCGAATTCCAATCTGGACGGCGAAGGCGACATCGCCCTGGGCGCAGCCATAAAGGGCGTACGCGATCGAGGTGGCATCGTCGTCGTCATCGCACATCGGCCCGCAGCGTTGGCGAATATCGATACCGTGCTGGTCATGGCCGGCGGAACGGTGCAGGCGATAGGACCGCGGGACGAAGTGCTGGCAAAGATGACGCGCCCAGCCAATGTGCGGCCGGAACAGGCCCCGGGCGGCGAACGCGCACCAACCGTCGTCACCTTGCATGACAGGCGGCCATGATGAGCCTCGCACCCACGCAAACGCCCCACCTGACGCGTTTGCACGCACCAGCCCTGCCGGCATTGCAACGCTCGTCGATGCGTGGTGACGGAGTTCGATGGACCATTGGATCCGGCCTCGTCGTTGTCGCGGCACTTGTTGGCGGCATCGGCATCTGGGCCGGGACCACCTCCCTTGCCGGTGCGGTCATCGCCAGCGGAACGGTGGTGGTGGAATCGAATGTGAAGAAGGTGCAGGAGCAGACTGGCGGAACCGTCCACGAAATCCTCGTGCGAAATGGCGACAAGGTAACGGCCGGCCAGGTCCTGGTTCGCTTCGACGACACGGTGGCACGCGCTAACCTGGGCATCATTGGCCAACAGCTGGACCGTGCGCGGCTGCAAATGACCCGCCTGGAGGCAGAGACCATTGGCCGCGATGAGATGATCATACCGGACGATCTGTCCGCCCGGGCCAGCGATCCCGCAATGGCGATCCTCATCGCGGGTGAGAACGCGCTGCATCGAAGCAACATGACGCTTCTGGAAAGCCAGAAGGCGCAGCTTGGAACCCGCAACGATCAATATCGCGAACAGATCGAGGGCCTCAAGGCCCAGCGCGCCGCAGCCCTCGAAGCTCTTGACCTGGCGACCAACGACCTCATCATCATCCAGGATCTCTACGCCAAGAGGTTCGCATCGCTGGATCGCCTGACCGCCTTGAAAACGCAGACGATCCAGCAAAAGGGCGAGGCCGGAAGGCTCCTTGCCGCGATCGCCGAAGTGGAAGGGCGCATCAGCGAGAACGCGCTGGCCAGTATCCAACTCGATAACGACTTCCGCAAAAGCGCCAACGCCGACCTGCGCGAGGCCGAAGGCAAGGAGGCCGAACTGGTCGAGCGCAAGCAGGTTGCCCTGGACCAGCTGGACCATATGACGATAAAGGCGCCGCAATCAGGCGTCGTGCAGGAGCTTGCGATCCACACGGTTGGCGGCGTTGTCGCGTCTGGCGAGACCATGATGCTGATCGTGCCTCAGACGGACGATCTGGTGATCGATGCCCAGGTTCCGCCCTTGCGCATCGACGATGTCAGCCTTGGCCAGCCGGTCGTGATCCGCTTCTCGGCCTTCGACCGCAACACCACGCCGGAGTGTCACGGGACGGTCGATCGGATCTCTCCCGATCTGGTCAAGGACACAGCCAACCGGACGGCCTATTACGAGGCCCGCATCAACATTACCGACGAGGCGGTCTGCCTGAAGACGGCAACGCGGCTCATTCCGGGCATGCCTGCCGAATTGCACATCCAGACCGGCGACCGCACTGTCTGGTCTTATCTGATGAAACCCATCACCGATCAGCTCTCCCGGGCTTTCAGGGAATAATTGCCAGCAAGATCGTGGGCGCGGGTGCCTTCAGCTCGGAGCCAACGGCTTCAGACTGGCCTGTGACGGAGTCTACCCCTGCCCTGTCAGCAGCGACTGACGTCTGCCCTGCGGCCGTTTTTCAAAGACGACAATGCTGTCGTAGACACAGATCGAGTCTGTTGCATGGGTGAAGGCGTTCGGCGGCAAGGCGCCGCGCGCGTGACGCGCGTTGATCTCGTCGAGCTTTCCCTTGGCGAATTCCATGAACGATCCCGGCTTGCGCAGCCCTCCGCCATAGTCGTCCCAATAGCTCGTGTGCGTGTCCTCGACGAAGTAGACGCCGTTCGGCTGCACATGATGGTAGAGATGCTCGAAGGTCGCGATGACATGATCCATCATGTGGCTGCCATCATCGATGACGATGTCGATGGGGCCATATTTCTCGATGATCCGATCGAGCAGTCGAGGGTCGTCCTGACTTCCAATGAAGACTTCGACCCCTTCGGACTCGTGCGCCTTGCACGCAGGATCGATGTCTACTCCAACGATTCGCGCGCCCTCGCCGAAATAGGCACGCCACATGTCGAGCGATCCGCCCTTGTAGACGCCGATTTCAACGACGACCGGCCTCCGGTTTCTGAACCGTTCGAAGTGGCGCTCGTAGACGTCGAAATAATGCAGCCACTTGTAAATCTCTTTGCCGCTGTTGTTCAAAAAGTACTGATGCAGGAACCCGCCCATCATAGCCTCTTCATCAGCCTGGCAATTTGCCGCCGCCAGCCGCCTTGATTGTGAATTGCCACAGCTTTGCCGACGAGGTTGGCCCTGATCCGAGCAAGCACAGGTTCCCATTCGTTTGCGACAAGGCCAAGCGCTTCGCCAAGGTTTGCCTCGATCTCGGCAAACTCCATGTTTGCAAAGCGTTGGCCGGCGTCGGCGATCCATGAACGATCATATCTGCCCTTGCCGAAGCCGGATATGACGGTGAGCCCGGTCCAGGGCGTTGCAATGGTGAACACGTCGAGATCGGGGCGCAGCGTCCTGAGCGCCGGAACCAGTTTCCAGACGTCGCCGGTGTGGAATTGCGTCGTCGGCGGAACCCTTTGCGTCGCCTCGTCTAGGGCGGCGGTGTCGTGCACGAGCAGAACCGAGCCGGCGTCGCAGTAGCGTTCAAGGTTCGCAAAATCGCGCAGAACCTGGTCGAAAGTGTGCAGACCGTCGATGAACCCGACACCGACCGGGCGACCGGCAAGCAGGGCGTCCGCTCCACCGCGATCGAAGAAGACGTCACTCGTCTCCGGAAAAATGTGCGTTTGCGCGCCGAGCGCCACCGTGGCGCGCGGATTGGGATCGATGCCTATTGCAAGGGTTGGTGCCTTCACCTTGGAAAGCGACACGCCGTCAAAGACGCCTATCTCCACCACCACGGCGGGCTTCAGCTCTGCGTAAAAACGCTCCAGCCAGTCGTAATAGGAAGGCCCCGACATCCGCGTGCTGGCCAGACCGGCATGGGCACCCACGCTGTCGGCGGCAAGCGCCAGCGCGTTGCGGTATTGACTGTCGGCGGTTTCGTTCTCGCCGATGACACGGTGCGCATCGCCTATCGCCGTGAAATAGGCGGCATCCCGATGCTCATTGTACCGCGAAAGAAGGCCGGCTGACAAAAGCACGCGAGACGTTGCAAGCTCGGCGGGTGCATGGCTGCTTGCCATGCGAGCGACGTCTGCCGCCGCCTTGTAATTCCCGCGCTCCAACTCGACCTTGGCCAACTCGACAAGCGCCGCGGCTGCCTGGTTGGTCAGCGCGGGTTCTTCCGACGGCTTCAATTGCGCCCTGAAGCCCGCGGCCGTGGCTGGCCCGGCGCCGTGTGGAGACACAATCAGGGCGCGGGCAAGGTGCGGCGCAAGCGCTGGAGGCAGCGATCCCACGAAAGCCGAGGGGGCGTGAAAGGTAAAGTTCGCGCGCCCCCTCAACGCATCCCTTTCGGCCTTCCAGAGGAGCCAGTGTTTGGGCTGCTCGACGCTTGCGTTGGTGGCGACACCTCCGTGCAACTGGTGAAATGTAGCCTCTCCCAGGGTGAGGATGAGCTTTGCCCGCGGCATCTCCATCGCACGTTCGAGCGTATCGATGTTGACGAGGCCGCCTCCGGGATAGGTGAAGCGTTCATCCATGCCACCGATCACCTGCCAGCTCTCCCGGCTCATGAACAGGGCATTGGCTTCGGATATCGGCGTGAACCACGGATCGACCGAGGACTCATCCATCGTCCCGATCTCGAACAGACGGTACCCATCTTCCGGCCATCGGATCGATTGCAAAAGCGAATCCTCGATGGCCTTCGTATAGCCATTGCTACGGGCATTCACCTGGGTGTCGCTGCCAAGATACCAGCCGGGTGCGGCCACGACTGCCGTCGGCGCCATGCCCAGGCCGATGCGAGCGAAATGCACCAACCCTGGCGTCACGATCCGTGCGCCGTCGATCATCACGCCGATGTTGTCCCCCCTCGCCTCCCTTATCCCGCGATTGACGGCAGCCGCGGGCGAAGGCAGTGCATCATCGATGCGCAGCAGGCGAAAGTTCGGCCCATAGTCCGCAACCAGGCCCTCACCAACGGCCGGTGACGATCCGTTGTCGACAACGATGACCTCGTAATCATCCGTCGTCACGTCTTGCTGGTAGGGCGTTGCGAGCGAAAGCAAGGTTCGCGGCAGCTCTCGGGGAATGTTGTAGGCGACAACAACGACGGACAGGGTGTTCGTTTTCATCGCGATTCCGTGGCTCAGTTGTCAGCCAATGGCTTCTGCCACCAACCGCCCGTCCAGTCTATCTCGTGGATCTCGGCTTTGATGCCGTTGCGCGCGCGGTAGTCGTCGACCGCTTGCCGGCATGGCCCAAACGCCATGTCGTCGATGATCGCGAACCCGCCGGGGGACAGCCTTGGATAAATCGCTTCAAGGCTGTCCATCGTCGACTCGTACATATCGCCGTCCAGTCGAATCAGGGCGAATGGACCGGCTTTCAGGCTAGGCAAGGTGTCCCCGAACAGGCCTTTGACGAAGACCACCTGGTCGTCCAGCAGGTCATAGGCGGCAAAGTTGGATTCGACCTGTGCCTGATCGATCGCCAGCTGCCGGTATTCGTGCAGCCTGTCACCCAGGTCGGCCGGAAAATTCTCGGGGTCCGGCGGTGGCAAACCGTCGAACGAGTCCGCGACATACACCTTCCTGTCCGTGATCCCGTTGGCGGCCAGAACGCCTTTCATCAGGATACAGCAACCACCGCGCCAGACGCCGGTCTCGATCAAATCCCCGGGCACGTTCTCGTCGATGACGCGCTGGACGAGGTCGCGGACATTCGTCAGGCGCTTGACGCCTGCCATGGAGTGAGCAACCGTCGGCCAATCGCGACCCACGAGGCGATCCTCGCGATTGAAGGGGGTCGACTCTCCGATTTTCGAGGGATCGATCACCTGCGAACCAGAGCCGTAGATCGTGTTGGCGATGATCTTGATCAGGAGATCAGTATAGAGGCGGTTCATCGTCGACCTTTCAAGGCGCTCCAGTTCCATGGCGAAATACGCTGTTGCGGATATCCAGCCGAAGTGCAACAGGATTTGCGCGATTCAACCTGTCGCGCCATGCAAGCAAGCGGCGAATAATTGTCCAATGGGAGCCCCTGAATGCTAACCGCCAATCAAGCGATGGGCATGATCGAGACGCTCGACATTGCTGTTTTCCAGGTCGATACCGGAAGCACGCTCAGTGACCGCACAAGTTTCCTGCGCGTGCAGAACTTCGCGCGATCGACACTCGGCCGATACGTCTATCTCGAGGTTGGCTCAGACATCGGCGGCAGCCTGTTGCCGCATTTGATCGATCCGGCCTGCGAGGCGGTGATATCGGTCGATCTGCGGCCGGCGACCCAGCCCGACGAGCGTGCCGAGGTTTTTCACTACCCAGACAACACGGCGGCCCGGATGGTTGCCTTGCTGTCGGACAAGCTTCCGCCCGACGCAATGGCCAAGCTGATCACCATCGATAGCGACGTCTCCAATGTGCCGCCCCAGTCGATCGAGACCAAGGCGACGCTCGCGCTGATCGACGCGGAGCACACCAACACGGCCTGCTTTTCGGACTTTGTCGGCGTTCTCGGCCTTATGAAGCCGGACTGCATCATTTCCTTCCACGACGCCAACCTGATCGCGGACGCCATTGTCAATGCGGAGCGCTTTCTCGATCATCTCGGCATCGAGCATGAGACGGCGTTCCTTCCCGACACCGTCGCCGTCATGGGCCTCGGCAGGCTCGCATCCGCGGTCCGGGATCAGCTCCAGCCTCATGCCTTGGACCGGGAGACTTCCCTGGACCGCTGGCAACGGCAGCTATGGTCTCACATAGCCAGCGTGCACTCGCGGCAAAACGATGCCGAACTGGAGCACCTGCGCTCGGACAATTCGCGGCTGGTCGAGGAGATTGAACATGCGCGAAAGGCAAGCCGGGACGCACAGGCTCGCCAGGACGCCATAACCTCCAGCACGACCTGGCGTGCATCCGCCCCGGTAAGGGCGGTGGTCGATTGCATCAAACGTGGCTTTGCGCGCTAGACTAGCGAATCACCGGCTTTCCGCGGGTGACACGAAGCCAGGGCGATAGAGGCGGGTGAATGGATATCTTTGGTATCAAGGCGCTGTTGATCTGCGCGCTGATCTTCATTCCGTTCGAACATCTTTTTGCCGAGCGGCCGCAAAAGATCCTCCGCGAGGGCTTTGCCGTCGATGTGATCTACCTGCTGTTCAACAGCTTCATCGTAAAGGCGGCCGTCGTTTTGATGGCCGCCGGTGTCCTCGGGCTCGCTGCCATGCTTGTCCCGCAATCGATAACGCAAGCCGTTGGCAGTCAGCCCGTCTGGCTACAGGTTGCGGAAATCATCCTGATCACCGATCTCGGCGTCTACTGGGCACATCGCGCCTTTCATAAAATCCCTGCGCTTTGGAAGTTCCATGCCATTCATCACGGCATCAAGGAGTTGGACTGGCTCGGTGCTTTCCACTCTCACCCGGTCGACATCATAGTCACGAAGGCAATATCGCTGACGCCGGTCTTTTTCCTCGGGTTCTCGGAAGTCTCGATCGCCATCTTTTCGGTCATCTACTTATGGCACACGATGTTGGTCCATTCGAACATGCGGATTTCGTTAGGCCCTTTGAAGTGGCTGATCGCCAGCCCGCAGTTCCATCGCTGGCATCACGCCAATCAGCGCGAAGCCTATGACAAGAACTTCGCCGGGCAATTGCCCTTCCTCGACGTGATGTTCGGTACCTATAATGCCACCGGCAACAAGGTGCCGGAGAAGTACGGCGTCGATGATCCGGTCCCTTCGACCTACTTTGGTCAGATCGGCTATCCGCTCCAGCCCCGCAAGCAGCTATCTAGTCCGGCAGCACCGACCACTGAAGCGGAAGGCTGACGTCGTAAGGCGGCGTCGCGACAGGTTTGCTTCCCCTTCGCGAGCGCCAGTACGGTTCATTGAAAAAAGAAAACCCCACCGGCAGGGACCAGAGGGGTCATCTTGGGAGGACGCGCGTCACGCTGCGTTCGTCAATCGCGCATTGGTTAATTATCGCGCGATTGCGACACTGATGCGACACAAGTGCATTAGTCGTTTCTAATTTTCCGGACGGCGGCGCCACTTTTTCATGATCATAGGCATCGCGATGCTGGGCTCGCTGGCTTCCATGTCCTCAACGGAGAGCTGTTCGGCAAAGGAGACTGTCTCCTGCTGTGCGCTGGCAGGAAGGCTTTTTGCGCCGAATCGGCTAAGTCTCCTCTGTATGAACGAGACCTCACTTTATGCGCCGGTGAAGCGGTTCCTCGAAGGCCTCGACTTCGTCGTGAAGGGTGAGATCGGTGGCTGCGACATCGTCGCGTTGCGCGACGGAGAGCCGCCCATCGTCGTCATCTGCGAACTGAAGCTGCAGTTCAATCTTGAACTCGTGCTGCAGGGCGTGGACCGCGCGACGTCCTGCGACGAGGTGTGGCTGGCCGCGCGCATGTCGGCCCGCGGCAAGGGACGCGAAAGCGATGCGCGGTTTCGCAATCTCTGCCGCCGGCTTGGCTTCGGCTTGCTTGGCGTGACCGCGAGCGACCGGGTCGAGGTGCTTCTCAGCCCGATCGCCATGGCGCCGCGCAAGAATGCGCACCGGCGCTCTCGCCTGGTCGACGAGCACCAGCGCCGTCGCGGCGATCCCGTTGCGGGAGGAGGATCGCGCAATCCGATCATGACCGCCTATCGCCAAAGCGCGCTTGCCTGCGCCGCCGCCATGGCGGATGGACCCAAGCGTCCGCGTGATCTGACGGCGCTGACGCCGATCGCGCCGAAGATTCTGCGGCACAATGTCTATGGCTGGTTCGCGCGCGTCGACCGCGGCCTCTACGATCTCACGGATGCCGGCCGTGCCTCGTTGGTCCGTTGGCCGCAACCATCGCATGATGAATCTCGACACGCAATTTTGAACGAACCGGCCGTTTGATTGAAGGGTCCTGCAGGCTTCGGGGCCCTCCCCTTGGTTGATTTTTCCGGTAAAATATGATGCTTGTCCCACCCATGAAGAAGCTCTGCATGATGGCCCTGGCGTCCGTGACACTGGGTTTTGCGTCCGTGACACTGGGTTTCCCGGCCAACGCAATGGACAATGCCTTGCGCGCCGGCCTGTTGAAACTCGACCCCCAAACCCGCCTTGAACAGCGTTGCGATGCCGAAGTGCTCGACCGGATCACCCATGACGATCGCAAGTTCAAGGCGGATCGCGTCGTTGCCTACGCCTTCGCGACGCCCGAGATGGGCGCCGATGCGATCAGAAGTCCGGGTGCTGCATTTCGTAGCAAGGGGCAATGGTACCGGTTGAAATTCAAATGCCAGACGGCGCCCGACCATATGGAAGTATTGCAGCTCCGCTATCGGATCGGCGACGAGATTCCGGAAGCCGAGTGGGCAAAGTATAATCTCTACGATTGATTGGCAGTTGGCCGCGGTGGTTCTGCCCGGCTACGGGCGCGTGCGGCCGCTCCCTCAACGCGGCTTCAGTGCAAAGATGGTTTGATCACGTCGCCGTGAGTGATCCCTTGACGCCAAGGGACCACCAAGTTAGGGCCGTCCTGAATAATCGACGAACACTCGGCAAATCAGCAAGGGCTTCCGGTCGATGGACATTTTCAGCGCTGCCAGCCTGACCGCCTTGCTCCAGGTCATCGCCATCGACCTCGTGCTTGCTGGCGACAATGCGATCGTCATCGGCCTTGCTGCCGCCGGCCTGCCGGCCGAACAACGCAAGAAGGCGATCCTCATCGGCGTGCTGGCGGCAACGGTGCTGCGCATCGGTTTTGCCGCGGTTACCATCAAGCTGCTGGCGATCGTCGGCCTGCTGCTGGCCGGCGGCATCTTGCTGCTGTGGGTCTGCTGGAAGATGTACCGCGAGCTGCGCACGTCGCATGCCGATGAGCTGGAAGCGACCGAGGCGCTGTCGAACTCGGATCTCAACAGCGACAAGATGGTGGCCGGCAAGGCCAAGCGCAAGACGCTCGGCCAGGCAGCATTGCAGATCGTCGTCGCTGACGTGTCGATGTCGCTCGACAACGTGCTGGCGGTCGCGGGTGCCGCGCGCGATCATTTTCCGGTGTTGGTCATCGGCCTTGTGCTGTCGATCGCGCTGATGGGGCTCGCCGCGACTTTCATTGCCAAGCTGCTGCATCGCCACCGCTGGATCGCCTATATCGGCCTGCTGATCATTCTCTATGTGGCCTTGGACATGGTCTACCGTGGTGCGGTGGAAGTCTGGCCGCATGTCAACAACGTGGTCAGCTGAGGCGGTTGCCGGCTGCGTCTTCGATCCGGAAGAGCATGGTCGCAAGCGCAGTCGCCGTGCGTTTTGCCGCATCGAAGGCGTGCCCATACCAATGCCGCAATAAGTGTGGTACTGCGCCGGCAATCCTGAAAAGCCCGGAAACCCTATATGTCCGCTCCTCGCGTGAGTTTTGTCAGTCTTGGATGCCCGAAAGCCCTTGTGGATTCGGAACGCATCATCACGCGCCTGCGCGCCGAGGGCTACGAGATCGCACGCAAGCATGACGGCGCAGATCTTGTCGTGGTCAACACCTGCGGCTTTCTCGATTCCGCCCGCGACGAGTCGCTCAACGCCATCGGCTCGGCGCTTTCGGAAAACGGCAGGGTCATCGTCACCGGCTGCCTTGGTGCCGAGCCGCACGTCATTCGCGAGAGGCACCCCAATGTGCTGGCAATCACCGGGCCGCAGGCCTATGAGAGCGTGATGGCCGCCGTTCACGAAGCGGCGCCCCCTTCGCACGATCCCTATATCGACCTGCTGCCGCCGCAAGGCGTCAAGCTGACCCCGCGCCACTACGCCTATCTCAAGATTTCCGAAGGCTGCAACAACCGCTGCACCTTCTGCATCATCCCGGCGCTGCGTGGCGACCTCGTCTCGCGGCCCGCGGCTGACGTGCTGCGCGAGGCCGAGAAACTGGCCAGGGCCGGCGTCAAGGAGATCCTCGTCATCTCGCAGGACACCAGCGCCTACGGCATCGACATCAAGTACCAGACCAGCATGTTCGGCGACCGCGAAGTGCGGGCGAAATTCCTCGATCTTTCCGAGGAGCTGGGCAAGCTCGGCATCTGGGTGCGCATGCACTACGTCTACCCCTACCCGCACGTCGCCGATGTCATCCCGCTGATGGCCGACGGGAAGATCCTTCCCTATCTCGACATCCCGTTCCAGCATGCTTCGCCGCAGGTGCTGAAGAACATGCGCCGGCCCGCCCATGGCGAAAAGACGCTCGAGCGCATCCGCGGCTGGCGCGAGGTCTGCCCGGATCTCGCCATCCGCTCGACCTTCATCGTCGGCTTTCCCGGCGAAACGGACGACGATTTCGAAATGCTGCTCGACTGGCTCGACGAGGCCAAGATCGACCGCGCCGGCTGCTTCAAATACGAGCCGGTCCGGGGCGCCCGCTCCAACGACCTCGGTCTCGAACAGGTCCCGCAAGAGATCAAGGAAGCGCGCTGGCATCGCTTCATGCAGCGCCAGCAGAAGATCTCGGCGACACAGCTGGCCAAGAAGGTCGGCAAGCGCCTGCCGGTGCTGATCGACGAAGCGCACGGCACATCGGCAAAGGGCCGCACCAAATACGACGCGCCCGAGATCGACGGCTCGGTGCATATCCAGTCGCGCCGTCCGCTGCGCGCCGGCGACATCGTCACTGTCAAGATCGACCGCGCCGATGCCTATGACCTCTACGGTTCGGCGGTCTGACGCTGCCGTATTTACTACACCTGGCGATAGTTCAGCTCGCTTAACCCGTTCAGCCGCGATCCGCAGTATGGTTTCCAGACCGTAAATGCGGAAATTCGGATGGACGTCAGACCTGCCAGCCAGGATCACATCGCGACGCTGGACCTGCTCAGGCTGACGGCGGCGCTGGCGGTCGTGCTCTTCCACTATTTCTTTCGCGGCGCGGCCGCTGAAGGCTTCCTTGGCGAGGGGTATCCACGTGCAGCACCGTTCGCCATCCATGGCTATCTCGGCGTCAATCTGTTCTTTCTGATCAGCGGTTTTGTCATTGCCTGGTCGGCGGAAAACCGCCGCTGGGACCAGTTCGCGATCGCACGTTTCGTTCGCCTCTATCCGGGTTTCCTGCTCTGTATGACCATCACTTTCGCGATTGTCGTGCTTGCCGGCACAACGCTGCTTCCTGCCTCCTTCGCCCAGTATGCCGCCAATCTGACGATGTTCGCGCCAGCCTTCGGCCAGCCTTTCGTGGATGGCGTCTACTGGTCGATCGTTCTTGAACTGGTTTTCTACGGTTGGGTGACCCTGGCCCTGTTCACCGGGCTGTTCCAGAGACACAAGCTGGAATTGATCTTCATCTGGCTGGCGATCTCGGCCTTGAACGAATTCTTCCTCGGCAGCGGCGCGGCAAGGGTGCTGTTCATCACCGAGTTCGCGCCGTTCTTCGCCGCCGGCGTGCTGGTCCACCACCTCCACGCACATGGCCGTTCCCTGCCGGCCTTGCTGCTGCTCGCGGCATCGTTCCTGATCTCATGCGGCACACTGTCCGTGACCCAGCACTGGATGCAGGATCACTATGGCATCGCCGTTTCGTCGGCCAATCTCGTTGTCGCCAATGTCGTCATGCACGCGGCCTTGATCGGCGCGGTCCTGTTGCGTCATAGCGTGCGGTCATCGGCGCTCACCCTGGCGCTGGGTGGGCTGACCTATCCGCTCTATCTCCTGCACCAGAACATCGGTTATCTCGTCATCAACGCCGCGGCTCCCCTGGTCGGCAAATGGTTCGCAGCCTTTGGCTGCACCGCACTGATGCTCATCGTTTCCTGGGCGATCTGGCGCATCTGCGAACGACCGGCGCAGCGGCTGCTCAGGATTTGGCTGGGCCGCGCGGTCGATGTCGGCTTGGCGAGGTTTCGTCGTGCCCAGGTCGCAACGGAACCCGCCGAATGAAAAAGGGCGCCCTGCGGCGCCCCTTTCCTTTTTGGAATCTCGCGCCGCTTACTGCGGCAGCTTGTCGTCAACGCCCTTCACATAGAAATTCATGCCGAGCAGCGTGCCGTCGTCGGCGACCTCGCCATCCTTCAGCCACGGCGTGCCGTCCTGCTTGGCGATCGGTCCGGTGAAGGGGTTCCAGCCGCCGGCGATCTTCTTCTCGGTGGCTTCGGCCATCGCCTTCACGTCGTCGGGCATGTTGGTGAAGGGGGCGAGCTTGACCGCGCCGTCCTTGATGCCGAGCCAGACATTGTCAGGCTTCCAGGTGCCGTCGAGGGCCGCCTGGACCCGGCTGATGTAGTACGGACCCCATTCGTCGGTGAGCGAGGTCAGCTGCGCGTTCGGCGCGAACTTGATCATGTCGGAGGACTGGCCGAAGCCGTGCAGCTTGCGCTCCTCGGCCACCTGCAGGGCAGCGGTCGAATCGGTGTGCTGGACGACGATGTCGGCGCCTTGGTCGAACAGCGCCTTGGCGGCGTCGGCTTCCTTGCCCGGATCGAACCACGAGTTCACCCAGACGATCTTGGCCTTGAAGTTCGGGTTGATCGACTGTGCGCCGAGCATGAAGGAATTGATGCCCATCACCACTTCGGGGATCGGGAAGGAAACGATGTAGCCGGCAACGCCGGCCTTCGATTCCTTGGCGGCGATCTGGCCGAGCACATAGCGGCCTTCATAGAAACGCGCATTGTAGATGCCGAGATTGTCACCGGTCTTGTAGCCGGTTGCGTGCTCGAACATCACCTTGGGGAATTTCTTGGCGACCTTCACTTCCGGGTCCATGAAGCCGAAGGAGGTGCCGAAGATGATCTTGCAGCCTTCGCGCGCCAGCCGCTCGAACGCACGGTCGGCATCGGGGCCTTCGGAGACGTTTTCGAGATAAGCGGTTTCGACCTTGTCGCCGAGCGCCTTCTCCACCTCGAGACGGCCCTGGTCGTGCTGGTAGGAATAGCCGAAATCACCGATCGGGCCGGTGTAGACCCAGCAAGCCTTCAATTTGTCGGCTGCCTCTGCGGACGCCGCCAGCGAAACTGCCGCTGTCGTGGTCATCAGGGCAATAAGCAGTTTTTTCATTGTGTTACCTCTCTGTGTTAAGCCTTGGAGCTTCCCGTTTGTTATTATTGTCAACGATCCGGAACGAATGGCTGCCCCAAGGAAGCCGGCGTGTTCATCATCGTCAGACGCTTGTTGCGCGAGATTAGAACGAGAACCACGACGGTTGCCAGATAGGGTAGCGAAGAAAGGAACTGTGACGGCACTGGAATGCCAAAAGCCTGTGCATGAAGCTGGCCGATCCACACCGCGCCGAAGATGTAGGCGCCGGCCAGCACCCGCCATGGCCTCCACGAGGCGAACACCACCAGCGCCAGCGCGATCCAGCCGCGGCCGGCGGTCATGTTCTCGACCCATTGCGGCGTATAGACCAACGACAGATGGCCGCCGGCCAGACCGGCACAGGCGCCGCCGAAGATCACCGCGAGATAACGATAGCGGATGACCTGGATGCCCAGGGCATGGGCCGACGTGTGGCTGTCGCCGATCGAGCGCAGCGTCAGTCCGGTACGGGTCTTGAACAGGAACCACATGACGGCCGCGGTCAGCGCGATCGAGATGTAGAAGATAGGATCCTGCCCGAACAGCAATCTGCCGACGACGGGGATCGAGGTCAGCCCGGGGATGTCGAGGTTGGGCAGCCGTTCGCCTGGCTGGCCGACAAAGCTCGTCCCCATCATGCCGGACAGGCCGAGGCCGAGCAGCGTCAGCGACAGGCCCGTCGCCACCTGGTTGGTGGCCAGCGACAGGGTCATGACGGCAAACAGCAGCGAGAACACCGCGCCCATGGCGATAGCCGCCAACAAACCGATCCAGGGTGATCCGGTGAGATAGCTGGCGCCGAAGCCACCGACGGCGCCCATGATCATCATGCCCTCGACGCCGAGATTGAGCACGCCGGAGCGCTCGACCACCAGTTCGCCGATCGCAGCGATAAGCAACGGAGTTGCCGCCGTGGCGATGGTCAGAAGGATGTTTATGGTGATGTCCATCAACGGGCTTCCTTCAACTTTGGCGCGGCTTCGAGTTTTGCAGCGCTTTCCGGTTTGGTCAGCGCCAGGCCGATCAGGCGAATGCGGTAGTGAATGAGCGTGTCGCAGCCGAGCACGAAGAACAGCAGCATGCCCTGGAACACCCGCGCCACCTTGTCGGAGATGCCGAGCGCGCTTTGCACGGCTTCACCGCCGAGATAGGTCAGCGCCAGCACCAGACCGGCGGCGACGATGCCGAGTGGATTAAGGCGGCCAAGGAACGCCACGATGATGGCGGTGAAGCCGTAGCCGGGCGAAATGACAGGCTGCAGCTGGCCGATGGCGCCCGAGACTTCCGAGATGCCGGCAAGGCCCGCCAGGGCACCCGACAGCAGGAAGGCGAAGAACACCATGCGGTTGAGGCCGAAGCCGGCGAAGCGCCCTGCCCGCGGGCTTGACCCCAGCACGCGCACTTCAAAACCCTTCAGCATGCGGCTCATCAGGATCCAGACCAGCACCGCGGCGACCAGCGCGAAGACAAATCCCCAGTTTGCCCGTCCGGCATCCGGCATCAGCTCCGGCAGCACGGCGGAGTCGTTGAACTGAATGGTCTGCGGGAACCCATGGCCCTGCGGGTCGCGCCACGGTCCTCGCACCAGCCAGTCGAGGAAGAGCTGGGCGACATAGACCAGCATTAGGCTGGTCAGGATCTCGTTGGTGCCGAAGCGCGTCTTGAGCAGAGCCGGGATCGCCGCATATGCGGCACCGCCGACCATGCCGAGCAGCAGCATCAGCGGCAGCACCAGCGGGCTTTCGAACTGCGGAAACAGCACCGGAATGATCGAGCCGACAATGCCGCCCAGGATGAACTGGCCTTCGGCGCCGATGTTCCAGATGTTGGCCTTGTAGCAGACCGACAGGCCGACAGCGATCAGGATGAGCGGCGCCGCCTTGATCGCCAGTTCATGCAGCTGCCAGACCTGGCTGACCGGCTCGATGAAATAGATCCGGAAAGCGGTCAACGGGTTGACGCCAAGCAATGCGAACATGATGGCGCCGGCGATGATCGTCAGCGCAAAGGCGATGAATGGCGACAGGGCCGAGAACAGCGCGGAGCGCTGTGGGCGTTTGACGAGTTCGAGGCGCATCATGCCGTCTCCAGCGTATGTTCGGCGTGGCCGGGCTCGGCGCCGCCCATCAGCAAGCCAACCTTCTCGAAGGTCGCCTCGGCGATCGGCAACGGCTTGGACAGTTCGCCATTGTGCATGACCGCGATCGCATCCGATATCTCGAACAGCTCATCGAGATCCTGGCTGATCACCAGCACCGCCGACCCGCTGCGCGACAGTTCGATCAACGCCTGGCGGATGTGGGCAGCGGCACCCGCGTCGACACCCCAGGTCGGCTGGTTGACCACCATGACGCTCGGCCGGCGGTCGAGTTCACGGCCGACGATGAATTTCTGCAAATTGCCGCCCGAAAGTGCCGCGGCTTCCGGATCCGGCGCGCTCTTGCGCACGTCCATTGCCACGATGATGCGTTGGGCGGCGGTGTAGATGGCAGCGCTCTTGACCATTCCGCCGGCGCCGACAAACGCCTTGCCGTCGGTGGCATGGCGCGACAGCAGCAGGTTCTCGGAAAGCTTCATGCGCGGCGCGGCCCCGTGGCCGAGGCGCTCTTCCGGCACGAAGGCAGCGCCCAGCAACCGACGTCCGGTGATGGTGAGGCCACCCGCGTCCTTGCCACGGATGCGCACGGAAGCGGCATCCTGCTGCAACACCTCGCCGGAGACGGATTCGAAGAATTCGCCCTGGCCGTTGCCGGCGACACCGGCAATGCCGATCACCTCGCCGGCGCGGACGTTCAGGTTGATGCCCTTGAGCGGTATCGAGAACGGCGTTGCCGGCTTGCGGGTGAGGTTGCGGATCTCGAGCAGCGGCTGCGCCTTGTCGATCCCCTCGACCGGCGCACGCACCACGGCCTGCACTTCGTTGCCGACCATCATGCGGGCCAGCGACGAGGCCGTTTCCTCACGCGGATTGCAGTGGCCGACCACCTTGCCATGCCGCAACACGGTGGCGCGGTCGCAGATGCGTTTGACCTCTTCAAGCCGGTGCGAGATGTAGAGGATGGATTTGCCTTCCGAGCGCAGACGCTCCAGCGTCTCGAACAGCTTGTCGGCCTCCTGCGGCGTCAACACCGAGGTCGGCTCGTCCAGGATGATGAGCTGCGGCGTCTGCAGAAGGCAGCGGATGATCTCGATGCGCTGGCGTTCGCCGACCGACAGGTCGCCGACCAGCGATTCCGGATCGAGCGGCAGGCCGTAGCTGTAGGAAAGCGCCCTCGCCTTCGCCGCGATGCTGCTGATCGGCGAACCGTCATCGAGCGACAGCGCGATGTTCTCGGCGGCGGTCAGCGCCTCGAACAGCGAGAAGTGCTGGAACACCATGCCGATGCCGAGCTTTTTCGCCGCGCCCGGGCTGGAAATCCTGACCGCCTGGCCGTTCCAGAAAATCTCGCCGGAGTTGGGCTCCAGCGAACCGAACAGCATCTTGACCAGCGTCGACTTTCCGGCGCCGTTTTCGCCGAGCAAGGCGTGGATTTCACCCTTGGCGATGTCGAGATCGATATGATCGCACGCCGTCAGGGTGCCGAATATCTTGGTAAGACCACGGACCTCGAGCAGGTTCGTGCCGTCCTGATTTGCACTCACAGTGCCTCCCATCTGGTTAGCCAGATATGTTCTGTGTTCCCGCAAGCATGGTAGGCGCGGCCGGCTCTCATCGGAAAGCGGCACGCGTCTTGAAAGAGCTTCAAGAATTTCAGCGGAAATTCAAGGGATAGCAAGGCAGAAGGGACTAAGGGATGAGAATGGTGGTCCCTGTTGTCCTGCGGCCCTCGAGGTCGGAATGCGCCTTGCCGGCGTCCTTGAGCGCATAGCGCTGGTTGATCTTGATCTCCACGGCGCCGCTGAGCACGACCTCGAACAGGGCGGCGGCGGAGGCCTCGAGGTCCTCGCGTTTCGCATTGTAGACGAACAAGGTCGGCCTTGTGGCGAACAGCGAGCCCTTCTGGGCCAGCAATGACATGCTGAATGGCGGGATTGATCCCGAGGACTGGCCGAAGCTGACGAACATGCCGAGCGGATTGAGGCAATCGAGCGACGCCGGAAACGTGTCGTTGCCGACCGAATCGTAGACGACGTCGCATTTCCCGCCACCGGTGATGGCGGCGACGCCGGCAACGAAATCCTGCTCCTTGTAGTTGATGACGTGATCGAAGCCGTGCGCCTTGGCGAGCTCGATCTTGTCGGCTGAGCTGGCCGTGCCGATGACGGTCGCGCCGAGATATCTAGCCCACTGCCCGAGGATCAGCCCGACGCCGCCGGCCGCGGCATGAAACAGGATCGTGTCGCCTGCCTTCACCTTGAAGGTGCGCCGCAGCAGATACTCGGCGGTCATGCCTTTAAGCATCATCGCCGCCGCCTGTTCGTCGCTGATGCCGTCCGGCACCTTGACCACTTGGCTGGCCGCGATGACACGTTGCTCGGCGTAGGCGCCGCCGACATTCGTCGCATAGGCAATGCGGTCGCCCGGCTTCAGCCAGTCGACGTCCTGGCCGACTTCTAGCACCACGCCTGCAGCCTCGCTGCCCGGAACCAGTGGAAATCCGCCAGGCGGCGGATAAAGGCCGGTGCGGTGATAGACATCGATGAAATTGAGGCCGATCGCCGTATGCCGGATCAGGATCTGCCCCGATCCCGGACGGCCGGGATCGGTGTCCTCATAGGTCAGGACTTCCGGGCCACCATTGGCGTGGATGCGGATCGCTTTGGACATGGGCGGAACTTCCTTGGGCTGATCAGACTTTTTTGGCACCGAGATTTGGAAAGAACTGCATGACGCCGCCGATGCAGGCAAGGTAGAGTCCGGTAATTGAGATGCCGATCTTGGTGAAGGTGCTGACCTGCTCGCCCAGCACGCCGATCTGATCGTAGAAGGCAGCGAGTGCCGCCTGCGCCAGCGCCAGTGCACCGAAAGCGCACCACAAAAGCGTCATCGCGAGGTTGATGCGCCGCAGCCGCACCACCCGCACCGGGTGGATGAAATTGATCGGCACGAAAGTCAGAATGCCGGCCACCACCACCACCGCGAACGAAACCCATTGTCCCGGCTCGATGACGAACAGCGTGAACACCACCATGTTCCAGACCACGGGGAATCCCTTGAAGAAATTCTCCTTCGTCTTCATGCCGGTGTCGGCGTAGTAGATGGCACTGGAGACGACGATGATCGCCGCCGACAGAAAAGACAGTCCCTCGCCCATGAAGCCGCGCTGGTAAAGCGCGAAGGCCGGGATCAGGACATAGGTCACGTAGTCGATGATGTTGTCGAGCATTTCGCCCGACCAGGTCGGCAGGATCTCCTTGACCTCGAGCTTTCTGGCGATCGGCCCGTCGATGCCGTCGACAAACAAGGCCAGCCCCAGCCACCAGAACATCGCGGTCCAGCGCTCTTCGCTCGCGGCCACCAGCGACAGGAAGGCCAGGAATGAGCCCGAGGCGGTCAGCAGATGGACGGAGAACGCCCTCGCCTGCGGCCAGGTGACTTTCTTCTTCGGTCGCGGAATCCGGTCCCTGATCTTCTTGGCCGTTGTGTTCTTGCTCACGGGCCCCGCCAATCCAGCTTGCAGATTTCGGCCGACCGGCCGGCGAAATTCCAGTTTCGGCCGAAAGCCCGCATCTTGCTCTTGTCGGACCTGGCAACGATGATCTCAGGCGCGATCCAGTATTCCGAATTGCTGATCACCGTATCCTTGTCTCGGTCCTTGCCGGGGATCGGCGTTACCGCCCCGTCGATGATCTTCGGTATCTGGAAGATGCGTGTCCTGTCACGCGTCTCATAGGTGATCGGCACTTGTTCGACACCGAGGAATTTGCCGACAAGGATGGAAAGCAACGAGGTGGTCCCGCCCGCCTTGCCAGTGAAAATCTTGGTCAGCGCCTTGACCGCATAGACCGATGCGCGCTTGTCGATGAACAGGCCGGCGGTCCAGTTGCCGCGGCTCATATAGCCGGGGATTTCCATGATCAATCCGAGATTGAGCCCCGACAGGTCGACCTCGCCGAAATGGCCGGCGTCGATGCGGAAGCCGGCCCAGGTCTGGCAATAGCCTTCGGTCGGCGGATGACTGCCGAGCGACAGCACGCAGGGGCAAAAAACCGTGCAATTGCAGGAGAGTACGAGCTCTCCCTTCATCGCCCAGCTCTGGTCTGACATCGACTTTCCCCCACTTATCGCGAGACTACTAGCAGCGCTGCTGCCCAGACAAGCAGTATCGCACCGGCCAGCCGGGTTGGAACCCTGCTCGCCGTCTGTTTTTCGATCAGGGTGAACAGCCCGATCAACGCCATCCAGAAGACGTTCATCACCCCGACGGCGAACATCACCAGCATCAACGCCCAGCAGCAGCCGAGGCACCACAGGCCTTGCGCGACGCCAAGCCGGAAGACGCGGACGGGCCTCGCGCTCCAATTCGCGAACAGGATCGAGAACGGGTTCCTGCATTTCTTCAGACAGGCTTCCTTCAGACCGCTGAATTGGTAGAGGCCCGCAATCAGCAGAGCGACCGCGCCGGCAATACCGACGACGGGGTCGAGCATCCCGCTGGGCGAGCCGGATGCATGAATGGCCAAGGTCAGCACCGCGAACATCATCGAGGCAGCGAGCCAGACGCCGAGGTAACCGGCAACCAGCACCAGCGGATGGACGACCGGCTCGCCCTTGATGCGAGCCGTATCGGCGATCTCGCAATAGGTGCGGATTATCGGTGCGGCCGAAGGCAGCATGGTGGCGATCGCCATCAGGAACCACATCAAGACGAGCGCGCCGGCCTTGAGCCCGAGGCTTCCGTCCAGCGGCGTCGGCGACAGGCAGAGCGCAAAGAACCGTTCCAGGAAATCCGGTAGCGGCAGTCGCGGCAGGTTACGCAGAAGCGCGTCGCCAGGGGCGTTGACGCCCGCAATCCGCCCTTCGGCGCTGCGGATTGCCATCGCGGCAAGCAACAGCCAGGCAAGCAGGATGCAGGCGCCGACAACGACGTTTGCCGTTACACGGGGACTGCGCGCGATGTTCGCCATGGCGCGGCCGGCGCGGTCGAGATGGCTGAAGTCGTCTTGCTGGCCGGTCATGACATCGGAATGAGCCGAATCGCCGCGTTGATCAAGCGGCATGAATTGACCTATATGCTGGATCGACTGGCAGGTCGGGTGGGCTGCCTCGCATTGCAAGCCGGAAGCCGATCTTGGAGCATCGAGACACTGCGCGGATACTGGTTGCTGGCACGGGGCCGGCAGGGTTGATCGCGGCGCTCGCTTTCGCCGATGCCGGTTTCCCGGTGACGCTTGTCGGGCCCGAAACTTCTGCCCCCGATGGCCGCACGACGGCGCTGATGAACCCCGCTCTGCAGGTGCTTGCGCGGCTGGGTATGCTCGAAGACATCAAGCCCAAGGCGGCGCCCTTGAAGGTGATGCGCATCGTCGATGCGACCCGCCGGCTGATCCGTAGCCCCGTCGTCACCTTCCGCGCCAGCGAGATCGGCGAGGACCAGTTCGGGTTGAACCTGCCCAACAGCGTCCTCAATCCCGCACTCGCCAGCACGGTTGCTAAGCATACCGGCGTCGACTGGCGGAGGTCGATGGTGGCAAGTTGGCATCTCGACGCCGAACATGCCCGTGCCGTGCTGACCGACGGCAGCACGCTGGATGCATCCCTGGCGGTCGCCGCCGACGGACGGCTGTCGCCGGCACGCCAGGCGGCCGGCATCTCGACCTCGGCCCGCTCGTACCCGCAGGCAGCTTTTGTCCTCAATTTCCGTCACAGCGGCGATCATGCCTTCACCTCGACCGAATTCCACACCGAGACCGGTCCGTTCACGCAGGTTCCGCTGCCCGGCAATCGCTCGAGCCTGGTCTGGGTGGTGAAGCCCGAGACAGCAGCGGAACTCGCCGCGTTGGACGATGCGACGCTTTCCGTGCGGGTCGAACAGCAGATGCAGTCGATGCTGGGCCGGGTGACGGTCGAGCCGGGCCGGCAGATTTATCCGCTTTCGGCGGTGACGCCGCTGCGTTTCGCGCGGGACCGTGTGGCGCTTGTCGGCGAAGCCGCCCACGTGTTTCCGCCGATCGGCGCGCAAGGCCTCAATCTCGGTATCAGGGATATCGACGATCTCGTTGGTATCGCTGGAGAAAATCGTACCGACCCCGGCGCTGCCAAGACCCTTGCGGCCTACGATTTCAAACGCCGCCCCGATATTCTGGCGCGCAGCAGTGCGGTCAATCTGCTCAACATGTCGCTGCTTTCCGACATGCTGCCGGCGCAGATGGCCCGTGTTGCCGGGCTCGGCGTTCTCGGAGGTTTCGCGCCGCTTCGCGCCTTCTTCATGCGCGAGGGGCTTCGTCCCGGCAGCGGCTTTGCGGCGCTGGCCGGCGGCCTGCGAAAGCCGGCGCGCTGATAGCGATCTTCCGAACATTCCGCCAAACCGCGTCCTCGGCGAATGTCGACATCGGCGGCCTGCGGCAAAACCTTTTCCCCGCATCCTGCGTAGCTTCAAGGCACGCTCAAAACGCGTCGGGATTGAATTGATGCCCAGTCTGCGCCAAATAAGTTCAAGGAATTCAGTGGTGAGTACGATGAAAACAGCCAAATTCGCAATCGGACAGGTTGTTCGCCACCGGCTGTTTCCCTTCAGGGGCATCATTTTCGACGTCGATCCGCAGTTCGCCAACACCGACGAATGGTACGAAGCCATCCCGGCCGACGTGCGGCCGCGCAAGGATCAACCCTTCTATCACCTGCTCGCCGAGAATTCGGAAACCGAATACATCGCCTATGTCTCCGAGCAGAACCTGCTCGAGGATCAGTCGGGCGAGCCGGTCCGGCATCCGCAGATCAAGGAGATGTTCGATAAGAGGCCGGACGGGCGCTACGAGCCGAAACGGCAATCGAGGCATTAACCGACCAGACGACAGACGCAAAAAAAGCGGGGCATGACCCCGCTTTTTTGTTAGGCCGACAAAAACCGGCTGATCAGTTGGCGGTCTTCGCCTTGTCCTGCTCTTCCTTGAGCTTCTTGGCGAAATCCTGGTTGTTCTTGGCGACGAAGTCCTGGAGCTTCTTCTGCCGGTCTTCGATGTCGGACTGCTGCAGCGGCGGGCCGTCATAGGCGCCGCTGAAACCCTGCAGGGCGATCTTGATCGGGTTCTGCTGGTTCTGGAAATTGACCGAGGTCAGCGTGATCGCCTGGCCCTTCTTGAAGGCACCGACGAGCTGGTCGGTGAGCGGAACTTCGGCCACGCAACGATCCGGGAAGCAAATGACGTAATCAAGCTTTACGGCCTTGCCGGTATCGATCTGCAGGCCAATGCCGGGAGGCACCAGACGGCCGGTCGGCACCGTCACCTGGAACACCTTGCGGTTCACCTTGCCCTTCAGCTCGATCAGGCTGACGCCGGTGATCAGCTGGCCGTTGCCGGCGGTGGTGATGTTCTGGACGTTGCAGATGTCGACGTCTTCCTGCTTGGTGCAAGCCTTGAACCAGCCTTGCGGAATCTGCTGTTGCTGCTGTGCGGAAGCAGCGGGAAGCCCTGCGCCCAGAAAGCCGACCACGCCAGCGGCCATGACCGACAGGCGGTACGCGTTGCTGTTCAGGCTCGTCATGTCGTGCACTTCCTCTCAAATGATCCCGGGACCGGCTTCTTCGTGCCGTGTGGTCCAGCTACCTGTTGCCAAAATGAGGCAACAGAATGACTTCGGGGGGGCGTGTTACACTGCAAGCGATGTCGAATCCAGCCCGCCACTTGTAATTCTTGATGACGCCATTGGCCGGCGCGCAGTTGCCTCATGCTAGGGTGCGCACCGAATCATCAAGCCGACCCAGTAAGGAGACGGTCATGGGCCGCGTTCTTGTTTGGCTGATCACCGCGATATCGTTTCTCGCCCTTTCGCATCAGCCGGCCGCATCGGAGCCGAAGCACGGCATCGCCATACAGGGCGAACCGGCTTTGCCGCCCGACTACACGCATTTCGACTATGTCAATCCGGACGCGCCGAAGGGTGGCTCGATCACCTATTGCGTCGTCGGCAGCTTCGACAATCTCAATCCCTTCATCCTCAAGAGCCTGCGCACGACGGCGCGCGGCATGATGGACCAGACTTACGGCAATCTCGTCTTTGAGCCGCTGATGCAGCGCAACTACGACGAGCCCTTCAGCCTGTACGGCTTGCTCGCCGACACCGCCGACATGGATCCCGAGCGCAAGAGCATCGAGTTCCATCTCAACCCGAAGGCCAAATGGTCCGACGGCCAGCCGGTGACGCCGGAGGATGTGCTGTTCACCTACGATGTCTATACCGACAAGGGCCGTCCACCCTACAGCGCCCGCATGAGCCTGATCGCCAAGCTCGAAAAGACCGGTGACCACAGCGTGCGCTTCACCTTCAACGACAAGGCCAATCGCGAGACGCCCCTGATCATCGCGCTGACGCCGATCATAGCCAAGCATGCCTTCGACAAGGACACGTTCGACAAGACGACGCTGAAGCCACTGATCGGCAGTGGCCCCTACACCGTTGCGCAGGTACAGCCTGGCCAACGCATCGTTTTCAAGCGCAACCCGGACTATTGGGGCAAGGACGTCCCGGCCAAGCGCGGCTTCGACAATTACGACCAGATCACCATCGAGTATTTCCTCAACGCCAACGCCAAGCTCGAAGCGTTCAAGAAGGGCCTTTGCGCCATCGACGACGACGGCGATCCGGTCAAGCGCGAGCGCGACCTCGATTTTCCGGCCTTCCACAAGGGCGAGGTGGTCGCCGAAACCTTCGACACCGGCATTCCGCCCGTGGTGACCGGTTTCCTGTTCAACATGCGGCTGCAGAAGTTCGCCAACCCGGTGGTGCGGCGTGCACTCGGCATGCTCTACGACTTCGAATGGGCCAACAAGAACCTGTTCGGCGGCAAATACGCCCGCGCGATGAGTTACTGGCAGAATTCTGAGCTTTCCGCGCTTGGTCATCCGGCTGACGACAGGGAAAAGGCGCTGCTGGCGCCCTACCCCGGCCGTGTGCCGGCCGATGTCATGGATGGCACGTACCGGCCACCGGTCACCGACGGTTCAGGGCAGGATCGCAAGGTGCTGAAAGCGGCCTTCGATCTCTTGAAAAGCATCGGCTATCACGTGCAGGACGGGACAATGCTCGATCCCGACGGCAAACCCTTTGGCTTCGAGATTCTGGTTGCTTCGCAGGATGAGGAGCGCCTTGCCGGCATCTATCAGCGCACGCTGGAAAAGATCGGCATCGACGTCACCATCCGCAGCCTCGACGGTGATCAGATCCAGTCGCGCAAGCAGCGCTTCGATTTCGAGGCCCTGATCGGATCGAGCGGCTTCAACAATTCATTGTCGCCCGGCATTGAACAGCTTGGCCGATGGGGATCCGAAGCGGCCAAGGCCGAAGGCTCGTTCAATCTGGCCGGTGTCGCCGATCCGGCGGTTGATGCGGCGATCGACGCGATGCTGCGCGCGCGTTCAAAGGAAGACTATGTCGCGGCTGTCAGGGTTCTCGACCGGCTGCTGATCTCCGGCAACTACATGGTGCCGACGCAGTACAACACGCAGCAATGGATCGCCTACTGGAACTACCTGGAACATCCGCAAAAGACGCCCATATTTGGGTATCAACTGCCAAGCTGGTGGCGCAAGCCGAACTGAGGATTTCGGGAGATCGAGATGAGTGAGCTGAACGCCGTCACCGTCGACGTGGTGTCCGACGTCGTCTGCCCATGGTGCTTCATCGGCCAGAAACGGCTCGACAGGGCGATATCAGCTGTCGGCGACACCGAGGTGCATGTCCGCTGGCGGCCATTCCAGCTCGATCCGACCATTCCGCCGCAAGGCAAGGATCGCCGCGACTATATGCTGGCCAAGTTTGGCAGCGACGAGCGCATCCGCGAAATCCATGCCCGCATCGAGCCGCTGGGCGAGGCCGAAGGCATTTCCTTCGCGTTCGACGCCATCAAGGTGGCGCCGAACACGCTCGATGCACACCGCCTGATCCGCTGGGCCGGCGCCGTCGGCGAAGCCGTGCAGAACCGGCTGGTGCGCCGCCTGTTCCAGCTGAATTTCGAAGAAGGCGCTGACATCGGCGACCATGCCGTTCTGATCGAAGTGGCGCGCGAGGCCGGCATGGACGCATCCGTGGTTGCCACGCTTTTGCCGACCGAGGCCGACGTCGAGGCGGTTCGCACCGAGATCGCCACCGCCTCGCGCATGGGCATAACAGGCGTGCCGTGCTTCCTGATCGAGGGCAAATACGCGGTCATGGGCGCACAGGACGCCGACACCCTGGCCGATGCCATCCGTCATGTGGCTGCCGCCAAGGCGCGCGGCGAACTGGAAAAGGCCGGCTGAGACCGGCTGCCCCTGCCCTTATGCGGCGGGAGCCGGCGTCACTTCACGGTCACCTTGGCCTTGCTGATGAAAAATCCATGGCCATTCGTGGCCGTGCAGGCCAGTCCCTTGGTTGTGGATTCGCATGAGAACGGCCCTGCGCTCCAGCTTTTGCCGTAAGCGAGCTTGGTGACATCGCTGCAGCATGACTGCTCGCCGGGGTTCTTGATCAAAGTCGCCGGCCCCTTGGGTCCCAGGATGATGGTGACATAGCTCGGCGCGACGCGGGAGCAGCTGAGTTCCGGGCCACCGTCCTGCGGCTCATAGGTGCTGGTGCCGCCCTTCGGGGTGTAGATGCAGCCAATGTTGCCGGACGGCGTGTTGAACTCGATCTGGCCCTCGGCGCCCGCCGGAATGCTCTGCTCGGCGGCCTGTGCCAGGGGATGCCAGGCAAGGAGGAACAGGGTTGCGGCTGCGCGTACAAGCATTGGAAGCTTCCTCGTTGGAGAACCGGACATGCATGGGTGCCGACAGTGCCCGGGAAGGTTCAATCCCGAACGAAGCAATTGTCAAACGCGGTTCCTGACCTCACCCAACGGGCCCGGATGTGCCGCCCGGCGCGCCTGCCGCAACGACCGTTTCGGGTCACTTTTCTGCCTCTGGCGAGGTCACGAACGGAAGATTTCCGAAGATTCGGTCAGTCCGCAGTCAGGAAATTTACCAGTCAATTAGATTTTCGAGTTCACAAACCCGTGTGAAAACCTTCCCCAAGGGAAACTTCGCCTATGGCCCTCCCGCGTCCATCAACAATTTGAAATCAATAGCGATATTCTGTTTTCTCCAATCGATTTGACGGCGGTTCAGTCCTGCAATCTGTTGCCTCATGGCAACGGTCGTCCGGGGTAATCCCTTTGGCCAGCTTTAAAAATTAATAGAAAATGATCAATTGGTGTTACCATCCGTAACAAAACAAAAATGGTTTGGGCGGGATCGTGATTCGGGTCGATAGACCAACGCAAGAGTCAGTACCGGAAAAAACACCTCGCGATGCCGCACGGCCATCGCTTCTGACGCCGGTATCGTCGATGCGTACCTTCTGGGGCCTGATGCGGGCCTACTGGGTTTCGGATCGGTGGAAGGAAGCCTGGACGCTGACGCTGGTGATCGCGCTGCTCACGGCGCTCTCCAGCAAGGCCGGTGTCTGGTTCGCCGAAGCCTCCGGCGAGCTGGTCAACTCGATCGCCTTCTTCCATGACGCAGCCAACACCACGCCGCTTCGCACGCTGCTGGTCAATGCCGGCATCCTCGTGCTGCTGGTCCTGCTCAAGGACGCCGGCTTTACCGGCATCCGCAATCTTGTCTCGGCGACCTTGCACCGCAAATGGCGTGGTTGGCTGGACAGCCGCTTCAACGAAGCACTGCTGGACAACAATCATACGCATTTTCATGCCCAGCATGCGTCGACCGGCAGCGGCGCACCGGCGCCCGACAACATCGACCAGCGCGTCCAGGAATCCATCAAGGACATGACCGGCGGCGCCATCGGGCTCGCCATGGGCGTGCTGGGCGTCGCCACCTCGCTCTATTTCGTCGGCCAGAAGCTGCTCGAAAACTCCGTCGAGGTGAAGGGGCTGGAGTTCCTCGGCAGCTATGGCAGCGCCGTCCTCGCTTTCCTCGCCGTCGCCACCTATGTGCCGCTGAACACCTGGATCGCGGTTAAGCTCGGCGGCCTGCTCGAGCGCCTCAACGTCAGGATGCAGCAGGCCGAAGGCAGCTATCGCGGCGAACTGACGACGTTCCTGCGCCGCAGCTTCCATGTCGCCGCGTCCCAGGGCGAAGGCGTGCAGAGGACGATGCATGGCCGGCTCTATGTCGATATCGACGGCACATGGACGCGGCTGAACATCGTCAACACCGTCTACATGTCGTTCGAACTGATCTACAATTTCATCGGCGCCCGCATCGTCGCCTACGGACCTGGCCTGGTGCCGTTCATTCACAATGGTCTCGATCTCAAGGGCTACATAACCGGCTCCGAGCTGGTCAATTCGCTGATCGGCCAATGTTCGTGGTTCATCCACGTCATGCCCGCCATCGCCACGCTGCGCGCCAACAGCCAGCGCGTCACCGAACTGGCCAATGCGATCGAGAATGTCCAGCATCCGCAGGAATTCTACAGCCAGACCGGCCGTTCCGACTTCCACTACGCCAGCCAGAACCCGGTTTTCGGCCTGACCATCCAGAAGCTCGAACTGGCGCATCAAGGCGAGGACGCCACGCCGTTCCTCAGCGCCGCCAATTTGCGCTTCCGGCGCGGCGAATGGACGTTCCTGAAAGGCGAATCCGGTTGCGGCAAGACCTCGCTGATCAAGGCGATTAACGGCCTGTGGCCCTATGGCCATGGCACCATCGTCTTCCCCGAGGGCGTGAAGAGTTTCTATGCCGCCCAGGAGGTCAAGCTGCAGCAGGTGACGCTGAAACAGCTGGTCTGCCTGCCGGGCTCCGAGCACAATCATAGCGATGCGGATGTCGCGGCGGCGCTGTACAAGGCCGGCCTTGGCGACTTCATCTCGCATCTGGCCGACGCAAGCCGCGAAGGCAAAAGCTGGGACCAGGTTCTGTCGGGCGGCCAGAAGCAGAAGCTGGTGGTGGCGCGCATCGTGCTGCAGCAGCCGGGGCTGCTGTTCCTCGACGAGGCGACCGGCGCGCTTGATCCGGAGGGCAAGATTGCCTTCCATCAGGCCATCAAGGACAACTGCCCCGATGTCACGGTCATCAGCGTCATGCACGAGGCGGTGGCGCCGCGATCGCTGGCCGGCGCAGAATTCTACCATAGCATCGTCGCGATCGCCGACGGCGTCGCCACCAAGAAGCCCCTGGTTCCGACCCTGCCTGTCGAACTCACCACGATTCTTGTCCAGCCAAGGCCGGTCGAGGACAAGTGGCTGCGCTTCTCGCGCCGGCTGAAGCAGAAATGACGACCCGTTGATCTCGGCCGGCCGCGCCATGCGGCGACCGCTGATCACAGTCTCGCGAGTGGTGCCATTCGGCACCGTTTTTCATCCTCACCACGATTGACTCGGCAAGGCGCGCACCTATGTTGCGCCGGCTTGCAGACAGTCAAACGCGAACCCGCAAGCGGAAAGGTCACAGCGCCATGCCTGGCGACAGTCACAGTCGAACGCAACAGCCGTCCGCCTAGACGTGACCTGAATGGTTCATGTCCTGCCGGACGGCAAGGAGTGAGCCATGAACGAATTTACCCCCGTAGCGAGCGACGAGGCCGTCGCGATCGCCCGTATCCTAGCCAACGATCACGTCGCCGACATTGTCGAGGCCCTGAACAGGGAGCCGCGAGAAAGCGCGACGGAACTGCTTTGTGAAGTGACGTTCGAGCGGCTGGTCGAGATCTTCGACCAGCCTGAACTCGACCGCGCGCCCGAACTCATGGAGGCGCTGCCGCGCGCCAAGGCGGGCAAGCTGCTCACCGCCATGTCGGAAGACCGCGCCGCCGACATCCTGCGCGAGCTGGACGAGCCGGCCCGTTCCGAGCTGCTCGGCGGGCTTGCGCCGCCGCTGCGCGCCACGCTGCTTGCCATTCTGGGTTATCCCGAAGGCAGCGCCGCATCGATCATGACGACGGAGTTCGTCAGCGTGCCTTCGGACTGGACCGTGGGCCGCACGCTCGACTACATCCGCAAGGTCGAGCGGACGCGCGAAACCGTCTACGCGATCTACATCGTCGATCCGCAGACGCATCTCCTGATGCGGTCGACCGGCCTGCGCCGGCTGATCACCGGGGAGCCGGAGGATTCGATCATGACGGTGGCGCCGGATCGCGCGCCGGTGACGGTCACCCCACTGACCGATCGCGAAACCCTGGCGCAGACGATCTCGAAATACGACCTGCTCGCCGTCCCGGTCGTCGACCACGGCAAGATCCTCGGCATCGTCACCATCGACGACATCATCGACGCGATGATCGAGGAGACGACCGAGGACGTGCACCGTTTCGGCGGCATGGAGGCGCTCGACGAGCCGTACATGAAGATGAGCTTCCTCGCCATGATCAAGAAGCGGGGCGGCTGGCTGTGCGCGCTGTTCATCTCAGAGATGCTGACGGCCAACGCCATGCAGAGCTATGAGGGCGAGTTGGAAAAGGCGATCGTGCTGACGCTGTTCATCCCGCTGATCATGAGCTCGGGTGGCAATTCCGGCTCGCAGGCGACCTCGCTGGTCATCCGGGCGCTGGCGCTGCGCGAAATCGGTCTTCGCGACTGGTGGCGGGTGGCGCTGCGCGAACTGCCCACCGGCCTCGTGCTCGGCGCCATGCTCGGCGTGGTCGGCATCGGCCGCATCGCGCTCTGGCAATATATGGGCTTCTACGACTATGGGCCGCATTGGCCGCTGATCGCCGCGACGGTCGGCGTGGCACTGGTCGGCATCGTCACCTTCGGCTCGCTGTCGGGGTCGATGCTGCCGTTCGCCCTGAAACGCATCGGCTTCGATCCGGCCAGCGCATCGGCCCCGTTCGTCGCCACGCTGGTCGATGTCACCGGGCTGGTGATCTATTTCTCGGTGGCGTTGGTGATCCTGCGCGGCACGCTGCTGTAGCAATTCCCAGATCTCCGCCGTGGCAAGACCCTTGCCGCGGTGGAGAGCTGAACCTCGGCATGTGCCAGGTCAATCCACCCTCTTGCCATCCTTCACGCGATAGGTCGGCTTGTACATGGTGACGATCTCTTCCGCGGCTGTCGGATGCACCGCCATCGTGCGGTCGAAATCATCCTTGGTCAGCCCGGCTTTCAGCGGAATGCCGAGAAGCTGCGCCATCTCGCCGGCATCCGGTCCCAGGATGTGCGCGCCGAGCACCCGCTTCGACGCGCCGTCGACCACCAGCTTGATCAGCATCTTCTCGTCGCGGCCGGACAGCGTATGCCGCATCGGCCGGAAAGTGGCGCGGTAGATCTCGATGTCGGGGAAGCGTTTGACCGCATCATCCTCCGACAGGCCGACCGTGCCGATTTCGGGTTGTGAAAAGACGGCGGTCGCAATGGTGTCGTGGTCGGGCGCCGTCGCATTTCCCTTGAAGGCGGTTTCGATGAAACACATCGCCTCATGGATCGCCACCGGTGTCAGCTGCACGCGGTTGGTGACGTCGCCGATCGCCCAGATGTTGTCGATGTTGGTGCGCGAGTATTTGTCGACGGCGATCGCACCGGTCTTGGTCATCTCCAGGCCGATGCCTTCCAGGCCCATATTCTCGGTGTTGGGGATGCGGCCGATGGCCAGCATCACCTGGTCGACCGTCAGCACTTTGCCGCCGGTGACGATTGCGTCGAGCCGGCCGTCCGGCCGCTTGCGGATCCATTCCGACACGGAATGGCAGAGGATCTCTATCCCCTTCTTTTCCATTGTCTCGTGCAGCATGCGCCGCAGGTCCATGTCGAAGCGGCTGAGGATCTCCTTGCCGCGATAGACCAGCGTGGTGTCGACGCCGAGGCCGTGGAAGATGTTGGCGAACTCGACCGCGATGTAGCCGCCGCCCTCGATCATGATCGCCTTGGGTAGCTGCTTGAGATCGAAAGCCTCGTTGGAGAAGATGCAATGCTCATGCCCGGGCAGCGCCGGATGCGGCGCCGGGCGGCCGCCGGTGGCGATCAGGATCTGGTCGGCGGTGACTGTGCGATCTTCGCCCAGGAGATGCACGACATGCGGATCGACGATCATGGCGCGCGAGTGAAAGGCCTCGCCGCCGGCGCCCTCGACATTCCTCTGGTAGATCGCCTCCAGCCGGCTGATCTCGCGATCCTTGTTGGCGACCAGCGTCTGCCAGTCGAAACTCGCCTCCGGCACCGTCCAGCCATAGCCGGCGGCGTCGGCGAAATGCTCGGGAAATTGCGATGCATAGACATAGAGCTTTTTCGGCACGCAGCCCCTGATGACGCAGGTGCCGCCATAGCGGTATTCCTCGGCGATGCCGACGCGCTTGCCGAGTGCGGCCGCGACGCGCGCCGCCCTCACCCCGCCCGAGCCGCCGCCGATGACGAAAAGATCGTAGTCGTAACCGGCCATCTGGCGGCTCCTCAAGCTTCAGAAATCCAGTGACAGGTAGGCCGCCAGGCAGCAAAAGAAAAGCCCGGACAAGCCGGGCTTCATCGATGGCCGCAAGGCCATTTGGAAACGCAAGATCAGTTCTGCGTGTCGTCTGCCGGAGCCGAACCATCGGCGGGTGCAGCGCCATCCGCAGGCGCGGCTGCGTCCGCGGGTGCTGCGGCAGGGGCTGCCGGCGCCTTGGCCTTGGCGGCCGCGGCCAGCGTCTCGCCAACCTGCTGAGCGAGATCGCGTGCGAGGCCGTTCTGCCAGATGTCGGCTGCCTTGACCAGTTCACGGGTCACGGTCGGGCCGCTATCCAGCAGCTTCTTGCCCGAATCGGAACTGTAGAAGGCGGCGATATCCGTCAGTTCCTTTTCGGAGAACACTTTTGCGTAGGCGAGTGCGGCTTCCTTCTCGAGGTCGGCGCGGCGCGAGGCGAGCGCCAGCGCCTTCTCGTTGATGGTCTTGCCGATCAGCTCCTGCATGTCCGGGTTCTTCTGAATGAGCTGCGATTCGAGCGCGGCTGCCGCCTGCGGCAGGATGTTGTCGAACGGGTCGGTCGCGTGGATCGCCGCTACCGCCGCGCGGGCGGCCTTCAGGTGCGAGTCCGTGACTTCTTGCGAAAACGCCGGCGAAGAGAAGGCGAAAACGGCCGTAGCCGCCAGAACGGCGCAAAGGCTGCGAACCCGGTTATGCAACATCATGATCGGTAGAACTCCCTGGTTTTCGGGCGGCATGGACAGTTTGGATACCGTCGCCGCCGGCGATGATGGCCGCTGACGCCAGCCCGATGAAAAGACCATGCTCGACCACGCCCGGAATGGCGTGGAGAGCATTCGAAAGCGCTCTTGTATCCGGAATGCGGCCAAAAGATGCATCGAGGATAAAATGGCCGCCGTCTGTAACAAAAGCCTGGCCCCCCGTCATCCTCAATATAACCGGACCGGAAAGGCCGAGCTTTTCAGCCGCGGTGCCGATCGCGATTTCGGTTGCGCGCAGGCCAAACTGATTGACTTCGATCGGCAGTGGAAACCGGCCGAGCGTCTCGACCATCTTCGACTGGTCGGCAATGACGATCATGCGCTGGGAAGCCGCGGCAACGATCTTCTCGCGCAGCAGCGCGCCGCCGCCGCCCTTGATCAGGGTCAGCGCCGGATCGACCTCATCGGCGCCATCGACGGTGAGATCGAGTTCCGGCGTTTCCTCCAGCGTCGACAGCGGCACGCCAAGCTCGCGGCAGAGCAACGCGGTGCGCTCCGACGTCGGCACGCCGATGACGGTCATGCCGGTGGCGACCTTCTCGGCAAGCAGCCGCACGAACTCTTCGGCGGTGGTGCCGGTGCCGATTCCGAGCCGCATGCCGTCGCTCACATAGGCGAGCGCTGCCCGCGCGGCTTCGACCTTCAACTGTCTTGCATCCATGCCGCTTGCTGCCCCGGAAATTCGCTGCTGGGCTCCTAGCATTTTTGCCGGTCGGGTCAAAGCCTTTGGCAGCGGCGTACTCCCTGGCGACGAGCAGCATGGATGTTCTGGCAACGCACGGTCAGGGGCAATGCGTCAGGTATCTCCGATAGGAATTTTTTCTTGACCCGGTGAAGGCAGCTATGCTACATATCTATCCATGGTGCTGATTCGCGCCAACGACCCGCCGCCATGGCGGGTTTTTCATGTCTGGCGGCAAGCCACGAAATACCCGGTCCGGCGGGGCTGGCTTGCCCGAACGACTCAGCCGGCTTGCCCCATCCCGCTTGCCTTGACGCGCCGCAGCCGCTATCGCCTGCCACTTGCATGAACTTGGCCCAGGACTGACCATGACTCGCCCGATCATCGTGTTCGACCTCGACGGTACGCTGGTCGACACAGCGCCCGACCTGCTCGATAGCCTGAACCACAGCCTTGCCGCCAGCCATATCGCGGCGGTCGATGAGGCTGGCTTCCGGCGCTTTGTCGGTCACGGCGGCCGCGTGATGATCGAGCGGGCCCATGCCGCCCAACAGCGGTCGCTTGACGTCGAGGAGCACGACCGGCTGCTGAAACTCTTCCTCGACCACTACACCCTCAACATCCCCGGCAAATCGCGCCCCTACCCCGGCGTCGTCGAGGCGATCGCCCGCTTCGAGAACGCCGGCTATCTCCTGGCCATCTGCACCAACAAATACGAAGCCAACTCGCTGGCGCTGATCGAGGCGCTCGGCCTGACGAAGCATTTCGCCGCAATCGCCGGCCAGGACACGTTCGCGTTCCGCAAGCCCGACCCGCGCCATCTCATCGAGACCATCAGGCTCGCCGGCGGCGACCCGGATCGCGCGCTGATGGTCGGCGATTCGCAAACCGACATCGACACCGCCAAGGCTGCCGGCATTCCAGTGGTGGCGGTCGATTTCGGCTACACCGACCGCCATGTCCGCGAATTCGAACCCTCGGCGGTGATCTCGCATTTCGACGCCCTGACGCTCGATCTGGCGCAAAGGCTGATTGTCGCCGCGGGGAACTGACAGGAAAACGGCCGGCATCACGTCTCAGGCAGGTGCTAAAGGACAACAATCCGATCCCTGTCAGAACGCGCTAGGCATCGCCTTGACTTCCCGCACCCGCCTCCCTTATATCGCGGCTCGCTTGGCCTTCGGGCAACGAGCGGGCGATTAGCTCAGCGGGAGAGCACACCCTTCACACGGGTGGGGTCGCAGGTTCAATCCCTGCATCGCCCACCATCCAATCTCCAGGAATGGCCAAATGGCATGTGCCGAGCGCCACGCCTTCATCTGGCACAATGACCGGGAAAATCTCGCCTTCAGTTCCAAACTGAGAGAATGGCTCAAGAGCTCGGCGGCGAGACCTACTATGCGCTCGACCGAGGCAAAGGCAGGGGATGTGGGAAAGTGGCGAAAGAAGGTGAAAAGCCACAGTCCCAGAGGGTTACAGCGCGACGGCCGCAAGGAACATAATACCGCCATCGACGCGTTTGCGGATATTTTGGAGCTTGGCAAAACCGTGTTTTCCGGCCTCGCCATGGGTAGCCTCGTTAAACACCTTGAATAACTGTAGAATGTCCTCAATATCCTTGTCGATAAATCCCAACATCTCAGGGGAGTCGGCGCCTTTTTTCTTCAAAAGGTAGCGGATTTTTGCCCTCCGGGATGGCGTACCCTGCTGCGTCAGTTCGCAGTTGCAATCCGCTTCGCGTACATCGTCGTCGTTGGCCCATCTGCCCAGTATCTCATTGAAGATTTCGCGAACGCTCGTGCAGAAATGACGCCCTGCATCGGGATTTGCTGGGTTCAGCGAAAAAAGTGCGCCTTTCCAACGATTACAAAGATCTTGGGAAAATCCCGCCAGGTACTCAAGGATACCCGTATCCTGCGCACTCTCCGGAGCCTTTGGATCGTCAGACACAAATGCTTCAGCCACTTGCGCACTATTTCCAGCCTCCTTCTCCAACAAGGTCAGAAGGTTGGAAACGCCTGTTGAAGTTCGCGCTTCGTGTTCGACACGTTCAAATCGGTCGTTCAAGTCGAGCGCCGAACTGCGAACCCCAACATACCGAGTGTTGGGTCGACTTTGTAGGCTGGCAATCTGACGCCTAAGTTGCTGCCGATTGCTCTCGACCTGCGCATTGTGCTGCCGGACCGCAGTATTGTATTTGTCGACTGCGGCTTGAGCGTTTTGATTGTTCTTGCGTATTGCGCGATTTCGCTCGTTTACAACCTGCTGATTGTGCCGGTTTACGCGGTCAATCTCCTGATTGACCTCCCTCACATATCGTTCCGCAGCTGCCTTGTTGGCTCGATTTACGCGGTCCACCTCATTGTTATAGCGGCGGACGGCATCGTTATGCCTTTGCTGTTGCTGCCTAAGCCAAGCGTTGTACTGCGAGGGCGTCATGTTCACACCGCGGGGTATCGTCCGGCTACGACCGGAAGTGATTCAAATCCACCTCACGTTAGACGAATCCCCAGAAGAACAAAACGGGGACATGGATTGTAACCAATGTTTTGTGTTGATAAGGGTCTGGCTATTTTGAGGGATTGGGGGGGGCGCTTAAAGATGATCGACAGGGTGAGGTAACGCTGATCTTTTACGTGCCGGTTAGTGAACGCTGTAACCCGCTGAATTCCGGCATTCTTGGGCTATTAGCTGCCTTCACACGGATGGAGTCGCAGGCTCAATCCCTTGCATTGCCCAAATCTAACCTGCAGAATTGGTTAGATGATTTGGCTTCAAAGAAACTCCCGAAAATTAAATATGACTGGCGGCTTCCCCTGCCATTGAAAGACCGAATCCGCATCCATATCTCCAGCCTGACTTCGGCGTTAGGCTGCACCTCGCGCTGGCCCATCGGACCTTGATGCGACTCTCGGGAAGCACCTAGGGACTGGGCTTCGGGAATACCTGTTCTCTCAGTTGACAACTCCATCGTGAAGATGAGGTTGCAGGTATGCCGGGGTCTAGCAATGGAGAACGCCTATGACCAAAAATCAAAAGCGCCTACACCTTGCTGCATCAGTTCTTTCGGTAACCCTTCTTCTTTTGAAGAATGCGGTTATACTAATTGATCTGATCAGCAAGGTTGTCAACTATGCCCGGTCCTTTCGAAAATTTTTGCCACTCCTACTGGAAAAATGGAAAGCCGATCTTCGTTCCGAACCCGTTTGGCGAGGAGCTGGGCAGAAAGCTCAAGCGTAAAGTCGCCAAGAAATACACGTTCGACAAATTCATTTATCACTTTAAGGAGGGCTCTCACGTGGTTGCCCTCCACAGGCACCGCAAAAACGCGTTCTTCTGCCGTGTTGACCTCAGCCGTTTCTTCTACAGCATCAAGCGCAACCGTCTGAAGCGCGTCCTCAAGGACATTGGTATTCCGAAGCCGGAGTACTACGCCAAGTGGTCGACGGTCAAAAACCCGTTTGCGGGCGGAGGCTATGTACTTCCATATGGATTCGTGCGGTCTCCTATCCTCGCCACCCTCATTCTCTCGGAGTCACCAATAGGCACTTACCTGCGGGCTCTGCCTGACACGATCACGCCGTCTGTTTACATGGACGACCTGTGTCTATCGGGACAAGACCAGGCTGCATTGAAGGAAGCTTTTGACGGACTGGTGGTGGCCGTAGCTGCAGCCGGGTTCACCTTGAACGATGAAAAAACGCGAGAGCCCGCTGCGAAGATCGACATTTTCAATTGCTCGTTGGAGAATGGCAACACGGCCGTACTGCCCGACCGGATTGACGAATTCTTCGCAGAGGATCGCGAAGCCGCCGCCGTCGCGTCGTTCGAGACCTATGTCGATATAGTGAAGTCCAAAACGTGGCGGATTGGAGACTCCAAGAAGAGACGGCGCAAGGCGTTTGAGCTGCGGCGAAAGAAGGCGGCAGCTGCTCCGGTCGTATAGAGCTTCGCGTCGGGATTGGCCCAGTCGCGCTAAACCTAGTAACTGGGCGTGTTCCGATATTCCCCCATTACATTATTTGGACGGGCACTCGGTTGAGATTCTTACGCCGGTGCCAAGAACCTCCATTAGCCGCAAGATGCATCTACGACCTTGCGATTCGAGGTTGATCTGCCCACCACCATTCATGAACTTCTTCTCTGAGTAGCCAGTGAGGTCGCGGACAGATAGCTCTGCGATACCGCCCGAGATTCTGTCCAGAGTCACGATATAGCTTTTGTCCATCACCCCAATGAAACTGCCCTCGGGTATCACAACACTCTCTGTGACGGTTGAAGCTTGCGTGACAAATTCTGAAATTGTCCGCTTCAGTTCGTCATTTTCATGCTTCAGAGTCTCAACAGTGCGTTCAAGGGCTTCGACGCGATCTTGTGCAGCGGAAAGCTCGGATGCGTTGGGTGACGACTTGTAGAGTACCGTCATGTAAACGCCTGACAGAGCTAAGCCGCTAGTTACAATGGCAATCAACAGCGGATGGCGGCTGATACCTGCCAGCACTGCGTTGTCTTCTGGCTTCGGATTCACGTCCACTTGTTTCGCCACTAGCACCGCCCGCCGGTCAAATCATTCGAGGCCGATATAGACTGGTGAACTTACCCAAAGCCTTCCGATTCGGCGAATCGGGGCGCACACATGAAAGGGTAATCTCAACAACTACAGCTCGCCCCCTCGCCACCAAAATTCTTCTGGGCGAAATTCAGGGCGCTGCTGTAGCTCGTGTAGCTCTGGAACCGACAGACGTCGGAGCCGTTCCGCACTTTCATCTGCTCGAGGTCCCAGAACAAACCTGGATGCGGTCGTCGGCGCAATAGACCGTATAGCGTTCAGGCTCCAGCGCCCCTGGGCTTTCTGCACGGGACGGGGTTTCATCGAGCACTCGTCTCACCTGCTACTGCCCGCTTGATGAACAACCCTGTGAAGTCCGACATAGGTGGCTTCATGGGCTCCGATCAGCGCCCGCAAACTTACTAACATGTTGGCCAAAATCGTCGATCTAGGCCTTTTTCGTTTCGCCACTAAGTCGCCACCAATTCGACGATTGTTTTCGACACCGGCGTCGGGAACTTCGCAGCTGGCTTCGCCTCTTTCACGGCGGTATTCCGTCCCGAAGGCCCGAAATGCTCCGCTCGTTGGTAGGCTCCAACCTGTAATCGATTCCTTGATTGCCAGCCGTTTGCTTCTGCGCGCCAGGAGTGAGGCTCCGCAAGGCGTAGCCTTCGGTAGCGCCTCAACGTCCGCCCATCTCTGTGCTACATTGCAATTTCAGCACGCTCAGGACGTGTGTGCCGAACACCGGCTGGAGCCGGAAGTACCGCCGCGCTTTCGTTACTGGATTGAGCCGCGAGGAGGATCAAGCATGTCTGACCGCGCCGACGTAGGCCCTCTGCAACTGGGCGAACGAGCGCCCAATTTCGTACTCGACGCAATTACTCGCGAGGGCAAGATAGCTATCGACGATTTCCGCGGCGAGAAGCCAGTGCTGGTTGGGCTGTATCGAGGTCTGCATTGTCCGTTTTGCAGGCGTCATATCGCGACGGTTTCGCTGCTCACACCAGCCCTTAACGCAAAGGGCATCGAAAGCCTCACGGTGGTGAACACGCCCATCGAGCGGGCGCGCCTTTATCTCCGGTACCATCCGATGGTTGGTTTGCTTGCTGCATCTGATCCGGAGCGCGTTTCACACCGCGCCTTTGGATTGCCCAATATGCAAATAACCGAGGGCGAGAGCGCATTGCCGCACAAGGTCTCGATGAGCGATGTGAAGGCGATGCGGCTCAACGTGCCGGGCGAAATGCCTGAGCCGATGGATCCGTTTGCCACGCTCGAATATCTGAACAAAAAAGACAATTACGATATCACTGAAGCGGACCAGCAAATGATGGCGACCGGCGTGGGCCAGCTCACCGGCCAGTTCCTGCTCGACCGCAACGGCGTCGTTCGCTGGACGTTCTCCGAAGTTTTCGATGGCGGCTTGGGCGCCCACCCGAACTCTGAGGCGATGATGTCGGTCGCGTCGCATATTGGTCAGTAGCGGCGCGGTTGCGGACATCGGCTGCACGGACAGCAGGTGTTATGCAAACCGTTAGTTCGAGCCGGCGTCGCCACGCTTGGGGCAGTCGCTTCGACGACGGGCTGAGTGCGGTGGGAATTCCAGTATGAGCGACCAACCACGCGCCAGCGCGGAAAGACAATGGCGTCGAGCCGCGATCAGCGCTTCATCGAGTGCAGGATGGCCTGCATGTGCTCTTCCAGGTCGAGTTCGCCCCGAGCCTCAGCGGTCAACAGGTACTCGGCCTTAGCCCGTCGGTCGCCTCGGCTGATCGCAGGATAGGAGCAGATGGCCAGCAATGCGTCCTGTTCAATCCGGTCTGCCCTCTTGCGTTCGTGGCTGCTACTGCCCGCTTGATGAACAACCGTGTAAAGCCCGACATAGGTCGCTTCATGGGCTCCGATCAGCGCCCGCAATTCGGGTGAGGCGCCTTCCCCTTCAGCAAGCGTCGGTTCAACGACCGAGGCCACGGCGGCGAACGCGAGCAGTGTACGGCGGGTGACTTCGGGCATGCCTCATATCCCTGCTGTCTGATCATGCGGGCTCACTATAGCACCGGCGCAACGGTTCGGAGAGATGCTCTGGGACGCGACCATACTGTCTGCTGACAAAATGTTATTCGCACCCGCAGATCGCCCTCCCGGGGCTGGCCGGTTGAGGGCCCTTAAAAACCGAAAGCGCAGCGCGTTGAGCCCACAAGCCACCCCTCACCCCGCCTGCCGATTAACCCGGGGGCGACAACATCGCCCGCCGGGTGCCTTCGCGCTGTCAACCGCACCCCAGCGGTAAGTGTGGCCTTAAGTCGCAATAACTGGCTTCCGAAAGCAGGGCCTTGGGCTTCATTGATGCTGTGACCAACACCATATGGTGATCCACAGCCCTCCAAAACGAGAGAAGCTCGCCCTGACGCGGTCGCACTGCGGCCGTCAGCCGGAGATGGCCATGAACTAGGAACCTGAAAACCATGCCTGAAAATATCAGACCAACTTCGAGAGACGTCCCCCTCATCCAGCTCGGCGTCTATCAGTGCCGCTACCCGGTGAGCGAAGACGCGTCAGTACCTGGCGGTTACCGTTTTTGTGCTGGGCCAACTTCGCCGGATCGCGTCTATTGCGATCACCACCACAGCATCGTGACCGCCGTCGACCCTCGCCGAGCCCGTTCAGGTCTCCACCCCGCTCAACGACGCGCCGCGTAAGTTAAGCGGGCGGCCTCCCCCGACCGCAAGCGCGACAAGGGGAGAGATTCAGCAGAATTTCAGAAATCTTCCGGTACGCGGCCGTTCATAGGCTGCATTGTTCTGAAGAACGAACCGGATGAGGTCGAACATGTCGCTGAATGAGAACACGCGCCAAGCCGCCCGGCAGGAACTGCTGGAATTTGCGTCCAGCGTCATGGTTGGGTCCCCTTGTGCGCCCATGCCTGGAACAATGTTCGAAATGCTGGAGATCATCGCCGTGGAGAGGCGGATGACTTCCAGCCAAGGTGAAGACAGGTCAAATTCCTCTGATCCCTTGACGTCCGAGCCGATTGGGACCCCAATCAGGCTGCGTTTGGTCGAGCTGGTCAGATCGGCATTCGATGTCGCAAGGAAACGGTGGGCCCATACTGGCACTTGGCAGTTGCGAGCTTGATCTTGCCCGCGGGCTGCTTGTGCGCGATGGGAAACCCGTTGCTCTGCGCTGCAAGGCGTTTGATCTGTTAACTTACCTCAGCCGGAATGTCGGGCGTGTCGCGACCAAGTCTGAACTGATGTCAGCGGTATGGCCCGATGTGTTCGTGACCGAGGACTCACTGACGCAGGCGGTCAGGGAGTTGCGAAAGGCGCTGCAGGACGAAAGCCAAACCATTATCCGCACGGTTGCCAAACGCGGCTACGTCCTCTCTCTTCCCGATACGCCAAGACAAGAGCGCTCTGGACAGCCGAGTGTTGCGGTCCTGCGCTTCAGCAATGAAGGTGCGCCGGACGACTCCCCTTTGGTCGACGGTTTCGCCGAGGACATTGTCAATGCGTTGGCTCGCTTCGGAACGGTCGTTGTGCTGGCGCGCAATTCCGGATTTGCATTTGTCTCGGATTCCGCTTCCGATTGGCGTGCCGTTGGCGACCGCCTCGGCGCAACCTATCTGGTCCGCGGCAGGGCGACGACCCGCGCAGACGGCATGGGGGTCACCGTCAGTCTCATGACCGCTTCGACGGGTGAAGTCCTCTGGAGCGATACGTTTTCTGCTTCTGGCGGCCAGATCTTCGACATGCAGGAAGAAATCGCCAGCCGTGTGGTGAACCGGCTGGTCGCTCGGCTTGACGACGCGGGTATCAAGCAGGCAACTCCGAAGCCTCCCGATAGCCTGGCCGCATATGAGCTTGTCCTGCGTGGACTGGCCCGGCTGCGCGGTTATGGCGATGACGACAATCAGGCCGCGCGCGACCTCTTTCAGGCTGCGGTCGACAAGGACCCGACCTATGCTTTGGCGCACTCCTACACCGCGCTCGCCGATCTCATTATCGGTGGCTATGCCGAGGCATCCTCGGCGTTGCTTGCTTCATTGATCGACCGTGCGGAGTGTGCGGTGACGCTGGCGCCGGAAGAGCCACGCTGCCATCGCGTGCTTGCCCAGGCCTTGATCTCTGCCCGTCGGTTCGAAGCGGCCGAACATCACCTTCAACGCGCGTTCGACCTCAATCCATATGACGCCGATACGATTGCGCAAATGGGCTACTTGCTCACGATGAGAGGCAGGCCGCTTGAAGCACTCGCGGCGATTGACAGTGCGATACGGATCAACCCGATCCATCCTGATTGGTACCACTATGATCGCGCCATCGCCCAATACTCGGCGGGAGATTACAAGGCAGCGCTTGTCAGCATGTCCAAGGTCCCCCCGAGGACCCCCTGGCGACTGGCAAGGCTGGCGGGGTGTCACGCTCAACTCGGCGAACTGAAGGAAGCTCAGCGCATTATGGCAGAGGTCAAGCGGATGGCGCCTGATTACTCGCCACTTGAGTTTGCGCAAACCGGAATCGCCTTTGAACACGCGAGTGATGCTGAACACCTCATTGCCGGCGTCGCCAAGGCACTCGCAGCCTATGAGGACCAAGGCTAGGGCCGCCCAAGCGCGCCTGCTTCCTCAACATCGCAATCCAATGCAATAGACCGTGTAGCGTTCAGGTTCCAACGGTGGCTTTCTGCACGGGCATGCAAACGGCCGGGATGGAAAGCACTGACAGTGCAACCAAGACGACATGACGCGCGCGCATAGTGACCCCCAATGAACCGCCAACATAATATGGCCATGAATACTGAAGCGGCGCATCGTGTTTTTTTGGCGCATCGGTTTTTCTTCCGAAAGCTGCAAACGGTGAACTCAATCGCCACGCGCTTCAGCTGCGGAACAAACCGGCATGGCAGCGAGTTTCCGTCCGACGAGAACTTGAGGGAAAGCATGTCCAGATTTCTGCTGGCGACAAGCGTCGCCGTTCTTCTCGCCGGCGGGCCGGCCTTTGCCGCGGATGAGCCCCTGTTGCCGCCGCCCAACGCTAAGAAACTGTCGGAGATCCTCGCCAAGGTCGAGAAGCGCGACGGCTTTCGCTATGTCAAGGAAGTCGACTGGGACAGCGGCGCCTACGTCGTCACCTACTACACATCCGACAAGGCCAAGGTCGAAATCACCTACGATCCCGTGACCGCCGAGCCCAAATAGAGTGCGTCGGCACGCGCCTTGAATTTAGGTCTATTGGCCTTTCCTGGCGCTGGCGCCGCCCCTCACCTGCCTGCCGGCATCCTCTCCCCGTATAGTGACGGGGAGAGGGACGCCTTCATCGCCGATTTCGCCAATCACCAGCGTCACCAGAATGGCGCTGAGGTTGCGGCCAGCCCCTTCTCCCCGTCACTATACGGGGAGAAGTGCCCGGCAGGGCGATGAGGGGCGGCGCCGATTTCGGCGATGGTGGTCTTCGCCTCAAGTCGAAGGTCATTGGTCTGGGCGATTGCCCTGGCCTCGCCCAAAATTGTCCATTCTTGAGGTATGACATGCATGCCAGGGCGTGGGCCGCGCCTTGGGCAATCGTGGCTTGGGGGCAATCATGCGATCTTCCGTTCTAACCCGTCGTCTGGCCGTGCTGGCCATCATTCTGGCCGGCGGCATCCTTGGGGCCGTTCCGGCGCGGGCCGATGGGCCATCCTTCGACTGCGCCAAGGCAAGCCTGCCGGCGGAAAAGGCGATCTGCGCCGATCCGCAGCTGTCGGCCATCGACCTGTTGGTCGCCAAGGCGTTCAAGGATTTCGAGCCGGCGTTCGGCGGCGACAAGCGCAGGATCGCCCGAGGGCTGATTGCCGACCGCAATGCCTGCAAGAGCGACACCGCCTGCATCGTCAGCGCGCTGAACAACGCACTGCAAACCTATGGCGCCGCGCCGCCATGGGTGCAGGACTACAACATCGCGCTGATCGGCAAGAAGGCGCTGGAAGCCGCGGCGCGAAACCCGAAAGAGACCGATCAGCCGCTGCCCTCGGCAATCGGCCAATGCGCCTCCACCCATATCAAGACGCTGACCACGCGGCTTGGCGACGATCCGCTGGAAACGGCCAACCCGGATGGCGGCAGCGCCGCGACATTCACCAATGACGGCGGCGCCGTCTCCTACGATCGCGACCCTGGCCTGGCCGCCTCGAAGGTCGGCGACGCGGCCGTCATGTGCCTGATCTCGATTCCCAGGGACTGCCCCAAGCACGATGAGCGCGGCCGCGTCTACTACGGCATCGATCTCGCCATCAAGGCGTCGTGGGCGCTGCCGGACTCGGAGCATATGTGCGGCGGCGCCTGAATGCCGCTTCGTGTTCCGCGTGGCGCTGCCCCTCACCTGCCTGCCGGCATCCTCTCCCCGTATAGTGACGGGGAGAGGGGCGCTCTCATCGCCGGTTTCGCCCATCACCAGCGTTGCAAGACGAGCGCCGTCGTTGCGGTCAGCCCCTTCTCCCCGTCACTATACGGGGAGTTGAGGAGTGGTCCGCGTAGCGGACGAAAAAGCCAATTGCTTGGCTTTTCGAACGACGAACGCCCGGCAGGGCGATGAGGGGCGTCGCCGACCTCCGCAATTGGTGGTCTCCACCGCAAGTCGAGCTTGTCATTGGTCTGGAGCGACCACCTGCACCATCCTGCCCCTCCCCTTGCGTCAGTCTCGCTTTGATGGCTGACTGCGGCCCATAGGCGCCGCATGGGGGATGGGCATGGCGACGGCGAAGCACGTGCTGAAGCGCATTTTGATGATGTTGGCCGGCTACCTCGTATCGGTGCTGGTCGGCTTGATCGCTGTCGTGGCGATCTACGCCGCGCTCAGTTCCCTACCCAACGCGCCCGCCTATTTCGACGTCATGGGCGTCTCGCCGATCGCCGTCCTTGTGGTTCCGCCGCTCGGCATGTTCGTCTATTTCCTGACGATTGTCGTGACCGCACTGCAGACGCTCATCTTCGCGCTGATTGCCGAACTCTTCTCGTTGCGCAATTTCCTGCTGCACATGTTTTTTGGCGCCGCGGCCGCCGCCGGCGGGTTCTTCCTGATCTGGCCAAGTTCAGCGGAGGACATGGACCCCGAGCGCTGGGCCGACATCGGCATCATCGCCGCCGCCGGCCTTGTCGCCGGATTGGTCTATTGGCTGATCGCCGGACGCGACGCGGGTTTCAGGCGCCCGCTGTTCGAGCTCGGCTGAAACTGTTTCAGCCGACGCGCTCTAGAAGCCGAGAAAGGCCGTCGCTCAACTCGACGGCGAGCGCACCGCCTCGGTGGCGTCCAATGCCTGCTTGAGCCGAGTGTCGCGATCGTAGACGTCGCCGAAATATTCGACCTTGCCGGACATATCCGGCCAGGCGGTGAAATAGGCGACATAGACCGGGATCTTGCGCGTCACATCCTCGGTCGAATGGCCGTGCTTCAGCTTCTCGGCGATATCGTCGACCGAGGTGCCGAGCACGGCGGCCGCCATGCCGCGCGGATCCTGCAGGCGCACGCAGCCATGGCTGAGCGCGCGCATATCCTGCTGGAAGAACGATTTCTGCGGCGTGTCGTGCATGTAGATCGCGTGCTTGTTGGGGAACAGGATCTTCAGCTCGCCCAGCGCATTGGCCTCGCTCGGCTGCTGGCGCACGCTGTAGGGAATGTTGGCGCCATACGCGCCCCAGTCGACCGCCGACGAAGGGATGCGCTTGCCGCGCGAATCGGTGACCTCGTAGCCGGCCCGGTCGAGATAGCCGGGATCGCTGCGCAGCCGGGGCAGCATCTCGTTGACGATGATCGACTGCGGCACGCCCCAATAGGGATGGAAGTCGACCTGCTTGATCTGGTTGTAGAAGAAGGCGGTCTGGTTGGTGGTCCGGCCGACAACGACACGCGTCTTCAGCTTTTCCTCGCCATTGTCGATGTAGCTCGCGGTGAAGGCCGGCTGGTTGATGAAGACACGCGGGCTGCCGAGATCGGAAGGCAGCCAGCGCAGTTCCTCCAGCGCCACCTCAACCTTCAGCAACCTGTCGGCCTTGGACGTTCCGGCCAGCGTCGCGACGGTGCGCGGTCCGATGACGCCGTCGCCCTTCATGCCGGCTTTCTTCTGCACGGCTTCGATCACCGGAACCAGTTCCGGGACATAGACTTCGCTGGTGGCCAGCCTCGCCAGGGTCTCGCCATAGGCGCCACCCATCTCGTCATCGAGATTGCGGGCGATCAGGGTCAGCAGCTTCGGCAGTTCGGGACTGGTTTCGCCCGGCTTCAGCAACAGCTTGGGGTCGACGACGATCTCGTTCTCGGCGCTGGCCTGCAGGGCTTCCAGTTCGACGCGCAACGCCTGGTATTCCGCATTCTGAGGATGCCGAGATTCGAGATAGGTGCGCACTTCCTGGGTATGCGCCAGTGTTTTCAGCACGCCTTGCAAGTCGAGCGGCTTGGCCGGGAAATCATAGTAGCCGGTCATGCGGTTGGGCTCGACGCGGCCGCTCTGGGCATCATGGGCATACCGCAGCACGCGGGCCGAGAGCGCCATCTCGAAGCGGACGAGCTCTTTCAGCTGTGCATTGGCGTCGGCCGGCGAGGCGCTGGCGGCAGGCACGTTGACCATGTAGTCTGCCGGCTCGAGGCCGTAGCTCGATGCCTCGCCCAGCACCCGCACCGCATCCTGCGCGCGGCTGTTGAGGCCCGTGCCCGTCACCCAAATGAAATCCGGATTGGCCGAGTAGTAGGCGATCAGCGCCTTGGCGATATCGGGCTCGGCATAGAGTTCGTAGTCGCTCAAGCCGGCAATCGCGTCGTGGAACGCAGCCCCCGTGGCCGATGGCACGAAAGCGGCATCCTGCGGGGCCGCCGGCATTGGCGCCGCGGTCAGCGCCGAAAAGTCGATGCGCACCAGCCGATCGGCCTTGTAGGTGTAGTAGGACGGGCTGCTGATTTTTACGCCGCCGCCACCCGGCACTTTCGGCTTGTGCTTGGGCGGCGCGGGTGGAAACTCACCTTGCGGCTCGTGCCTGACGCCACCTCCGAAAAGCATGTCGAAGAGCCCTTGCGCGCCTGCCTGTGGCACACCGAAGGCCAGCGTTGCCGAGATCGCCACCAGCGGCATCACGGTTGCTTTGTTTCGGAGGAATTTCATGAATCACCCGCCCGGTTGTACCCGGTTCCCGTTCCGCACCGTTAAGACGATCTCGCTCACCGCATGGCGGATGTAAGGCGCGACTATACTGATTCATACTGATTTCGTTAAGCTTCCATAAATTTTGGAACGCTTGTTGCAGAACGGTTTCACAACATCGTGACGGCCGGAGCGAGGTGTCTTCGCTCCGGCCCGGGGAAATCCTCCGGGGATCAGGCGTTGGCGCCACCGTCGATGGTCAGCGCCGCGCCGGTGACGAATCGGCCTTCCGGTCCCGCGAGCCAGGCGACCATGCCGGCAATGTCTTCGGCTTTGCCAAAGCGCGGCGTTGCCATCTTCTGGCGCTGGTGTTCGGCGTGGGGGCCATCGGCCGGATTCATGTCGGTGTCGGTCGAACCGGGGTGGACGACATTGGCGGTGATGCCGCGCGGGCCGAGGTCGCGCGCCAAGGCCTTGGTCAGGCCGACCAGCGCCGCCTTGCTGGCCGAATAGGCGCCAAGACTGGTGTCGGTCACCCGCTCGGCAAGATTGCTGCCGATCGAGATGATCCTGCCGCCCTCTCCCATATGCACTGCCGCCGCCTTCGAGGCGATGAACGGCGCCCTGAGATTGATCGACATGGTCTCGTCGAAATCGGCGAGCGATAGGGTATCGATGGGTGCGGCACGCCAGATGCCGGCGCTGTTGACCAGGATGTCGAGCCGGCCGAACGCGGCCACGGCGTCTTCGACGGCCTTGTCTATGGCCGCTGCGTCGCGGTTGTCGGCCTTGATGGCGATGGCGTGGCCGCCCTTGGCCTCTATCTCGGCAACGACCGAGCGGGCCTGCTCCTCGCCATGCACATAGGTCAGCGCGACACTGGCGCCGTCGGCCGCAAGCCGTTGCGCGATCGCCGCACCGATGCCGCGACTGCCGCCGGTGACGAGCGCGGCCTTGCCGTTCAAGCTGCTGGATGACATCGATTTCTCCTTTTTGTAACGTTCGATACACAAATATCTGTCAGCCTTGCCCAGCCACGTCAACTGAATTATGTATCGATCAACACAGAAAAGAGCGTCATGCCTGAACGAGGCCGCCCCCGCACCTTCGATCGAACCGCAGCCTTGCGCCGGGCGATGGAGGTTTTTTGGGCTCGCGGTTACGAAGGCGCATCGATGAGCGAGCTGACCGCCGCCATGGGCATCAACTCGCCCAGCCTCTACGCCGCCTTCGGCAGCAAGGAGGCGCTGTTCCTCGAGGCGACCGATTTCTATTCGCGCACCGAGGGTGCCGACATCTGGATGGCGCTTGAGGAAGCGCCGACCGCGCGGCAGGCGATCGAACAATTTCTATGCCTGACGGCGAAAGCCTACGCGCAGACCGATCGCCCGCAGGGCTGCCTGATAACGCTCGGCGCTTTGCACCAGGACTCCAGCCGCGGCGCGATCTGCGACGATCTGCGCCGTCGGCGCGCCGAAAATCATTCCGCCCTGCGCACGCGTCTCGAACGCGGCGTTGCCGAAGGCGAACTGCCGGTCGGATTCGATTGCAGCGCTGCCGCCACCTTCTACGCCACGGTCCAGCACGGCATGTCGATCCAGGCCCGCGACGGCGCCTCGCATTCGGCGCTTCTGGCAACCGTGGCCGGCGCGATGGCGGCGTGGCAGACGATGGTCGGCACGGACAGAGCGTGACAAACGCCGGCCATTGTGCTGCAAATCCAGACAGCCAGCCGGTCGGGAGGACAAGCCTGTGAAAAAAGGGTATCGCGAACTGCTGGATGAGGCGAATGCCGAGATCGAGGTGGTGTCGCCGGAGGAAGCGGCCGGGCTGCTTGACGATGAAGACACCATCTTCGTCGACCTGCGCGATCCGCGCGAGGTCGAACGCGACGGCAAGATCCCCGGCGCCAAGCATGTCACCCGCGGCATGCTGGAATTCTGGATCGACCCCGATAGCCCCTATCACAAGCCGTTCTTCGCTTCGGGGAAGAGCTTCGTCTTCTTCTGCGCCGGCGGCTGGCGCTCGGCGCTGGCCACCAAGACGGCGCAGGACATGGGACTATCGCCGGTCAAGCACATCCTTGGCGGCTACACCGCCTGGAAGGCGGCCGGACTGCCGGTCGAGCCCGGCGGGAAGAAGAAATAGCCTCGATGGCCGTTCAGTGCAGCAGCGACGGCTCGCGATGCTCGCCGACGAAACCGACCGCGCGTCCGACCACGCCCTTGTCGGCAAGGATGCGGCGGTGGCCGAGGCCGTCAGCCCAGTAGAGCCGCACATGGCCGCCGGCACCGGCATAACGTGTTGCATGGTCGGCCGGAACTTCACGGTCGTCGGGTGCGTGGATGACCAGGGTCGGCACCGGCGCATCGGCGAGCTGGCGGTCGCCGGTGAATTCGTGCAGCGGCCGGCCGGAAAGATGTTCAACACGGTCCGCCATGGCGGCCTGCGAGCGAGGTCCGACATTGAGCATGCGGCTGAAGTCGGCGAAGATCGCCGGCAGGGAACTGGGCGCCGCGATCAGCACCAGGCGTCCGGCCACCAGCGGCGGGATGTTCTTGACCGAACCGGCGAGGGCATTGGCGGCGACGGCGCCACCGAAGGAATGGCCGACAACAGCCACGAATGGGCCGAACCATTGGCCGGCGACCCGAACCGCATCCACGGCATTGACCATGTTCAGCCGTCGGCCCTGCGACTGGCCGTGGCCAGGCAGGTCAAGCGAAACCACCCTGTAGCCGGCCGCGCGATAGCCTTCGATCAGCGCACGCATATATTCGGTGCGCGAACGCCAGCCATGCACGACAAGCACCGTGCCGGCGGCCGCCCTGCCCGGCTCCGGCCGGAATTCGTGCACCATGACGCAGCCGGTCGCGGTCTTCAGCCGATGATGGCGTGCCTCGGTCATGAACGCGGCCGCACGGTCGACGGCGCGGCGCTCGCCATCGCTGAGCATCTTCACATTCGGCGTGCGGCAGAACAGTTCGAAAGCCGCGCGTCCGGTCAGGCGCGGCGCAATACGCTCAGCCGCACCAAACACCCGCCGGATGACCTTCAGCCCGATTGATGCCATAGTGAGAATCCATCCATACGTTCAAGCATGAACATAATAGTTCAAAGATGAACAATAAACAAGAGTTACCTTGGGACAACCCGCGTTTTCGCAACTGGGTCGCAGTGGCGCGCGCCTGCCATGTGCTTGAACGCACGCTGGCGACGAAACTGGCGCCGCTCGACCTGAAGCCGGCGCAGCTCGACGTGCTGATGAACCTCTATCGCCACCCCGGCATGTCGCAGCACGACCTTGCCCGCAAGCTGCTCGTCGGCCGCTCCAACATCACCATGCTCCTGCCGCAGTTGGAGGCGCGTGGCCTGCTGCGCCGCGAAGGCGACGAGAAGGACAAGCGCATCCTGCGGCTTGCATTGACCGAAGCCGGCGAGGCGCTGCTGATGCAGGCGCTGAAAGTGCACATGGCGCTGATCGAGAAGGCGATGAGCCAGTCGACACCGGAACAATGCGACATGATCGGCGAGCAGATGCGCAAGATCTATGATGTGCTGAAAGACGCCTAGAGCCGGATGATTTCAGGTCGGATCGACCTGAAATCTGAATCCGCCTCTAAATCAAAGAGATAGAGCATGATGTCGTCCGAAAACCGCTTCACACTTTTCGGCATCATGCTCTAGCCCTTTCAGCCCCGAAACCTACCACATCGTCTTCTTCGCCCGCTCCGGCCATTCCTTGTCGTAGGTCTCGCCGTCGATGTTCCTGCGGCTGGTGATTTCCAGGATCTGTCCGGGCGTCGGCAGCGACTTCGGGTCGACATGCCTCGCCGGGTTCCACAGCTCGGAGCGGACAATGGCGCGGGCGCATTGGAAGTAGACCGTATCGATATCGACGACCGTGACCGAGCGCGCCGCCTTGCCGTCCACGGTGAACGACGCGCACAGCGCTGTATCCGTCGTGATATGGGCCCGACCGTTGATGCGCAGCGTCGTGCCGGAGCCCGGCACGAGAAACAAAAGACCGACGCGCGGGTCGCGGATGATGTTTTTCAGCGAATCGGCGCGGTTGTTGCCGCGACGGTCCGGCATCATCAGCGTTTTCGGATCAACGATGCGCACGAAACCGGCGAGATCGCCGCGCGGCGAACAGTCCAGGCCCTCTGGTCCGCTGGTTGCCAGCGCGACGAACGGCGAGGCCTCGATGAAGGCTGCGTATTCCGGAATGACGTGATCGAGTTCCTTGACCAACGAGGCTTCGCCAGGAACGCCATAGAGTGCCTCGATCTGCTCGACCGTGGTGATGACCGACATCTTCCTCGTCTCCAAACCTTTGCCGGCGCTACCCCACATCGACGACGTTTTGACGACAGCGACGGCCTAGCGATCCCGGCTCAAACCCTTTTCAGCAAGCTCGGCGAGATAGGCATTCCAGCGCTCGTCCTTTTCGTGGCCGAGCGTGTGCAGGTAATTCCAGGTGAAGATGCCGGTGTCGTGGAAATCATCGAAGGTGATGCGCACCGCGTAGTTGCCGACCGGCTCGATCTTCAGGATCGCCACATTGCGCTTGCCGGGGACCGTCACCCGCTGGTCCGGCGAATGGCCCTGCACTTCGGCCGATGGCGAAGCGACACGCAACAGCTCTGCCGGCAGTTCGAACGGCCGATGATCGGGAAAGGTGACCGACAGCAGTTTGCGGTCCTTCGAGACCCGGAGTTCCCTGGGTGCGGTCATGATGTTCGATCCCGTGGCAATCCACCCTTCCCTACGCTGCTTCGCCGGAAGGGAAAAGGCCGTTGAGGTGAGCCGACATGCGATGTCGGCCAGGGAATGTTACCAAAGATCGAGAAGCGGTATCTTGAATGGCAGGCCGGATCGTATCACATAGCGATATATAACGATGCCGCTCACGGCCACGGGAATTGCTTGAAGCATGGACATGATCGATCCTTTTGGGCGCACCATCAGCTATCTCAGGGTGTCGGTCACCGACCGCTGCGACTTCCGCTGCACCTATTGCATGGCCGAGGACATGGCCTTCCTGCCGAAGAAGGACCTGCTGTCGCTGGAAGAACTCGACCGGCTGTGCACGGTGTTCATCGAAAAAGGCGTCAGGAAATTGCGCCTAACCGGCGGCGAGCCGCTGGTTCGCAAGAACATCATGCACCTCGTGCGCCAGCTGTCGCGGCATCTCAAAAGCGGCGCGCTGGAAGAATTGACGCTGACCACCAACGGCTCGCAGCTGTCGCGCTTCGCCGCCGAGCTCGCCGATTGCGGCGTCAAGCGCATCAACGTCTCGCTCGACACGCTCGATGCCGACAAGTTCCACAAGATCACCCGCTGGGGCCATCTCGACAAGGTCATGCAAGGCATCGATGCAGCACTTGCGGCCGGGCTGAAGGTCAAGCTCAACGCGGTGGCGCTGCGCGATTTCAACGACGCCGAACTGCCCGACATGATGCGTTGGGCGCATGGCCGCGGCATGGACCTGACGGTCATCGAAACCATGCCGATGGGCGAGATCGATGCCGACCGCACCGACCAGTACCTGCCGCTGTCGCTGCTGCGCGCGTCGTTGGAACGCCAGTTCACGCTGGCCGACATTCCCTTCAAGACCGGCGGCCCGGCCCGCTACGTGCATGTCGCCGAGACCGGCGGACGGCTCGGCTTCATCACGCCGATGACGCATAACTTCTGCGAAAGCTGCAACCGCGTCCGGCTGACCTGCACCGGCACGCTCTATATGTGCCTCGGCCAGGAGGATGCCGCCGACCTGCGCGCGCCCTTGCGCGCGTCCGAAGGCAATGAGCTGGTCGCCGAGGCCATCGACGAAGCGATCGGCCGCAAGCCGAAGGGCCATGACTTCATCATCGACCGCCGGACCAGCCGCCCCTCCGTTTCGCGGCACATGAGCGTCACCGGCGGCTGATCTTTTCGCGAAATTCATGCAGGATCGCCTCCGGGTCATTGGCTTCGAGGCGGGATATGCTGAGTCGTTCCTCATTTCTGGCGGTTATCGCAACAATTGCAGCGACAAACGCCATTGCCGCGCCATTCACTTACACCAATGAGCGCTTCGGCACCGTCTGCACCTTTCCCAACGACATCTTCACCGACCGCCAGCCCGAGCCGGAAAATGGCGACGGACAGGAATGGCTGAGTGCCGACGGCGCTAGCCTGATCTGCTCGGGGATCCTCAACGTCGACGACGACACGCCCAAGGGGTTCGTCTCGGCTGAGAAAGCCAGTAATGAACCCGGCTACAAGGTCACCTACAGCAAGGCCGGCAAGGACTGGGTGGCGCTGTCGGGCTTGAAGGATGGAAAGATCTTTTACGAGCGACGTCTGTTCGGCCGGGATGGCGTCATCCGAACGGTCTGGATCGATTACCCGCCGGCCCTGAGATCGAAATACGATCCGCTGGTCGGCGCCATCGCCGGCAGCCTCAAGGGACCATGAGCATTTTCGGCCACACCGTGGACAAATCTCCGCACGCGAATGTTCGCCTGATTTACCGGTGGCGTTTTCCCGCTTAGCCTCCGTCTCGTAGCGGTCTTTCGCTCCGGGGGAATACACCATGCGCAAACTTCTTCTTTCGTTCGCATTGCTTGGCCTCGCCACCTTGCCCGCTGCGGCCCAGTCGATCGGCGGCACGTATACGGTCGCCGGCACCAATTTCGACGGCTCGGCCTATGGTGGCGAAGCCACCATCACGCTGACCAGCGGGACGACCTGCGCGATCCATTGGGAGACGGGCGGCTCGTCCTCGGACGGTATCTGCATGCGCAACGACGACGCCTTCTCGGCTGGCTATGTGATGGGCAAGGACATCGGCCTTGTCGTCTACAAGGTCGAGGATGACGGGTCGCTGCACGGCCTGTGGACGATCGCCGGCAAGGAAGGCAACGGCACCGAAATTCTGACGCCGAAGAAATAAGGTCCGCCGCCATGGCAGGCGATATGCTGGGCACCGGACAATCCTGTGGCCCAGCCCTTTGCTGTTGCTGTTTCATGCCCGACTGCTACAGGCTTCATGCAAAGCAGAGCCGGTAGTCATCTTGCCCCTTTCTCCAAACCTTCGCGGCGCGTTGTTCATGGTTGTGGCGATGGCCGGCTTCACCCTCAACGACGCCATCACCAAATACTCGTCGCAATCGATGAACATGGCGCAAGTCATGCTGATCAGGGGAGCGTTTGCCACCCTGTTCGTCGGCTCGCTTGCCTGGCAGCGCGGTGCCCTCGTTCGGCTGCGCTCGATGCTCGAGCCAATGGTGGCGCTGCGCGTCCTCGGCGAAGCCGGCGGCACGGTGACGTTCCTGATCGCGCTCGCCCATTTGCCTATCGCCAGTGTCTCGGCGGTCCTCCAGGCGTTGCCGCTGGCGGTGACGATGGGCGCGGCACTGGTCTTCAACGAGGGCGTCGGTTGGCGGCGCTGGCTGGCCATCGCCATCGGATTTGCCGGCGTGCTGGTCATCGTGCGGCCAGGTTTCGAGGGGTTCAGCGTCTACTCGCTGGTGGCGCTGGCCTGCGTTGCCTGTTGTGCGGTACGCGATCTTGCCACCAAGCGGATTCCCAAGGCCATTCCGACGCTGCTGGTGTCGACCGCCACCGCGTTTGCCATGACAATCCTGGGAGCCGCGTTGCTTTCACCGATGGGGGGCTGGACGCCGATGACGGGAAACAGCACAGCCTTGTTGGCGCTCGCCGCGGTGCTGGTGCTCATCGGCTACCAGTTCATCATCATGGCGATGCGGGCGGGCGACATCTCCTTCATCGCGCCGTTCCGCTACACGGCCCTGATCTGGTCGATCCTGCTTGGCCTGTTCGTCTTCGCCGACATTCCTGACCTGCCGATGATCGTCGGCGCCACGATCATCATCGGCTCCGGCCTCTATGCGCTCTACCGCGAGCGGGTCGTCGGCCGGCGCAAGATCGTCGCCGAAAGCACCGGGCCAAGCATGGTCCCGGATGGAATCTAGCCGGCTCTTGTGATTTCCGACGGCTGGCGTACAGGCTCGGTGGCATGAAGCGAGATGTTGCAGGGATCATTCTGGCCGGCGGCCAATCAAGACGAATGGGCGGTGGCGACAAGAGCCTGTTGCCGCTTGGTAGCGGTCGCGTGCTTGACCAGGTCGTGTCGCGCCTTGGCCCGCAGGTCGCCCCCCTGGCGCTCAGCGCCAACGGCGACGCCACACGCTTCTCACGCTACGAGCTGCCAGTGCTTGCCGACACTGTGACCAGTTTTGCCGGACCGCTTGCCGGAATCCTGACCGGCCTCGAATGGGCCGCCGCCAACACGGCTTGCAAGGCTGTCGTCACCGCTGCCGGCGACACGCCCTTCCTGCCGCTGGATCTTGTCGAACGACTGGCGACAGCCACCGATCAGCGTCCTGGTTCGATTGCCGTTGCTTGCTCGGCCGGCAAGCGCCATCCGACCTTCGCGCTGTGGCCGACGGACTGTCGCGACGCCTTGCGGCACTTTCTGGTCGATGAGGATATCAGGCGGGTTTCGGCCTTCATCGACCGGCATGGATTTGTCGAGGTGGAATTCCCGGTTCCGCAATCCGCAGGCCAACCGGTCGACCCCTTCTTCAACATCAATGTGCCCGATGATCTTGTTCAGGCTGAACGTTTGTTGCGGAGCATGAAATCATGAACAGACGCGTCTTCGGCATCACCGGCTGGAAGAATTCCGGTAAGACGACGTTGACCGAAAGGCTGGTCACCGAACTTGTCCGGCGCGGCTGGAAGGTGTCGACGGTGAAACACGCCCATCATGACTTCGACATCGACAAGCCGGGCGCCGACAGCTTCCGCCACCGGCAGGCTGGCGCCACCGAAGTCGCGATCGTGTCAGGAAACCGTTGGGCGCTGATGCACGAACTGCGCGGTGAGAATGAGCCGACGCTGGAGGCGATCCTGTCTCGGCTCGCACCGTGCGATCTGGTGCTGGTCGAAGGCTACAAGCGCGAAGCCCACCGCAAGATCGAAACCCGACGGCTGGAAGCGAAGGACCGCACACCGCTATCGGCAACGGATCCCAACATCGTCGCTGTCGCCGCCGATTTTGCGGCCGAAGGCGAGCTCTTGCCGGTGTTCGATCTCGACGATGTGAAATCAATAGCCGACTTCATCGAGCGGGACATTGGGCTCGTTGCTTGAGAGCTAACGCTGCGGCAGAATAGCCTTGCCCATTTTTGCGGTTTTGCAGTTGCTTTTTTCTTGGAAAGAGTGGGAGTATCGCGCCAGCGGGCGGTCAAAAGCACCGCCCCACAGAGCCGTTTGGAACGACGGCCGGGACCATAAAGAGAGGACTATCATGCGTATTGCACTGCGTATCGCGCTTGCCGCATCGGCTGCGCTGCTGACGCTCGGCGTAGCCCAGGCCCAGGAAAAGACCCTGAGGATCGGCACCGAAGGCGCCTACCCACCCTTCAACAACCTCACCGCCGATGGCCAGCTCGTCGGTTTCGACATCGACATCGCCAAGGCGCTTTGTGACCAGATGAAGGTCAAGTGCACCTTCGTCGCCCAGGATTGGGACGGCATCATCCCCGCTCTCCAGGCCGGCAAGTTCGACGCCATCGTCGCCTCGATGTCGATCACGCCGGAGCGCAAGGAGAAGGTCGACTTCACCAACAAATATTACAACACGCCGTCGGCCCTGGCCGTGCCTAAAGACAGCACCCTGAAAGGCGTGACCAAGGCAGATCTCGCTGGCAAGACCATTGGTGTCGCCACCACGACCACGCATTTCAACTATGCCTCGAAGACTTACACTGACAGCACCGTCAAGGGCTATCCGAGCAGCCCCGAGGAGCAGGCAGATCTTGCCAATGGTCGCCTGGACGCCATCGAGGACGATATTGTTGTGCTTCAGCAGTGGCTGGATTCGCCTGATGGCGCATGCTGCAAGATTCTCGGCCAGCCTTCGCCGCAACCGGTCGACATCTTCGGACCGGGCGCCGGCATTGCCGTACGCAAGGGCGAGACCGATCTCGTCAACAAGTTCAATGCGGCCATCGAAGCCATTCGCGCCAATGGAAAGTACAAGGAAATCAACGACAAGTACTTCAAGTTCGACGTCTTCGGCGCCGAATCCTGATAATATGACAGAGGCGGCGGGGGTCTCCCGCCGCCTCTAGGTCTTCTGTGATCGCCGTGGAGACAAGACCAGTCAATGCCAGCCCAGAGCTTATGGACACTTCTTAGTTGGGGACCCGATGGCTGGCTTGATGATATCGCTTATGGCGCCCTGGTTACCGTCGCGCTCGCACTCGCCACGCTGCCGATCGGGCTGACGATCGGCTTTTTCATTGCATACGCCAAACAGTCCGAAGAACCCTCGCTGCGCCTCGCCGCCAACATCTACACCACGGTCTTCCGCGGCCTGCCGGAACTGGTGACGCTTTTCCTGTTTTTCTTCGGCGTGCCAATTCTGCTGCAGCATCTCATCCGATATTTCCGGCCCGACGCGACCATCGACGTCAACGGCTTCGTCGCCGGCATGATCGTGCTTTCCCTGATCTTCTCGTCCTATGCCAGCGAAGTTTTCCTGTCGGCATTCCGCGCCATACCGAAAGGCCAGTATGAGGGCGGCTATGCCATCGGCCTTTCCAACTGGCTGACCATGCGCAAGGTGATCTTGCCGCAGCTGCTTCGTATCGCGTTTCCCGGTCTCGAAAACTGCTGGCTTAGTCTGCTCAAGGATACATCGCTGGTGTCGGTCGTCGGACTCGCCGAGACGCTGCGCAACGCGGGTGTGGCGGCTCGCGTCACCAAGCACTCGTTCCTGTTTTACAGCGTAGCGGCCCTGGTCTTTCTCGGCCTGGCCATCGTTTCGTCCTTCGCCACCAGCGCCATCCTGCGCTCGCTCGGCCGGCGGGAGGCACAACGATGAGCGCCACAGCCACCATGGTCGAACGGCCACCGCCACGGGCGCGGGGCTGGCCGCGTCCCCGCATCGCCGGCTATGCGCTCGTCGGCCTATGGATAGCCTTCGGCCTGGGTATTGTTGCCTATCTCGTCCTTGCCTGGAATCCGGCCTTCTTTGCCAAGTATGCGCCGGCCTATCTGAGCGGGCTTGGGGTCACCCTGTGGCTGGTCGCCATAGCGATGGTGCTTGGGGCAATACTGTCGCTCCCTGTCGCCTACGGCCGTATGTCCAGGAACCGGATCTTGTCCGGCCTCGCCTATTGCTATGTCTACTTTTTCCGTGGCACGCCGCTGCTGGTCCAGACGTTTCTGGTCTATTACGGCGTCGGCTCTTTCCGGCCGCAACTCAGCGAATTCGGCATCTACCTTCCCGTCTTTAGCGATGGGCTGTCCGTCGCCCGATTCACGCTTTGGGATTTTTTCAAGGATGCATTCAACTGCGGCGTCTTTGCCTTTGCGCTCAACACCGCCGCGTACCAGGCCGAAATCCTGCGTGGCGCCATCGAGAGCGTGCACAGGGGCCAGTGGGAAGGCGCTGCTTCCCTGGGCCTGCACAAACTGCAGACCTTGCGCAAGATCATCCTGCCGCAGGCCTTGATTGTTGCCTTGCGGCCTTACGGCAACGAACTCATCTTGATGATCAAGGCTTCGGCCATCGTCGCCATCATCACCGTCTACGACCTGATGGGCAACGCAAAGCTCGCCTTCGCCAACTCCTTCGACATTCAGGCCTATATCTGGGTCGCCGTCGTCTACCTCGTCATGGTCGAGATATTGCGTCATGGCATTGAATGGATCGAACGCCGGATCACCATTCACCTGAAACGCTGACTGGTTCCATATACTGCCTGCACCAGTCGATGAGCCCACAGGCGTCTTGACGAAATGAGCGCAGAGCCTAGAGCTTTTGCAGCAAATTTCGTTTCCGTCTGAAGGATAAGATCATGGCATCTGTGGCATTTCTCGGTCTTGGCGTGATGGGTTATCCGATGGCCGGGCACCTCAGGAACAAGGGTGGCCATGACGTCACCGTCTACAACCGCACCAAGGCCAAGGCCGAGCAATGGGTTGGCCAGCATGGCGGCAGCCTCGCGCTAACGCCGGCGGAGGCGGCCGAGGGCAAGGATTTCGTCTTCTCCTGCGTCGGCAATGATGACGATCTGCGTTCGGTGACGACAGGTCCCGAAGGTGCCTTCAAATCGATGAAGAAAGGCTCGGTCTTCATAGACAACACAACGGCCTCGGCCGAGGTCGCGCGCGAACTGGCGGCGACCGCGCAGGCCGGTGGCTTTTCGTTTCTCGATGCGCCGGTCTCCGGCGGCCAGGCAGGCGCCGAGAATGGCGTGCTAACGGTCATGGTCGGCGGCGAGCAGGAAGCTTTCGACAGGGCCAGGCCCGTCATCGATGCCTATGCCCGCATGGTCGGCTTGATGGGATCGGCTGGTGCTGGCCAGCTCACCAAGATGATCAACCAGATCACCATCGCCGGCCTCGTGCAGGGTCTGGCCGAAGGCATCCATTTCGGCAAGAAGGCTGGGCTCGACATCGAGAAGGTGATCGAGGTGATTTCCAAGGGTGCGGCCGGTTCCTGGCAGATGGAGAACCGGCACAAGACGATGAATGCCGGCAAATATGATTTCGGCTTCGCCGTCGACTGGATGCGCAAGGATCTTGGCATCTGCCTGACCGAGGCCGACCGCAACGGAGCCAAACTGCCGGTGACAGCACTTGTCGACCAGTTCTACAAGGATGTGCAGGCGATGGGCGGCAAGCGTTGGGATACATCCTCGCTGCTGGCGCGCCTGGAAAAATAAGGTTCGCGATGACCGAGCTTTCGCCCCAATCCAGTGCCGACGAAATCGTCGCGCATCTGCGCTCGATCGGCTCGGAGGAAAATCGCCTTGGCATGCTGCGCTACGGCATCAAGATCGAACGTGCGCTCGGCATCTCGCACGGCGTGCAGCGGCAGATTGCCAGGAAAATCAAACGCAACCATGAGCGCGCTTTCGCGCTGTGGCAGACAGGGATCATGGAGGCGCAGTTCATTGCGTCCGTCACGGCCGACCCGAAGCGGTTTTCGGCCGACGATGCAAGGCAATGGGCGTCGAGTTTCGACTCCTGGGATATCGTCGATGGCGTCTCGGACCTTTTCGTCGACACTGACGCCTGGAAAGAACTGATCGGCGAGTTCGCGGCCGACGAACGGGAGTTCGTTCGACGCACGGCTTTTGCCATGATGGCCTGGTCCGTCGTCCACCGGAAGAAAGAGCCGGAAGCGACCTTTCTCGCCTTCCTGCCAATCATCGAAGCGCATGCCACCGACGGCCGCAACTTCGTGAAAAAGGGGATCAACTGGGCCCTTCGTTCGATCGGCAAGCGATCAATGGAAATGCACGGTGCTGCATTTGCTGTCGCCGAAAGGCTCGCGCAATCGACGGACAAGACGGCGCGCTGGATCGGCAAGGATGCTGTGAAGGAACTATCGGATGCCAGGACGCTCGAGCGCCTCGCCGCCAGGAAAGCCTGACGGACCTGAAATCCGCTTTACGGAAGTGACGCGCTCGACGCGCGCCGATTTCGAAAACCTGTTCGAACAGCCGGGCGCACCGAAATATTGCTGGTGCATGGCTTGGCGCTATCTGCCCAGCCGCGAGCAAGTCGAGGGCGACGAGAAAAAGCGGGCCATGATGGCGCTTGTCGACGCCGGCACGCCGGTCGGCATCCTCGCCCTCATTGACGGCAAGAGCGTCGGTTGGTGCTCGGTCGCGCCACGCCAGACCTATCGCAGGTTGTCACGCCAACAGGACGACAGCCAGACCGATATTTGGTCGATCGTTTGTTTCTACGTGCCAAGGGCTTTGCGCGGAAGTGGCCTGGCATCCGCGCTGCTCGACGCGGCCATCGATCACGCCTTCGCCAAGGGGGCCCGAACGATCGAGGCTTATCCGGTCGATCAGGCATCGCCGAGCTACAGCTTCATGGGCTTTCGCGACATGTTTGCGGCTCGCGGGTTCCACGAGATCGGCATGGCCGGTTCTCGCAGACATGTGATGCGGCTCGAGCGTTGACGCCATTGGCAGCGGCGTCTCTACTCGGGTCCAAAGGAAGCGGCCAATGAGCAACGATATCGGATCATCCATAGCGCTCGCGGCGTTGTTTGTGTGCGTGGCCGCCGCCAGCGCTTCGGCCGAGACCACACACATATTCTGGAAGGATCTGCGCCCGGCGACGCAGACCGCAGCCGAAAACGTCGGGCTGACGATGATCGCGGCAAAATTGCCCGACCATGGCGAGACGCTGTCCCTGAATCTGCAGGACAAGACTATCCAGTTGGCAGGCTATGCATTGCCCGTCGATCGCGACGGAGACCTTGTCTATCAGTTCCTGCTGGTGCCGTGGACGGGCGCCTGCAGCCACATGCCGACGCCGCCGCCCAACCAGATCGTGCTGGTCACGCTGGCCCACCCCTACAAGATGTCGGAGGCCTATCAGCCGGTTGCCGTCACCGGCGCGCTGAAGCCGGCTATGGAGAAAAGCCAGCTGTTCATTCTCGATGGCGTCAGCGTCATCCAGTCCGGTTACACCGTGCGCAAGGCCGATGTGGTGAGCGTCGACAGCGTGCCAGACACGATCACGCTGCCGGTGAACTCACCCTGGAGCTTCCTCAACAAGAAAAAGAACTGAGAAGTCCGGTCAGCTCAAGCGGCGTTGGCGCCAGATTCCTTGTCCAGCACCATGTAATCCAGTGGGATCTCGGTCGTGTATTTGATCTGCTCCATGGCGAACGACGACGACACGTCGCGGATCTCGATCTTGGCGATCAGCCGTTTGTAGAAGGCATCGTAGGCGGCGATGTCGGGCACCACGACGCGCAGGAGATAGTCGACATCGCCGCTCATGCGGTAGAACTCGACCACTTCGGGAAATTCCTGGATGACCTCGGAAAACCGCCGCAGCCATTCATGGCTGTGCGAATTGGTGCGGATCGACACGAAGACGGTGACCCGCACATTGACCTTTTCATGGTCGAGGATGGCGACGCGCCGCTTGATGACGCCCTCTTCCTCAAGCTTCTGGATGCGCCGCCAGCAAGGTGTCGTCGACAGCCCGACTTTCTTGGCAACGTCGGCGACCGCGAGTGTCGCGTCCTCCTGCAAGAGGCGGAGAATTTTTCTATCGAGGCGGTCCATCTTTTTCTCTCCGGGGGAATAGATTGGCTATATTCCGCCTTATTGGAGCCTTCCACAAGAAAGAAATTCTGCCGATCGAGCAAAAAGCGAGTGATTTCTTGCTGAAAGTTCAATCGAGACGATAGCGGATTTCCGATCTCAGGAATGGCAGCAAATCCATTTCAAACCATGGATTCTTCTTCAGCCAGCCGGTGTTGCGCCACGACGGATGCGGCAGCGGCAGCACTTTCCGGCTGCCGGGCTGATCCCAGATGGCACGCCAGTCCATCACCGTTTCGGTCAGCGAAGGTCGGCGCACGGCACCCATGTGCCAGGCCTGCGCATAGATGCCGATGGTAAGCACCAGATCGATCCGCGGCATCAACGCCATCAACGGCGCGCGCCACGCCGGCGCGCATTCGCGCCTCGGCGGCAAGTCGCCACCCTTGGCATCCTGGCCGGGAAAGCAAAAGCCCATCGGCACGATGGCGAACTTATCGATGTCGTAGAATTCCTCGCTCGTCACCCCGAGCCAGCTGCGCAGGCGGTCGCCGGAGGCGTCGGTGAACGGCATGCCTGTGATATGCACCTTGGTTCCCGGCGCCTGGCTGGCGATCAAGATGCGGGCGCTGGACGATGGTCTCAACACCGGTCGCGGTTCGTGCGGCAGTGGCTTGCCGATCGGACTTTCGACGCAGATGCGGCAAGCGCGAACCGTCTCGGCGAAGCTTTCGAGCGCATCCTCGTCGACCGTGATCTCGTCCGAAAACTGGCTTCCGCTTTTCAGGATCATGGTCAGGCGGCGGCGCTCGGCCGGCTGGAAACGGCTTGGTGCCAGCGCAACACATTCGCGCATTCGTCCGGCACCTTGATGCGTGCCGGTTTCATGAAGTCGACGGCGATCAGGCCGGTGATGTCGGCAATCGAATAGCTGTCGCCGGCGATGAACTCCCGGCTGCCCAGCTCATCGTCCAGCAGCCTGAGGAATTCCACGGCCTTGGGCTTGTTGGCCTCGCCCCATTCGGCAATCTGCGGAATTTCCCATTCCTTCATCGCCGGGTGGATGTGACGGAAGGCCTGTGCGACGCAACTGAGCAGGTTGAATTCCATCCGTCTCTGCCACATCTCGACTTGCGCCTTGCCGAGCGCGCCACGCCCGAACAGGGCCGGCTCGGGCTGCAACTCCTCGAAATAACGGCAGATGGCGACGGATTCGGTGAGGATCGTGCCGTCGTCGAGTTCAAGCACCGGCAGACGCTGCAAAGGGTTACGCGAACTGACCGACGGCTTCCTGTGCTCCAGCGCGCCCATGTCGATGGGCACCAGCGGAACAGTAATGCCCTTCTCGGCCAGGAAAACGCGGACCCGCCTCGGATTGGGTGCGCGGCCACCGTCGAACAACTTCATTCCCATCCTCCCGGTTTCCCAACAACCATAGAGTTCAACCCCTTACGGGGTTTACCAGAACCGAAAAATCTCACGCACGGCATCGCCGATCGACGCCAGCGTGCCATGCTTTCTCTCAACGACTTCGCCGTGATGGCTGTCGCGCCAGTCCTGCGGCCGGTCGAATGTACCCGCCCACATGCCGACCCTTGCCGCACGGGCCGTGGCCTCCTCGCTCTCGAAGCCGCCAAACGCAACCGCCCAGCCCGCCTCCACCTGCGCGCGGTTGAGATCCTTGCCGCCGGCGGTGCAGTTGCCAAGCAACCGGCCGTAGCGGTCCCGCTGCCAGCCGGTACAGGAGACGGGCTTGCCGGCGATCAGTCGCACCAGCGCCTGGCGCGCAAGCGTGCCGCAGGGATAGTCGGCGCCATTCCTGCGGCAGGTCTGCGTATATTCTGGAGCGTCTATACCGCGCATACGGACACGCTCGGCGCCAAGCGTGATGGAATCGCCATCGTTGACGATTGCCACACCCTCCGTCTTGCGTGTTTCCACCCGGTCGAGACGAGCCGCCAACAGGATCAGCAATCCGAGAATGATGACGGTAAGCCCGTAATCCATCAGCCGGCGCCCCAAGCTTCGGGGTGGCGCAGCGTATCGCCGGCGCGGCCTCGTGCCCCATGAACGGCTCATATGGCAAACGGTTGGTTAATCATTCGAACGTAGCTTAACACTTGGAAACCGCTGCTCGCATAAATTGAAGTTTCATGCCCTTGCAACGCTCGAACACAGCGGACAAGTTCATAGTGGACCGCAGGAAACCTCATCGCAACAGCGATGTCGCGCGCGCGGTGCGCAAGACGCGCGACCGTCTTTCGCAGCAGGCCGGCAATCCCGATTTTGATCGCGAACTCCTGAAGCTCCACGCCCGCGCGATGACAAGCGGCGCCATCGCCATCCCGCTGCTCGTCCTGGCGATCGCGGCAGCCGGCCGGTTTGCCGGCGTCGGCAATGAGATCGGCCTTTGGGCCCTGTTCACGCTCGCCTGCTACATCATCGTCACCTTCCTGGCGCGGCGCATTGAGCGCACTGAAGCTTCCGAGCTCAACCCACTGCAAACACAAAGAGAATTGCTGATCGGCCACTTCCTTTGCGGTCTCGGCTGGGGGTGGTTCGTCTGGCTTGGCTGCAGCACCTGCCTGCCCGACCAGTTCCAGGTTGTCAAAGCGGTGGTGCTGCTGGTCGCCATGGCGGCGACCGCCGTCATGACCTCTTCCCTGGGTGGCGCCCTGTTGGCAACCTTTGCCGTTCCGGTGGCTCTCTATGCCTATGCGGGCGTCAAGCTGTGGATGCCGGTCGGGGCGATCATGGCGGGGCTGCTGGTCGTGTCGTTGCCATTCTTCGCCTATGTCGCCCGTCACCTCAACCGCTCGTCCCTGATGCTGTTGTCGTTCCGCTCCGAAAAGGATGCGCTGGTCGCCGAACTGGAGACGGCGAAATCGATGTCGGACGAAGCACGGCGGCGGGCGGAAGACGCCAATCTGGCAAAGTCGCGGTTCCTCGCTTCGATGAGCCACGAATTGCGCACGCCGCTCAACGCCATTCTCGGCTTTTCCGAGGTGATGTCGAACGAGGTGCTCGGACCGATGAGCAACCCGACCTATCGCGACTACGCCCATGACGTGCATGAATCCGGCCAGCACCTGCTCGACCTGATCAACGAGATCCTCGACCTGTCGCGCATCGAGGCCGGCCGCTACCAGCTCAACGAGGAGCCGGTGATGCTGCTCAACATCGTCGAGGATTGCTGTCACATGATGGAATTGAGGGCCCGCAACAAGGATATCCGCATTGTCCAGGATTTCGAGCATGAGTTGCTGCGCCTGTTTGCCGACGAGCGGGCGGTGCGGCAGATCACGCTCAACCTTCTGTCGAATGCCATCAAGTTCACGGCTACCGGCGGCGAAATCCGCGTTCGCGTCGGCTGGACGGCGGGTGGCGGACAGTACATTTCAGTCAAGGACAACGGTCCCGGCATCCCCGAAGACGAAATCCCGGTGGTGCTCTCGGCCTTCGGTCAGGGCTCGATTGCCATCAAGAGCGCCGAGCAAGGCACCGGGCTCGGCCTGCCGATCGTGCAAGGCCTGCTCGCCATGCATGGCGGCGAGTTCGAACTTCATTCCAAGCTGCGCGAAGGCACCGAAGCGATCGCCATCTTCCCGCTGAGCCGGGTGATGGAAGAACTGCCGGCGCTGCCGACCGCGGCGGTGGCGGCGCGGCGGCGATAGCAGACTTCGCTCGTGTGTCTGGCGTCTAACCCCGAACGGCCGCCGCCATGCCTGAACTGGTCAGCGCCGCTGCCTTGACCAGGCCTGCGGCAAGAGCGGCCCCTGCTCCCTCACCATGGCCGATGCCCAGGTCGAGCAACGGGCGAAGACGGAGGCGTTCGGCGGCCCGAGCATGCGCGGGCTCCGACGACACGCTGGCAAGAAGGCAGTGGTCGAGTGCCGTGGGGTTGGCGGCATGCAGCACTGCTGCAGCCGCCGTTGCCGCAAATCCGTCGAGCAGAACCGGTATCTTCTGCATCCGCGCGGCGAGGATGGCGCCGGCGATCGCTGCGAATTCCCGGCCACCGACCCGGCGCAGCGCCTCCAACGGGTCACCGAGATGGCCGCCGTGAAAGGCAAGTGCCGCATCGACCACTTCAGCCTTGCGTACCTGCATCGCCGCACCGGCGCCGGATCCCGGGCCGACCCAGTCGGCGCCCTTGCCTCCGAACAGCGCCGCAAACAGGGCCGCAGCAACAGTGGAGTTGCCGACGCCGAGATCGCCGAGGCAAAGCAGGTCGGTGCCTCCCGCGATCGCTTCCATGCCAAAGGCCATGGTGGCGGCGCAACCGCGCTCGTCCAATGCTGCATCCTCGGTGAAGTCGGCGGTCGGGATGTGCAGGGCGAGATCGAAAACCTTCAGCCCGAGATCATTGGCAATGCAGATCTGGTTGATGGCAGCACCTCCGGCGGCACAAAGCTCGACCGCGTTGGCCGTCGCCGCCACCGGCCGTGGCGAAATGCCATGCCGGGTGGCGCCATGGTTGCCGGCAAAGACCGCCATCAACGGCCTTGTCACGGCGGGCGGAGCCCGCCCGCTCCAGGCCGCGAGCCAGGCGGCAATGTCCTCGATGCGACCAAGCGAATTGACGGGCTTGTCGGCCTTGGCAAACAGCGTTCGAACACGGACCTCGGCAATCGTGTCGGCCGCCGGCAAATTGGCCAGCAGGTTGCGAAAATCATCGAAAGGCAGCGCGCTGGTCATGTCGTCGGCATTCATTCCCTGGAGTTGGTGAGCGGCATAGCCGCCTTGCGCGGTTGGCACAACCTCCTGGATCATGCTCACGCATTTGCCGCAAAGGTCGCCGCGAAAGGCGTAATTGCGAGGGCTTGCATTGGCTTTGCGGTTGCACCATGTGGAGGTGCAACAAGGGATTCCTAATGGAACCCTCAAGAGAAAGACATGACGGTCATCGAATCCCCGTGCATCCTCGTCTGTTCGATCGACATGAAAACCGGCTTCTGTTTCGGTTGCGGACGCACGCGCGAGGAAATCGGCGCCTGGATCGGCATGACGCCCGAAACGCGTCGCTCCGTCATGGCTGAATTGCCTGCCCGTCTGGAAACGGTCGAGCGTCGGCCGCGACGGGAAACGCGCCGCGCTCGTATGACGCGCGAACGCGACGCGCTTTCGTGAGGCGACCACACAGATGAACCGCCTGTTCTGGATACTGATTGCCGCAATTGGGATGGGAGCAGTCCTGCTCATGCTCACCGATTCCGCCGGCAGCACGCTCGGCGTCGAGAATTACGATTTTGGCCGGCTGATCTGGCTTGGCGCCTTTGGCGCGCTGGTCGGCGCCGGCCTGCTTCGCTCGGGCAGGCCCCTGGGTGCCATGGCCCGGAACCTTGGCGCCTGGGCGGCCATCGCGCTCGCGCTGATCGCCGGCTACCAGTATCGTTACGAACTGCAGGATGTCGCCAGTCGGGTCACCGCGGGCCTTGTTCCCGGCAGCCCGCTGGCTCTGGGCGTCGAGGACGGCCACGCGACGGTGACACTCGACAAGGCGGACAATGGCCATTTCGAAGCCCGCATCCTGGTCAACGGCAATCCAGTGCGGGCTGTTGTCGATACCGGCGCGACCAGCACCGTTTTGACGTCCGAGGACGCCCAGGCATCCGGATTCAATCCAGCGGCGCTCAACTACACCATACCGGTCTCAACCGCCAACGGCATGGCGCGCGCCGCGGCCGTCAAGACCGATCAACTGGCGATCGGCGGCATCGTGCGCAAGGACATGCCGGTGATGATCGCGGCACCCGGTATGCTCAGCCAGAGCCTGCTTGGCATGAACTTCATCGGCTCGCTGTCGGGCTTCGATGTGCGCGGCGACCGCATGATCCTCAGGGATTGACCCCGACCTAACGCGTCAGGCGGCTTCGGCCGCCGCTCCACCGAACTCTACGGCTGCGAAGGCCGTTTTCAGTACGTCCGGTCCGGCACCGGGCCGGGTCGCATCGGTGGACAGGATCTGGCGGTAGCGGCGCGCGCCGGGCAAGCCATGGAACAGTCCGACCATATGGCGGGTGACATGGCCAAGCCGCCCGCCCTGTTCGATATGGTGGGCCGCGTACTCTGCCATGGCATCGATCAGCGCGGCGAAATCGAACGCGTCGGACTCGACGCCGTAGAAGGCGGCGTCGACGCCGGCCAGGATGCCAGGCGTGTGGTAGGCGACGCGGCCAAGCATGGCGCCGTCGACATGGTCGAGATGCGCCCGCGCCTCTTCGATCGACTGGATGCCGCCGTTGATGCCAATGAATTCGTTTCGTTTTCTGGCCTTCAGCCGATAGACGCGGCCATAGTCCAGCGGCGGGATGTCGCGGTTTTCCTTGGGGCTCAGCCCTTCCAGCCACGCCTTGCGCGCATGCACCCACAGCGCGTCGGCGCCAGCCTCGAAAACACCGTCCGCCAGCGTATCGAGCGCCGGCTCGGGATCCTGCTCGTCGACGCCGATGCGGCATTTGACGGTGACGGGAATCGCCACCGCCGCTTTCATCGCCGCGACGCAGTCGGCGACGAGGTCAGGCACTTTCATAAGGCAGGCGCCGAAAGCGCCCGACTGGACGCGGTCGGACGGGCAGCCGACATTGAGGTTTATCTCGTCATAGCCAAAGGCTTCGCCGATGCGCGCCGCCTCGGCGAGTTTTCCGGGATCTGAGCCACCGACCTGCAAGGCGACGGGATGCTCCGCCGCATCGAAGCCAAGCAGCCGCTCGCGCGCGCCATGGATAACCGCGTCGGCCACCACCATCTCGGTGTAAAGCAGCGCACGGCTGGTCAGCTGGCGATGGAAGAACCGGCAATGCCGATCCGTCCAATCCATCATAGGCGCAACGGAAATCCTATGAGCTTGATTTATCACACTTTTTCTCGTATTTTCAGGACCTTAAAACGTGCACACGTTCGCCGTTTGTACGACACGATATCCGTCTGTTTTCGCATTTTGTACTCCTCCCTGTGCACACAGCGTGCACGAAAAAGAGATCACCCATGGCATCCATCAACAAGTTGGCTTCCGGCAAGTGGCGTGTGCAGGTTCGCTGCAAGGGCCACTACCTCACCACCAGCTTCTCGCTCCGCAAGGACGCCGAGATGTGGGCGCGCCGAATTGAGCGAGAAATCGACCTGGGTCAGAAGCCTGCTCCCAAGCACAAGGACGGGATCAAAACGGTTTCCGACCTGATCGACCTGCATATCGCGGATATGACGGAAGTTGGCAAGGTGATCGGGCGCTCGAAGGCATTCAGCCTGGACCTGCTGCGAGCCAGGCTGGGAAGGCTCAACATCGCGGATCTCAATCGCGAACAGGTCATAAAATTCGGCAAGGAACGAGCCGAGGAAGGCGCCGGACCTGTCACCGTTGGAATAGACATCGGATACATCCGGACATTGCTGGTGCACGGCGCGGCTGTGCATGGACTGCCTTGTTCAGCGGAGCCTGTGGAACTTGGTCGTGTCGCCCTCACCCGCTTGGGTCTTGTTGGCAAGGGCAACGAGCGCGATCGGCGACCGACGCTTGAAGAGATAGAGGCCCTGATCCGATACTTCAGAGGAAACAACTTCCAGATTATCCCCGTCGACAAGATCATCCGCTTTGCGATCGCAACCGCAATGCGGCTCGGGGAAATCTGCAACGCCACCTGGGAGGACCTCAACGATCGCAACAACACCCTGCTGATACGAGATCGCAAGGACCCACGCCACAAGAAGGGCAATCACATGCGTATCCCGCTCCTCGATGTGAGTGGTTACGACGCCCGCGCGATCCTCGAAGAGCAGCGTTTTTCCACTGAGGGAAAGGGACGCATCTTCCCCTACAATGGGAAATCGGCCGGAACCGCCTTCCGACGTGCCTGTCATGAACTTGAGATCGAGGACCTGCACTTCCACGACCTGCGTCACGAAGGCACAAGCCGCCTGTTCGAAGCTGGCTTCACCATCGAGCAGGTCGCGATGGTCACCGGGCATAAGGATTGGAAGATGCTACGCCGCTATACCCATTTGAGGCCGGAGCAGCTTCATGTGATCGCGGCGAGGCTTCAACAGACATCGTTTGAAAGCCGAGCTGCAACTGGTTGACGAACGCATTGTCGGACCGGCCCCGGCGTCGCTGTCGGCGGGTGCCGCTGCGGCACTACCGCTGACGGCGCTCAGGGCCTGGGGGATGCTGTTCGATCGCTTCGACGTATCGGCGGCTCACCGACGTCGCCGGCAGCTTCTTGCGCAACCTGTGGCTCGGAAGAGGCCGCCATGCACGAACAGGCCGTCGCCCACGATCGGCGTCAGCAACCCTGGCGGGCAGCGGGCGGGAAGCACTACGAGTTCTTGGAGGTACTACTTGAGGCCGTTGCCACAGTTTCAGTCTGCGTTTGCTAACGGCGCTATTTCAACAACCACATCCGCAACCACGTCCCCTCACCGCTCCAAGGCCGCGTCGGCAATTGCAACATCGCGGCTCTCGATCGCGAACGGCTCAGATGTCTTATCGAGCGTAGCGTCCTGTCAAGGCGATGAGACAGCGGCCGCTCCGCACCAATTGCAGACCGAAATAGTCCCATGGAGAGAATATCCCCGTGGCACACGACGACGCCATGCAACTGTGCAAGACCATCGCCCATAACATGGGGCGCCTGTCCGGCTTTGCCGAGCAACATTATCGGCATGCCACCGGGGCATGGAAACTGACGTAACGGTGCTGCGAAGGAACGCCGTGGAGGTGGTGCGCGACATGACCGGTGCCCTGGACGCGCTCCTCGATTTGGCCGAGGTGTCACCGGGGCCGTGGGGTGATGTTGGTCGCGGTGCCGACCCTACGTTGACGACGGAGGTCGTTCTCTGCGAACAGATCGCGTATAATCCCGCCCCTGCAGATTCATAAGCCGCCTCGCTCACGAAACGGGCCAGCCTGTCGTTTCCGCGCACATGGGCACAAATAGTTGGCAAAGTAGCAGCGGTCGGGAAGAGCGTGGTCAGCTATGACGTTGTGGTGCCGTCGGAGCTGCGGCTTGCTCTGTAGTGGTCGCTACGCCTATTGCCAGTACAATTGAACACCACAAGGAATGAATATGACCGACGAAACCCACAACCATTCAGCCGAATTAGCCGAGTTGACAGCGAACGTAGTCTCCGCTTACGTCGCCAATAACCCGGTCCCGGTGACGGGTCTGCCCGAGCTGATCGCTGCGGTTCACGCGTCCCTGTCGGGGATTGGACAGCCAGCAGGGAACCCTCCCGCGGAGCTTGTCCCCGCGGTGAACCCGAAGAAATCGGTTTTTCCGGACTACATCATCTGCCTGGAGGACGGGAAGCGGTTCAAGTCGCTAAGACGTCACTTGAACGTAGATTTTGGCCTCTCCCCTGAGGAGTACCGCACAAAATGGAATCTGCCGCACGACTATCCCATGACGGCTCCGAACTACTCCGCGACGCGATCCGCCCTGGCGAAAGCAGCCGGATTGGGCGTGAAGGCGGCGCCGGTAAAGAAGGCGCCAGACAAGCGGAAAGCAAAATAAGGCAAAAGGCTCGCCGTCCCATTCGCGAGACGGCGAGCCTTCCCCGTGCCCCAACCCCAACACAACTAGCGATGCAATTTCAGTGCCAGCTTATATGCCCCATCGCGGGACGGTATGACGTTACGTCAAGAATCAGCTATCGCTTGGGTTGCGGCGGACCTGATACCGTCTGGCTGGCGCCGATCAGGCAACACCTCCCAAGCTGGCGCCAGCCATTTCTTAGGCTCGAAGCATAGAATTGACGCACCCACTCAAAGCTGAGAACTATGTCGGCGGGGGAACAGATGGTTTTTCGCCGTCTTGGCGCGCTCGGTCTCGGCATGGCATCCTTCATCGGTTGCGCTCATGCACAGGAAGCCTGCGACCCTAACTACGCGGGGGCCTGCGTCCCCATAGCCAGCGACGTCGATTGCTCATCCGGAAAGGGCAACGGTCCCGCATACGCACACGAGCCGGTCACTGTCATAGGCACGGATATCTACGATCTCGACCGAGACGGCGAGGGGATAGGCTGCGAGAACGGCTAGGGCTAGCTACTCGCCGTTTTCGTGCAGCGTTATGTGAAACCCCTTGGCGGCCAGCCGGTCAAATTCTTCATGGCCTCCATGATGAGTATGAGACTCTAGGACGATGGTCAGCGACGGTTGTGTGATGCTCCTCAAAATCAGCGATTTACGCGTCCCGCTTGTTTTTCTCTCAACCTGCGCTTCCTTCGGAACTAGAAACGTTATCACCTTAGAGCCCCTCCATTTTAGACCTTCGCCTTCCGCCACCCCGCCCACCAAGCGTCCCATTGGGAGCAAAACCAGCGCTCGCCCTTGGCGGGGTTGATGACCGTTTCGTCGTAATAGCGCTGACCTGGCATGTGATAGATGCGCTCGCCTGTCACGCTGACATTGCCCTTGATGGCGCAGCCGCTTGGCGCACTAGAGCCGCTGCCCTGACGGTGCACTGTAGGAAGAGCATGCTGTTCGGTTTGAGGTATGAGGTAGCTTGCCCCGGCAACGCCGCAAAGCAAGACAGGGATTAGCGGTCGCTGCTCTAACAGCGAACGCCTACGCCGCCTTATAGGCTTGGAAGCCTTCTGCGCCTGTATGCCCACGCCCTCTCTCCCCGATGGGAGAATGCTACTCCTAAGGCTTGGAGTCCAGATGGAGCGGCTTTGACGGCCCTGTCCCGTTCCACTGGATGAACGAGACTTCCTTGCCGGTTACTTCCCGCACGGCTTTCAACAAGACCTCATGCAGGACGCGCGTCTGCCGGTAGTGATCGCAATGGGGGGATATAAACGGCTTGATGATGCTCAAGTGCAGAGCTTCCGCCGCCGCCACAAAGCGCTCAATTTCAGCCTGCGATAATTGCTGCGAGCCTTTCGACCTGACCATGTCCTATCCTCGAAAACGTTCGGTGTGCCACACAATCTTGCCGTCGACTTTCATCGGCTTGTGGATCATCAGGCGCTTCGGGAGGTGTTCGGGATGCACCTCCAGCAGGGTGATTTTGATTTGCGGCTTGCAACGACTGCAGTCGAATTTCAGCCTCATCGGATCGACACCGCCACCATAGACCATCATCAGGTCGGCCGATCGGCAGTAGCGGACGTTGCCGCAACTGCACTCGGCCTTCACAAGCATGTTGTGCCGGGTCGCCTTTCCCAGCGTGTCGATCGGGTCGTGCGCCATAATGCCTAAAAGAGGAACATATTCCTCGCCAGTCAAGACCATCTTGACTCTATCGTTCTCATTTTGTTCACTGTCGGCGCGATAGCCACAGGACGCGAGGCATGCAGCTCAGTTTATCGATCAAGGGCGCCCTGCCCGATGAAAAACAGCGTGGGATTGAAGCCGCGCAAGCTGTTTTTGCCGCAGCTGGGATATCGCCCGAGCAGGCCGCCGATGGAATGTTCGCGTTGGAAGGCTGGGATGACGCCAGCTTTTCGGCGGACGAAGAGCCTACTGAAGATGAGGACAACGCGGCGAGCGTTTGGATGGATGCAAACAAAGCGGCAATCGCTGCGTGCTGCGCCAATTGGCCGGTCGACGCAGTCCCTGAAAATCGCCTTTTCCTTGAACTGGTAGAGTGACACGAGTCGCCGGAAGCCGTGGTCGCAGCGAAGGAGAGAAATTATGATTGAGGTGCTTTACACCGCCGAGAAACGGCAAGACGAACTGACTGCCAACATTATGCGCGACCGCCCGGAAATCGAGAAGGCGGTCAAGAAGGCATGCAAGCTCTTGAACAAGCTTACGCCTGACGGGGCCTTGTATGCGAGTGGCTGGATTGTTGCCGATCTGATCGTCAGCCTCATGCCAAACGAGGAAGAGGCAAGGGAGTTGTCCCGCATCGTGCAAGGCCAGATCGAACGCGAATTCAAGACCGCATACGCTAACCTGGCGCGCGGGCCGGTGAATTAGCGAGGGCTGAGAATTATGTGCGGACGCTACACCAGATACCTGTCGTGGTCGGAGATCCACCGGCTCTATCGGCTGACGGCGCCGGCCGAGATCGGCCGCAATGACGAGCCACGCTACAACATTGCGCCGACCCAGGATGTTCCATTCGTAACAGCCGGCGAGGACGGTAATCACAAGCTCCGCGAAGGGCGCTGGTGGCTGGTTCCCTTCTGGGCAAAAGAGATGCCCAAGGCGGCGATGTTCAATGCGAGAATCGAGGGCGTCGATACTGCGCCAGCCTTCCGCGACGCCTTCAAATCGAAGCGATGCCTGATCCCTGCCGATGGCTTCTATGAATGGACCATCTCACCAGCGGACGGCAAGAAAGACCCATGGCACATCTACCAGCCAGGCCACACGCCGTTCTCGTTTGCCGGCCTCTGGGCCTACAATTCCAATCTCGACATAACAAGCTGCACCATCATCACAGAGCCTGCCGCAGACCCGATGAAGCAATTGCACGATCGGCAGCCTGTCATCCTTGACCAGGCTTATTATGACGCCTGGCTAGATCCTGCGACACCCCAGGACAGCCTCAAGGATATTCTAAGTCACGACATTGACGGCCAGCTTCAGTTCAACCGTGTCGGGCGTGATGTGAACACGAGCGCCGTCACTAAGTTGCCCAATGACCATCCAGGTCTCGTTGGGCCAATCAACCCGTTATGAGCGACGAACCCTCACGACTTTCCGAAGGTATGACAGCGCCCCCACGCGATCGACGACGCATCGACAATCACGCGTGCGAGCACGACGGCTGCGGCAAGGATGCGGGTTTCGGCTTTTCGAAGCCGCGTCAGCCCTCGCACTGGTTCTGCATGGAGCACCGCGGCGAAGGCGAGCAACATCTTTCTGGAGCAGGATGGCGCCAATGACCCGCGCGACAAAGCGCGACGTGTTCGCCGTGAGCCGCGCTGGTCTCCAGATCACCGCCCAACGACGTTGACGACCGCCGCCTGCGGGATAGACGGATGAAACGCGAGGTCAGGGAGGCCCTGTCCGACGTCCGCGCCTTCGGTCTCGCGCCTTATGACATCATGAATTCTTAGTTGATGTCGCTGCGGCCGGAACGGCCCGAATTTACCATGTTTGTTTGGGTTTGATTAAAATGGGCAGCGCAAGCTCACCATATGCGAAAGATCAATCCCACCTGCGCTGCAATCCTCTTGGCTCCATTTCTGATTTCGGCAGCACTATTTGTAGCTGCGCTGACGCTTGACGGAGGTTCGCATACGGACCCTCGGATCACCTCGTCGGTGAGGTAACAACCCCTGCTGCTGGGACCAGCGTCCGGATAGCGTCAGGTTCTTGGCGGATTAGCCTTACCTTGCGTAAGAACGGACAGGGCCATTTAGGTGAACGGCAGGCGCGGAGCAACCGGAGTACCAGCCAACTCTATTTGACGTTGCGATTTTTCAACCAAGCATGCAATGGGGTCGAACAGGCGCGCGTCACGCGCCTTCAGCTCAAAAGGCAGCGATGATCGCTTCGAGCGATACATTCAATGCGTTGGAAAAGGTCCTGCCCTTCTGCCAAATCGCCACGTAGTGATAGAGCGCGGACGGCTCCACTGGCCTTATTCCCAAGTGAAACGCCGCGTATTCGCGCGCAATGATCTCATTGGTTATCGAAATGCCTAGGCCAGCCGAAACGTATCCGGCTTCGTGACCGTTGCAATCGAACTCCACCAGTATATCCGGCTCGACGCCGGCGAAGCGCAACGCGTTGAAGTTCATTTGGTGGGCGGCGAACTGGGGATCGATATCGACGATCGTTTCGCCTGCCAGGTCGTGCGCCTCGATACAGGTCTGTTTTGAAAAGCGGTGGTCGGGGTGAAAGATGCATACATTTCGGGCCGACCCAAGCGGCGCCCACTCAAACAGACTCGGATCCAAGGGCAACCTCGAGATACCGAGATCTGCCCGCCCGGCCAGGACGTGCTCGCCGATCTGCTCGTAGCTTCCCGATAGCGATCGGACATTCGAAGCCGTCTTTGCGTGGATAATCGCCACGACCTTGGGCAAGGTCACGAAGCCGAAAACAGAAGGAGCGGCAATCGCGATCCGCTGCTTTTCCTCGTTCTTCATCGCGAAGATCGATGCTTCCAGCCGATCCAGGGACGTCAGGGCGAGTTCCACGTTTCGCAGGAGTTCCCAGGCCTCCTGCAAGGGGACGATCCGGTTGGCTGATCTCTTGAAGAGTGTGATGCCGAGCGCGGTCTCGAGTTGCTTCACATGTTGACTGACGGCGGGCTGGCTTATCCCGAGCGCAACCGCTGCTCGCCTTGTCGAGCCGGCCCGCAACACTTCCCGGAACACCTTCAGTTGACGGAGCTTCAGGTCGCTCTGCAGCAACTCCATCCCTGCGCTCCTTTCCCTGATAACGCCCACCCGGGAAGCAGATACCGCCAACCTGGGGAGCAACGAACCGCCTCAGTATATAACGGTGCGTTATAGATAAAATAATAAAAATTATAGATTGAGTGTGTAATTTCAAGCGTTTAGAATTGGGCAATATCTGGATTAACTCTCAATTATCAATATAACAATTCGCAACCTTGGGTTATACGACTTGGTCTGAGTGACAAGGACCGTCGTATCTCGCGGTATTGCGAGTCGAGGAATGCGCCCCATGGGTGGTTTTACTACTCAGTTTGTTGTCGCACTCACGGTGACCATAAGCCTGGCTCTTGTCAGCGGCTGCCTGGGTACGGCATTCGGGCTGTTTCTGGCCATTTCGAAGAGCACGGCACAGCGGCGGCTCAACAGCGTCGTGACGGCCTACACGACGGTTCACGGTAAAGGCCATGAGCTGCTCGAGCTGCATGCCCTCCTGCTCGTAGACCTCGTGCAGCTTGGGCGAAACTTTTGCGAGTCGCAGGCGCTGCTGGACAAAGGTAGCGGACACGAAGAAGCGTGCCGCAATTTCCTCGTGGCTGGCGCCTTGGTCGTGCAGGGTCTGGAAGGCGCGAAACATGTCCAACGGATGTAAATCTTCGCGCTGAAAATTCTCGGCAAGTGAATCCTCCTCGATCGGGACCTCACTGTTGGCGTTGGTGACGACGCAGGGAACTGGCTCGGTCTTGATCATGCGCTTCTGCTTGACCAGCAGTTCCAGCGCGCGATAGCGGCGCCCGCCAGCCGGCACCTCAAACATGCCGGTCTCGTTGCCCTCGCCATCCAACACTGGCCGGACGTTGAGGCTCTGGAGCAGGCCACGCCGGGCGATCGAGGCGGCAAGGTCCTCGATCGTTTCCCCGCGCTTGATGCGCCGGACATTGGACTGGCTCAGCATAAGCTTGTTGAAGGGGATGTCACGCGAGGCGTTGAGGGTGATCTTCTGCTTGGGCGTAACCATGTGGACTATCTCCGCGACGGGCGGCCGAGACTCTCTCGACCTCCAAACCCGTCACAAAGGAAGGCGCAGCCCTCTTACTCTGAGGAGTGCGCTGCACTCGGATCTGAAGGGACACAAGGCCGCAGACACGCTTTGCGCATCTGCGGCCTTGCGGATTTCAAGCTGAGATCTCACGCGCCCTCCCGACCAGACTGGGCGGCCAGGTAGAGGACGCGTTCGGCGTTGCGAATGCTTCCGGCCCGGCGGGCGGCTTGTGCCCAGGCCGAAATCGGCAGGTCGGTGGCAAAGAGAATGTCGCGCTCGATGCCCATGCCGAAGGGCAGCCGGACCGACGTCATCTCGAGGAGTGAGAAACTGCCCAACTCGGGATAGCCGAGATCGGCGAGACCGAACATGGCGTCGCCATCGGCACCCAGCTCCGTTGCGAGCCAGGTTCCTTCGCCGAGCGGATTGAAGAACTTCACGACCGGTGCGTGATCGGCGTTGCGCTCGCGGCCATTGGCGAGCAGGCGTTCACGAAGTTCGGCGGTGAGGAGGATCATGCCGCCCTCCTGTCGATCTCGGCCTCATCGACGTCGGCCGGGCCTGACCTGGCCGCACCGTCAGGTTGCGGCAGGAAGGCAAGCAGCCAGTCGGCCGCCTTGCTGGCCTGGGAGGCGGCACGAACGATGGCGCGGTTGTCTTCGCGCAGGACCTCGAGCCAGGAGGCCAGGTAATCGGCGTGGCGCACGGTTGGCACGATGCCAAGCGAGGCGCAGCAAAAGGCTGCGTTCATCTCGGCGACCAGTTCCTCGAAAGCATATTTCTTGGTGCCGAAGGCGCCGCTGAGGTCACGGCCGACGCGGGAGGCATGGCCGGTCGCATGCCCGAGCTCGTGCAGGGCGGTGCGGTGCCAGTCGATGGTCTCGAAATAGGCCTGCGGCGGCGGCACCCGAACATAGTCATGCGCAGGCACATAATAGGCGCGATCGCCACCGATGCGGAAATCGATGCCGGTCGCCTTGATCAGTGCGTCGACGGCCGGCTCGATTTGTCCAGGCTCTGGTTCAGGCGGAGCCACGGCCAGATCGTCGGGCAGATTTTCGCATTGCCCGACGTTGAACACGCTAAAGCGTTTCAGGAACGGTATCGCCTGTGCTGGTTCGCCGGTTTCTCGTGCGCGATTCTTCTCATCGTCAGGGATGAAGCGGTCGGCATAGACTACGGTGGTGCCGTGTTCGCCCTTGCGGACATGACCGCCCAGCGATAGCGCCTGGCGGAAAGTCAGCCAGCTTTGGACGGGAAACCCCTGCTCGACGACCGCACCCCACAGGATCAGCACATTGATCCCGGAATAGGCGCGGCCGGTCGCGGCGTTGGCCGGCATAGCCAGAGAAGCTTTCGTCGCCGTCGTGCCCCAGGGCTGCACCCAGGGAAAGCGCCCAGCCTCCAGCTCGGCGATGATCTTGTTGGTGATTTCGTCATAGAGGCTTGCCCGGTCGGCGCCGGCGCGAGCGTAGTGTCTGGACATCGCGGTTCTCCGCGACGGGCGCCGGAGGCCCTCCTCCAGCTCTCAACCCGTCACGGCAACCCGGTCCGTACTCTCACTCTAGACGGCGTTGCGGGGGGTCCTCTCAGAAGGGAGGAAGCTCTCGATTTGGGCAAAGGCGGTCGGGCGCCAAAAAGGCAAATGTCGCTGACCATCTTGCTACCGGACTGCGTGGCGGATGCGGTCGGTAAGCGTTTGTTCGACGTCGAAATAACCCTCCCAGGCTTCGGGTAGCTGAGCCCGCGCGGCGGCCGCGAAAACATCGAAACCGTTGGCGCTTTCGCAGGTGGGCAACTCCTCCCAACTGACCGGCACCGCGCACGACGCCCCCGCGCGTGCCCGAGTCGACCAGGGACAGATAGCAGTGGAGCCCTGGCCGTTGCGCAGGTAATCGACAAACATTCGGCCCTTGCGCTTCGCCTTGCTCATGTTGGCGACGAAGCGCGACGGATCTGTACGGGCCAGTAGTTCGGCGAAGTCTTGGCAGAAGCTCTTGACCTCGTCCCAGTCTGCCTCCGGGACGAGCGGCACGACCACGTGCACGCCCTTGCCGCCGGACAGCAACGGCCATGACTGCAGTCCAAGCGCTTCCAGAATGCCCCGAATGTCGAGGGCTGCCTGCTTGACGGCATTGAAGCCCAGACCCTCATCGGGATCGATGTCGAAGATCATACGGTGCGGCAGATTTGGCTGCTGGCGCAGGCTTCCCCAAATGTGGAATTCGAGCACGTTCATCTGGACGCCCGCGATCAGCCCCGCCAGGTCGCCGACCCAAAGGATGCGGCTTTCCTTACCGGACATCTTCGCCAACTGGCCGTCATGAATGGCCTTGGGCATGCCTGGCAGTTTATGCTTCTGAAAAAAGGTCTGCTGAAGGTCGCCGTCGGTATCGCGCACCAGCGACAGCGGCCGATCCTGGATGTGCGACAGCATCTTCTCGGCGACCACGGCGTAGTAGGCGGCGAGCGTGGCCTTGGTCACCCTGGTCCCCGGATACATGACCTTGTCCGGATGCGTCAGCTTGACGCCGACAGCAGCGGCGATCTCCTTGCCGATTCCCGGATCCAGATTGGCGGAGCCAAGAGTTGCCGGCGTCTTCGGCATTTCCATCACCACCTGGTCGGCTCGCTTGTCTCCGCGCATGCCCTCAAAGCTTGGATGTCGCAAGCTGCCGTTCGGGGTCACTTCGGCATAGGTGACTTCAGCGACCAACTCTGGCTTCACCCACCGGGCACGGCGGGCAATGTCTCTCGGAACGGATGCGAAAGCCGGTTTCTCAACACGGCGTTTCTCGAGCTTCGCCAGGATGTCCTTGCGCATGGCCTCGGTGAATCCAGTGCCGACGCGGCCGCGATAGATGAGCTTGCCACTGTCGTAAGTGCCGAGGATAAGCGAGGCCATGCCATGTCCTGTGTCACTTGGGCGATAGCCGCCGACAACGAATTCCTGTCGCTTCGTGCACTTGATCTTGAGCCAACTCCAGGTGCGGTCGCCGACGTAGGAGCTATCGGCGCGTTTGGCGATGACACCTTCGTGGCCGCCCTCGCACATGGCGTCAAACACCCTTTTACCCTGGTCGACGATGTGGCTGGAGAATTGCAGGCAATCGTCAGGTGAGCGAGCGCCCAGCAGGGACTCAAGTCGCTCCTTGCGCGCAAGGAGCGGCTGGTTCGACAGATCTTCGCCGTTGAATTCAAGCAGATCGAAGGCGTAGAACTTGAGCGGCAGACCCGCGGCAATGCCGGTTTTCAGCAGGGAGAAGTTCGTGCGGCCCTGGCTGTCGATGGCGACGATCTCACCATCGATCAGCACCGCGCCTTTGGTCAGTCTCTGAAGCGGTGGCAGGATGACCTTGAATTGTCGGGTCCAGTCGTGGCCATTGCGGGTATAGACGACGACCTTCGAGCCCGAGATGGCGACTTGGGCACGATAGCCGTCGAACTTCATCTCGAAGAGCCAATCCCCGCCCACCGGTAAATGGTCTGTCAATGTGCAGAGATGGAAGGACCGAAACCCCGGCAGCGGATATGTAGGGATAGATTCTGAGCCTCTGCGCCGTGTGCGCCTTTTGCTGATGTTGAGGGTGCCATCTACAGCCGACATGCGGAACTCGGATACATAGTCCGATTCAATACCCTGCCTGGGATTCGGTTCCATGCCCAAGCATCTCCACGCCGGCGACCGTCGGCGCTCTAAGGAAGGACGGCGTATAAGCCGCAGTCCTGCGCGCGTCCGCAACAGCGGATCATTGTCGCGCGTAGGACGGAGGAAATTCGCCCCCGCCGCGGGCGGTGAACGGGACAGCCGTAGGAGCATCAGCATAGCGCCGGCCGCAGGACGGGACGCGGGACCGACTGTCCCCGTTCGCGGTGGTCCGCATGTTTTGCATCGAAGCCGACCGGCTGAGATCGCGCGCATTTCCGGCTCTCGACAGGGGAGAGCGGCTCTGCGGCAAGGCTGGTGGTAAAATCCCAAGGCGTAGCTGTTGATTTGCGTTATCGGCAACGATGGAGATCAGTGGTGTCGATGTGATTTAGTCCGACAGTAACTCCCGGTAGGCGCGCCTAGCCTTCAGAAAATAATCGACGGGAAAGCCAATCGGGACGCCCTCAAGCGCAGCAGCCAGCATCTCAAGATGGGCGTCAAAGCCAGCACATGCCTTGGCGACATCTTCTCCCGCAGGTAACCGCAGAGTCAGCACCAGCTGTGTTCCGCCAGCGGCCGCGTTCAGTTCCCAACGCAGCGGACGCTTGGGTTCATCGCCACTGCTCCATGAGTACTCAAGCAGCCGTGGCGGGTTCAGTTGAAGCACGGTACTTTCGATCGTCCGTCCGCTATCTGCGAAGTCGATATGAACCACGCCACCAGCCCGTAGGTCGATAGAGCCTGGCGCGAGCCACTGCGCAAGCGCCTGTGACACGGTAAGCATATGCCAAATCGTATTTCGATCATGCCCAATAAGCCGCTCGAGCCGTGCCTCAAAACCGTCGCCAACGCGCATGACTCGGCCTACCTGAACGCCACTTTCACCCATTGAATTTCCTCGCTAATGGTTTCTGGTCCGGTAGACATCGATCGGCGGGGTGTTGGCGCAGGATGCCGATCATGCCGCCCGGCATGTTCTTGTTAGAGTGATCACGCCAACCATCGTACTGGCACTGTCGCATACTATAATCATGTGACGAGTATCGTCGGAAAGGCGCGATGCGGCTTCCATGAGTTGCCGGTCGTCACCGATGACACCGAGACGATCGCGGGCTGTCGCCAGTGGGTTTTCGAACCGTATCATGAAGTCGCCGTCACGTTGGCATCCGTAGCAATCGTCGCAGCTCGCCCGACCAAGCCGCCTAAGGCGCTTCCAATCGGCGTTGAACAATTCGTGACGACCACCGAGAGACCTCGAGCAAGCCGTCATTCGACCCGGAGGCTATCCGCCTGTGCGATGCAACTGGCGCGGCAAGACAGCTTGCCCAAAGTCGATCATCGAGCGGCGTATGACGTTTCCTGTGGAGTCGATGTTGAGGCGCGCGCGGCGATTGCCATAAAAGAAGCTCAATCGATATTCGCCTTCGTTCTCGCCAATCCCGCGTTCACAAAAGGATGTAATCTCCCGTGTCCTCATTAACGAGTGCACAGCCGTTGGATCAAGACGAAGCAAATCGGCAAGCAATGCTGCGTCGATGAGGATATCGTCCGAGCCGATCTCGATTTGCATTGTGTTCACCCGCAACTCAGGGAGTCTTTGCGCGAAAGCGCGGATCTTACTGCTTCTCCACTCGGTCGGTCGGCAAGCCCTGCCGCGCGACCACTGTCTCAAAACTACAGCAGTATGGACGTCCGAACTTTGTCCAAACGCAACCTTCGCCGCGAAGTTGTTGCGATAGGACCGGACGCAGCACCCCCTTGCGGAGAGAGGCGAGCAAAGCTGGGGACGCAAGTCTTCGAGTTCATCACACGGGCGCTCCGGACTCTGCGAACCCTGCCCTGCCTTCCAGAGTAGCCGATCATTTTGGCGGCAGCGTGCCGAGGATACTTACGATTCCGATGAGGGCCGCACTCAGCACCATCTCGGCGATCGTCCCCCTGGCGAGTTGGCGTGCGCCGGGGCCCCCATTGGGAATCCTCGGAACGAACACGTATCGATTTACGACGGCGAGCCCGACCATCGTCATGGCGATCAGAACCTTGGCGCCGAGCAGTTGCTGGTACGCGGACCCTGGATCAAGCGTCCCGCCGCGGAGGATGAACCAGGTGTTGGAAACGCCTGTGCCGAGCACGATGGCGACGGCCAGGTGGCCGAGCCCCGAGAAGCGACGCAATGCAAGATCAACCGCGGCGCCATGGTCTGGCCGGTCGATCTCGACAAGGCAGTAAAGCAACGGCACCAGCGACCCGACCCAGAATCCGGAGCTTAGCAGATGCAATATCTGGCTGCTCCTATTGAGGATGCTCATGAGTCCGGTATCGATTGCGGCGTGCCCGACGAGCCCCAGGCTCCCCAGCGCGAGCGTGGAAAGTAGCAGCAACGGCAGCCATCCTTCCGTCCGGCGCCATACCAAGGCTAGCAGGGCAAGGACACAGAAACCGAGGTGCCATCCCCAGGCGTGTCCAAATGCCGTTTCTGAAAGGACGATTGCTATCACCTGCGGGTTCAAGGCGTCCGACCAGCCCTCGCCCATGCTGCCCGCCTGGGCGGCCAGCCACAGCAGCCCGCCCAGCAGGAAAAAGGCCGCGCTTACCCAGGCGAGACGGCGGCTCGGGTTGTCGAGAGCTTGCCGCAATCCCGCGGGGGCGAGCACGGCCTGGAACGCCGCCAGGCCAAAAAGCTGGATGCCCGCCGCATAATGTATAAAACGGGCCGCGTAGAGCACCGCGTCCAAGGCGCTGCCTATTTCACATCGAACGTGTAGCGGCCCGAACTCTTGTGGCCGTCGGTCGAGACAACCGACCAGTCGACGACGAATGCACCTTTCGCAAGAGGCTTCCCGACGTTAATCACCACAACCTTGTCGTCGGCGGGATCGAGCGTCGGCCTGCCCAGTTCGACAGGCTGCTCGTCCGGACCAGTGACCTTCACCTTGCTGAACGCCTGCTCCACCGGCTCCGAAAAGCTAAGCCGGAGCTCGGTCGGGGAACTGCCGGCGCTTTCATTGGCTGCCGGGACGGAACTGACGAGTTCTGAATGAGCGAAGGCCGAGGGTGCGACCCCCAGTACAAGCACCGCTACGAAAGCGGGCAAAAAGGCCCTGCGGACCGATTTTGAAACGAAGTTCATCTCCAGACCTTTCTCGTCTTCATCCCAGTTCTAATGACCCGATGCGTTCTCGTTCGGCGGAGCGTCGAAGATGTCCTTGTTCTCGGCGCCCTCGACGATGAGATAGCCGGCAAGACCGCGTTCGGCCCGCGACAGCGCATGATCGACCAGGACGAAACGGCCGGGCACTTCCAGCTTGAATTCCACGATATTCGCCGAACCAGGCGGAACGGAAATGCTCTGGACATGCTCGATCGGTGGGCTGGTTACCGAGCCGAGCTGGTAGGCACGGTCGAAGATCTCGCCGATAACGTGGAAGGAGGAGGTGAAGTTTGGTCCTCCCACGCCGAAGAAGATGCGCACCGTTTCTCCGACCTTCGCCTTCATGGGATAGTGATCGGTCAGGGCGCCGACATGTCCGTTAAAGACGAAATATTCTGGCCTTTCGCTGATGAGTTTATCGTAGCTAGCGGTCAGAAGTCCCGCCGTCCCGAATGGCTCCTCGCTATAGATCTCGCCCTGCATCACATAGAACTCCCGGTCGACGGGCGGCAGGCCCCCTTCCGGTTCGACCAGGATCAGCCCGTACATTCCGCTCGAAATGTGCATGGCGACGGGGGCTACGGCGCAATGGTAGACATAGAGACCGGGGCTGAGCGCCTTGAAGGTGACCATCCTCTCCTCGCCGGGGTTGGCGCTGGTGGCGCCCGCGCCACCGCCCGGGCCGGTCGCCGCGTGAAAGTCCACATTGTGCATCATGACGCTGTTTTCATTGTTTTTGAGGTGGACTTCAACGGTGTCGCCAACGCGCACGCGGAGGAACGGTCCAGGCACGCGGCCATTGAACGTCCAGAACGGATACGTCGTTCGCTCGTCAAGGCGCGCCTCAATTTCGACCGTCTCGAGGTCCACGCGCACGTGGTCCGGGCCGGTACGGGTGATCGGGGCGGGGATGTCGGTAGGATCTCGGGCGATGTCAACCACGCCCTTAAACTTGTTCACGTTGTAGAGACGATTGCTCAGCGAGCCGGCGGACGTGTCGCTCGTGGCCGTTTCCATGCCATGCATGTGTGCGGCCGTATTTGTTGTTTCCTGTGCCAAGGCTTCCTTCGCCCCTGCCAACGTGACCGAAGCAGCGCTCAGGCCGGCCGTGGCAACAAGCAGGCTTCGCCGGGAAATCAGCGGCCTGTCCGTGTGAGGTTGAGGCGCTGCATCGTCCGTTGGCGTGCCGGATGGATTGGAACCGGTCATGACTTGCTCCTCACTCTCAATGTTATGGGTTATGGGCTACCTAGGGCACCCGGAGCACAATGCCACTGGGCGAGACAGAATTTCGCCTTGTCCGAAACCCACTTTATCCTATCTGCTTTGCCATGCGGCACAACTTGCCGTTTAAGAAATCGAAGGAAATCTCGCTCATGATCAGCCGTTTTGCACTAACTGCCCTATTCACGATTGCGTTTGCCGCGTCCGGACTTGCGGCCGATCATCAGGTGAAGATGGTCAACAAGGATTCGGAAGGGCACGTGATGCAGTTCGAACCGGCCTTTCTGAAGATTGCCCCGGGAGACACCGTCACGTTCGTCGCCACCGATAAGGGCCATGACTCAGAGTCAATCAAGGACGGCATTCCTGAAGGCGCGGAGGACTGTTAACGGCCACCTTCACCAAGGAGGGTCTATACGCATACAAATGCACACCGCATTTCGGGCTAGGCATGGTCGGGCTGGTGGAGGTAGGCGACAGTTCCGCGAACCTCCCTGCAATCCAGAGTCTGAAGCTACCAGGTAAGGCGAAACGCGCATGGCCGAACTGCTAGAGCAGGTCAGCAAGTAAAGCCCGGATCCGCCGAGATTGTTGCCGAACCCGGTCCGGCACTGTTTCATCAATCCTGCGACTACTGTGACCAGGATGTGCTGCTCGGCCAGGCGACGATACGCCCTTCTATATAGGCGCTTCGCAATCCGAGGACTGAAAGCGTATCGATCTCATCGACATTGTGCTTGGTCGCAGCGGCATGTTCTCGCTCGGCAATGGACGCCGCTTGCTGGAGACGCGGCAGGGCGCGCAAGGCCGATATTACTCACAAGGAGTTCCGCCTTAGTCGCAATGTCCCCTCCCATCCTGTCGAAGGCCATAACGCTCTGCCAAAGCGCGCGGTGGAGTGGTTCTTTCACGTCGTTCTGTGTCTTCAATCTGAATTGAGAACGCTCGAAACGATCGAAATACCGGCGCAACGGGCTGTGTTGCTGATGTGATTTTGCATCTCGCGCGTTGCCTTTGCGGCATCGCGATTTCGCAGAGCCCGTATGATGCGCCTGTGCTCTGCGATCGACGCCCGCATGCGAGCCGGCTCGGTGATTGGAATTGGCTGGATTTGTGTCTCGGTCAGCTTGTCACGGACAGACTGGTAGAGATCAACGATCATCCTGTTTGGGCAGGCAGATGCGATGATTGCATGGAATTCAAGATCCGCCTCGACATTAGCCAACAGGTCGCCGCTTTCCCAATTCCTTTCCATCGTATCCGTTTCAGTCTCGAGAGCCTGAAACTCGGCTTCTGTGAGGGTCTGTGATGACAGGCCAGCTATCCGCCCTTCCAGCATGATGCGCGTCTCGAAAACATCGGCAACCGGATAGCTGTCGGCATAGCGCCACCGCGCCATGTTACGCGACGCAGAAGGCCTTTCCTGCGAAACGAAGGTCCCTCGCCCCGGTTCCGTCTTCAGCAAGCCCAGTGTCTCGAGTGTCAGCAGGGCTTCGCGCAATGAGGCACGGCTGACGCCGAGACTGAGCGCGAACTCGCGCTGCGACGGCACCTTCTCACCTGACTTCAGTTCTCCACCGAGGATCATGCCCTGGATTTTCCTAGCGGCGGCGTGGGGTACTGGAACACGCGAAAGCATCGAATTTCTTCCATTCTGGGGCGGCAGCGCCGATCCGGCTGCACCTCTGCTCGCGTCAGAGGTAACCGATCCGGCTGACGGACGGAATGCCTTGCATTTTTCAGGGGCACATGGTTGGTTGGTCGGACTGGTCAGACCGGTCTAACCACCTCAATCAAAAAAGTCATCAAAAAAGGGGAATTCAATGAGAGTGTTGAAAGCAATACTGATCTCGGGAGCACTTGCCCTGGGGTCTTTCACTGCCGCCGTTTCGCACGCCGCGGAGATCAATGTCGGCGCCAACATCGGCAATGTTCCCTGGGAGTTCCAGGACGCCAGCGGCAAGATGGTGGGCTTTGAAATCGACCTGATGACAGAGGTCGGCAAGCGGCTCGGCATGGACGTCAAGTTCACGAACATCCCGTTCGCCGGTCTGTTCGCCGCAGTTCAGTCCGGTCAGATCGACGCAGCGGTCTCATCGATCACGATCACCAAGAAGCGCCTTGAATCGGTCAGCTTCGCCCAGCCCTATTACGACAGCGACCAGTCGCTCACCGTCAAGAGCGACAGCGGCATCACCGGCCTCGCCGGCATGGCTGGCAAGACCGTCGGCGTCGATACCGGTTCGACCGGTGATATCTGGACCACCGCGCATCAGGCCGAGACGAAGATCGCCACCATCAACAAATATGAGGGCTTGCAGCCGGCAATGCTGGATCTGCAGGCGGGCCGCATCGACGGCTACATCTCGGACATACCGGCATTGCTCTATTACTCGAAGGACAAGCCGCAGTTCAAAGTTGTCGAACGCATCAAAACCACGGAGCAGTACTCCGTGATGTTTGCCAAGGATGCGCCGCTGGCTGCCAAGGTTAACGACGTCATCACCGCGCTAAAGAAGGATGGCACGCTGGCAAAGATCCACGAAACCTGGTTCGGCACCAAGCCCGATGAAGGGCTTGCCACGTCGACTGTCCTGGATATGCCAAAGCTCTGATCTCGGTCATCATGTGAAAGGAGACCGCGTTGCGGCCTCCTTCTCCCGTGACGCAGAGGCTGGGACATGTCCATTTTCGATACGTTTTTGAACTACCGCGTCTTCGTGGAGACGCTGCCGCTCATCCTGAGTGGCCTTGCCACCACGCTGACACTTGGCATCGTCTGCATCCTTGTCGGGTTCTTCGTCGGCATTGGTCTGGCGATGCTGCGACTTTACGGGCCTTCGCCTGTGCGGTTTGTGACCGTCGCCTATATCGATGTGTTCCGCTCTATACCTGTTCTGGTGCTGCTGTTTGTCGTCTACTACGCGCTGCCCTTTGCCGGCATCCGGTTCAGTTCGTTCACGGCCGCGTCAACCTCGATCTCGATGATCTCGGCCGCCTATTCGGCCGAAATCATCCGCGCCGGCATCGTCGCTATTCCGAAAGGTCAATTCGAAGCAGCACGGGCGCTTGGGCTCCACTTCTATTCGACCATGCTCAAGGTGATCCTGCCGCAAGCGATCAAGATTGTCGTACCGCCGCTGACCTCGAACGCCATCAACGTCATGAAGGACACGGCATTGGCTTCCGTGGTGGCAATGCCCGACCTGCTAAAACAGGCAAACCAGGCGCAGGCGCTAGCAGCCAATCCCACGCCGCTGATCGTGGCGGCCGCCATCTACCTCATCATCCTGCTTCCCCTGGTCCGGCTTGTCGGCATGCTGGAGAAGCGTCTCGCCAAATCTGAACGTTGAAGACTTTCCCCACGAGGCCATCCATGTCGTTCGATATCGATTTTGTTCGTTCCCAATTTCCGGCGCTGGAAACAGGCTGGGCGTTTTTCGACAATGCCGGCGGTTCGCAGGTTCTGCGCCCGGTGGCCGAGCGAGTAGCCGACTATCTTCTGACGACAAGCGTCCAGACCGGCGCCTCCTACGGGCCGTCGGTCAAAGCCAGCGAGATGCTGGCGCAGGCACGCGCCCGCATCGCCACATTCGTTGGCGCGGCGCGGCCCGAAGAGGTCTTCTTCGGACCTTCGACAACCGTGCTGGTGCGCTTTCTGGCAACCGCCATGGCAAGCCAGTTGACGGCGGGTGACGAGATCGTCGTGACCAATTTCGATCATGAGTCGAACATCGGTCCCTGGCTAATCCTAAAAGAGCGCGGCATCGTCTTCAGGGTTTGGGAGATCGATCCCGAAACGCTTATGCCATCCCTCGACACGCTCGACGCGCTGATGAGCGATCGCACGCGGCTGGTCTGCGTGACCCATGCCTCCAACCTGCTCGGCTCCATCAACCCGATCCGGCAAATCGCCGATTTCGTTCATGCGCGCGGGGCTCGCATCTGCGTCGACGGTGTCGCTTACGCCCCGCATCGCGCGCTCGACGTCCAGGAACTCGACGTCGACTACTACGTATTCTCCTTTTACAAGACCTACGGACCGCATTACGCGGTCATGTACGGGCGCCATGAACTACTGCTCGAACTCGATGGCCTCTATCACTATTTCTATGGCAGGGACAAAGTACCGGGAAAACTCGAGCCCGGAAATCCCTGCTATGAACTTGTCTGGGGCGCGGCCGGCATTGTCGACTATCTGGAGACGCTGGGCGCAGGTAAGGGCCGCCAGGCAATCGAGAGCGCATTCGACCATATCGCGGCGCACGAGGCCGAGATCGGCGAACGGCTGCTGTCATGGCTGCGCGTGCGCAATGGCGTCCGGATCGTTGGCGATCGGAGCTCGCAGGCGACACTTCGGGTGCCGACGATCAGCTTCACGGTCGACGGCCAGGCGCCCCAGGATATCATCCCGCGAACCGACCAGGCCAGGATCGGCGTGCGCCACGGCGATTTCCATTCGCGCCGCCTGGCCGAAGCGCTTGGGCTGTCGCCAAATGGCGTCATTCGCGTATCCATGGTTCACTACAACACTGTCGCGGAAGTCGACCGGCTGATCGATGTGCTCGACCAATCGCTGAGATAGACTAGGTCCAATCGACATTCAGGATTCAAAACTGGGATGAAGCATGATTCATAGGCTTCCAGATTCGATCTGGAGGACGATGAATGGCGTCTCGTTGCGAACTGAGCCCCGCACCGCGCTCATGTCGGCAGGAACCGAAACGACCGATCCTCTCACATCACGAATTGTTGTTGTCTGTGTCGGGAACGTTACCAGGCGGGTGTCGGTTGCGATGGAGTTAGAAGAAACCCGCGTGCTCCTTGTACATAAAGGCGGTCGTTTGGGGACGCTCCCTTAATCGTAGCCCGAGGAACCATGCATGCGGCCAGCAGGTGCGGTGAACTTCATGTATCGGATAATCCTCTCACTCGTAATCTTTGTTATCGGGGCCGCGCTGCTAGCGGGCGGCGGCTGGCTCGCACTGCTCGGCGGATCGTGGTTCTACATTGTGCTCGGCGCTGCCCTTGTGATTTCAGCAGCGCTAACTTTTAGGCGCAACCCCGCCGGGCTGGCGCTATACGGCATAACGCTGCTGGTGACGCTCGGCTGGTCGATATGGGAAGTTGGCTTCGACTGGTGGGCGCTTTCCGCGCGCGGCAGCCTGCTCATCATGCTCGGCGTCCTCCTGCTGCTGCCGCCGATGGTGCAGTCACTTCACAGAATTGACATGGGCTCAGCCCGATACAACGGCCCCGGCGGGCTTCTGGCCGGCTCCCTCGTAGTCGCGGTGCTTGCCGGTGTCTACGCGATGTTCCAGATGCCGCACGATCTCGCCGGCACCTTCGCCGACGATCGCATGTCCGCCACACGGGAGATCAAAAGCTTCGTTCCAGATGGAGAATGGCAGGCCTACGGCCGAACCGCGGCCGGGGACCGCTATTCGCCGCTCAGCCAGATCACGCCGAAGAACGTCAGTAATCTGAAAGTTGCCTGGACTTACCACACCGGCGACATACGCGGTCCTGCCGATCCGGGCGAGGCGACCTATGAGGTGACGCCGCTGATGATCGACAACACCGTCTACGTCTGCACGCCGCACAATTTGGTGATTGCGCTTGATGCGGTGTCCGGCAAGGAGAAGTGGCGCTTCGATCCGCACCTCAAGCAGACGGTAAAGCAAACAACCCAACACCTCACCTGCCGTGGTGTCGCCTATTTCGACGGTTCGCCAGTCGCGAGCCCACCCGCCGGCGGTGCAGAGCAGCCGGCCGCGTCGGCGGCCGCCCCCGCAACCGGCGCACCACAGGCGGCATCGACCGAAGAACAGCGCCTCGCGGCAAGTGTGGCCGAAGTGACCACACAAGCGGCAGGCGTGCCACAAAACGTGGTGACCGGCCAGGCTAAGCGCGGCGACCCCAATCCCGAAGTTGACCGCAAGGATCCCACGACCACAGCCTCGATCGAACCATCCTGCGTCAAACGGCTCATTACGCCGACGTCCGATGGTCGGCTGATCTCGATCAGCGCTGAGACCGGTAAAATCTGCCCCGGTTTCGGCGGCGACGATGGCACCATAAATCTGTGGGCCAACATGCCCAACATCACGCCCGGCTCGGTCTATTCAACCTCTCCGCCCGTCGTTACCGACCACCTGGTGATTGTCGGCGGCGCCGTCAACGACAACGCGTCGACCACGTCGCCATCTGGCGTCATCCGGGCCTTCGACGTCAACACTGGGGCGCTTGTCTGGAACTTCGATTCCAAGAAGCCCGATGCAACCGCACCAATTGCCAACGGCCAGACCTATTCGGAAAACGCCCCGAATTCTTGGAGCGTTTCGAGTTACGACCAAAAGCTCGGGCTGATCTACCTTCCGATGGGTAACCAATCGCCTGATCAGTATGGCGTCAACCGCAGTGCAGAAGTCGAGAAGTTCTCCTCCTCGATCCTCGCGCTGGACGTGAACACGGGCAAGGTCGCCTGGGTCTTCCAGGCTGTGCACCACGATCTATGGGACATGGACGTGCCGGCGCAGCCGAGCCTTGTCGATCTCACCATTGGTGGCAAGGTCGTGCCGGCGCTCGTGGCGCCGACTAAGCAAGGCGAAGTCTATGTTCTCAACCGTAAGACTGGCGAGCCTGTGCTTCCGGTCACCGAGGAACCCGCCCCGAGCGGTGCTGTCAAAGGAGATGCCACCGCACCGACCCAACCAGTCTCGGCGATTTCGTTCAAGCCTGAGCCGCTTACCGAAAAGGATATGTGGGGCGCAACGCTGCTTGATCAGCTCGCTTGCCGCATTGAATTCCGCAGCCTCGACTACAAGGGCCGCTACACGCCGCCTACGGAAAAGGGCTCGATTATCTATCCCGGGAATTTCGGCACGTTCAACTGGGGCGCGGTGGCCGTAGACCCGGACCGTCAAGTGATGTTCGCCATGCCGGTCTATCTCGCCTTCACATCCAAGCTCGTACCGCGCCCTGATCAGTTCGCCCGCGTCGTCAGCAAGGATGGGGAGGATGTTTTCAACGAGAATTTTGGGGCTCCTTACGCGGCGAAAATGGGCGCCTTTCTGTCTCCGCTTGGCCTGCCATGCCAGTCGCCACCTTGGGGCTACGTCGCCGGCGTCGACCTGACCACCGGCAAAGTCGTCTACAAGCACGTCAATGGCACCGTGCGCGACCTGTCGCCGATCCCACTGCCATTCAAAATGGGAGTGCCCGGAATTGGCGGGCCGATCATCACCAAGGGCGGCGTAGCCTTTCTCAGCGGCACTCTCGACTATTACATCCGCGGTTATGACCTTAAGACCGGCGCCGAAATCTGGCGCGACCGGTTGCCGGCGGGAGGACAGGCGACGCCCTCCACCTACAAGGGCGCGGATGGGCGGCAGTACCTCGTCGTGGTTGCCGGCGGCCACGGATCGACGGGGACAGAGGCCGGCGATGCCATCATCGCTTACGCCCTGCCAAACGCGCTTTGACAACGAGGATCAGTCCGTTCGGACTGGCAACAAGGAGAGCGTGATGACGACACCTGGGGATAAGCCAACCGGGTGTCAGCTTACCGCTGGGTTTTGAGATTTCGCGATGTCTGCCCGCTAGGATCGCGCCAGGAAAGCGTCAGTGCCCTAGCGCCACGAATTCAGATATCCTGGCTGCCGGCTATGGTGCAGTTCAAGTCATAGAGCAAACCGTCCTTCAATCCATATATCCAACCATGGATCGATACGTTCTTATTTGACCTCCACGCCGCACGCAGGATCGGCGTGCGCGCAAGACGTGTCACTTGGGAAACGACCGAGCATTCGCAGAGCCGGTCAAGATCCGGGTCGCTCCAAGTACCACAATCCCGGCATTCGAATTCGGCCTCGGCAACATCTCTGATTGGCTGCAGCCAATGATCGATAAGACCCAGACCTTTGCCGCTTACAGCGGCACGGATGCCACCGCAGCCATAATGCCCGCAAACGATGATGTGCCGCACGCCGAGTTGATTTACCGCATATTCGACAACGGAGAGCATATTCAGATCGGTGGGATGGATGAGGTTGGCGACGTTGCGATGCACAAAAACCTCGCCGGGTTCCAACCCGGCAATCACATTGGCCGGCACGCGGCTATCGGAGCAGCCGATCCAGAGATATTCAGGATTTTGCAAGTTCGAAAGACGTTGAAAGTAATCAACCCTCTCGGCTTTCCGTTCGTCTGACCAAATTTTGTTGCGGATAAAAAGGTCTTCAATCATCATTAAATCCGGCTAGGCTTTGGGCTTGCTTGCGGCGGTATGTGAAAAGTTGGCGGCCCTAACCATTCCGTATCGCCTCGAAGATCAGTCTATTGGACCCCATTTTCGCTATCAACTTCCGGCGCGCATCCTGGATCTGTTCGGCTTGGTGTCTTGTATACGGACCCATCGGTCGGGTCTTCTCACCTCCTCGACAAACCTGGCAATACCATCTGCCATTGTCGCAGAAAATTTCCACCGAGGTGTCCGCCTCTGCAGGCTCACCCTTAGCCGCCTTACTCGTGAACTTGATTATCTTTGAGTGATTCTGAGCAGGCCGGACTGCATATAGACTTTTGGTGGCGTCTTCTTGGTTCGGTGCCTGGGACATGGGTGGCTCCTTTCCTATGCACTCGGTTCTCAATCCGCGATTGCATACACCGCGACTAAGGCCGAAGTTCAGCGCTGCGCGGCCAACTGCGCCGACGGACGTTCCGGACCCGACGGTAAGTGCGGCAGCCAGCGTGCGCCCTTTGCATCAAGACAACAGACAGTCATTCGCGAGGATATCACCCTCGATAGCGATCTGGCTCTCGACATTGCTCGGCGCTTCTATCGACTAACAACTGCGTTGTGTTCCGCAGATAACTCCTTCCCGATCAGAGTTGCAAGAAATGAGCGCATTCGGTCCGCTCTTCCAGACCAGCGCCTACTTGCTGCCTGCGCGACCGCTCTCGACGCACCGCTGCTATTCAAAAACCCGGGGTTCACGCAAGGGTGATGGCTGTCGATGAAACTTCGCCTGACGAGGCGCGTTGTGAGAGTTCAGCCAATTCGAGGCGGGCCGCCCCATGTATGATGCGTGGTTTTCCAAGCCAATATCTGTTGCCACCGGCATAAGCGGTGACATCCGAAACCTGACCAACGCTCGACAAGCTTACCTGCTTAACGACCATTGGCGTGACGGAGGTAGCGATAAACACCGATCCGCGAAACGGGCATGCCAGCAGGCCTTGAACGGCTGACGTCGCGAGAGACGCGTTCATCGACGCAGCACGGGAAGCGCGCATATTGGTCGAGTGAACTGCGCGCTGCATATGAGAATGGGCGAGGGTGAATCACTTTCTCGCCCACCACCGAGGTCGCCATGAACGCAACAACCCGATTGCATGAACTCGGCCAAAGCCTCTGGCTGGACAACATCACGCGCGATCTGCTGAGCAGCGGCACCCTTCAGCGCTATTGCGCCGACTTTTCGGTGACGGGATTGACGTCGAACCCCACGATTTTCGATGAGGCTATCAGAAACAGCACAGCTTACGACGAGGCCCTTCATCGAAAAGCCAGAGAAGGGAAAGCGGGCGAGCAGCTATTCTTCGAATTGGCGCTCGAAGACCTGACGCAAGCTGCGGCACTCTTCGGGCCGGTCCATGAAGCGACGGGCGGTGTCGATGGCTGGGTTTCGCTGGAAGTTTCGCCCTTGCTGGCTAACGATGCCGGCGCCACTGTGGAGGCTGCCAGGCGATTGCACGCGCAGGCGCGTTGTTCCAACCTGTTTATCAAGATTCCGGGCACGCCGGCTGGCGTCGAGGCCATAGAGGAGTCGATCTTCGCCGGCGTGCCGGTGAATGTCACCCTGCTGTTTTCGTGCGAGCAGTATGTGGCGGCGGCCGACGCGTATTGCCGAGGCATTCAGCGCCGGATCGATGCCGGGCTCGACCCGAAGATCGCCTCTGTCGCCTCGATCTTCGTCAGCCGCTGGGACAAGGCGGTCATGGATAAGGTTAGCCCCACGCTGCGGAACCGTCTCGGTATCGCCATATCCGGGCAAGTCTATAAAGCCTACCGGGAGCGGCTTGCCTCTACCGGATGGCGCAAGCTGGCCGATGCCGGCGCACTGTCCCAGCGTTTGCTATGGGCGAGCACCGGCACCAAGGATCCGCACCTTCCGCAATCCTATTACATCGAGGCGCTCGCCGCGCCGGCTACCATCAACACCATTCCGGAGAAGACGCTCCTTGCATTTTCGAAAAAGGGTGTGTTGCGCGGCATCATGCGGGAGGATGGCGGCGACAGCGAAACCGTGCTTGGCGATTTCGCAAAAGCCGGCGTCGACATTCAGGCGCTTGCCGCGCAGCTCCAGTTGGAAGGCGCGCAATCCTTCACCAAATCATGGGCTGATCTGATGGCGGTGATTGCCTCGAAGAGCGAGCAGTTACATCGCCACGGTTCGGCCACCGGATGATGAGCGCGCCTCTCGCGGTCAGGACGTTGCCACTCGCGGAACTTCCAGCATGGCAGGCGTTGCTGGCGCATTGCCAGGAAGTGCGCCCTTTGCATCTGCGACAGCTCTTCGCCGACGATCCCCAGCGTGGCAAGCGTTTCGCCATCGACGCCTGCGGACTCTATCTCGACTATTCGAAAAACCGCATCACGGCCGAGACGGTCCAGCTACTCATTGAACTTGCCGAGGCCTGCGGGTTGCGTGAGCGCCTCGAAGCGATGTTCAACGGTCAGAAGATCAATGTGACGGAGCGGCGCGCGGTACTTCACACGGCCCTGCGCGCCCCTATCGGCGAGCGAATTTTAGTAGACGGTACCGACGTCGTGCCGGAAGTCCACGCGGTGCTCGGCAAGATGGCCGATTTCACGGACAGGATTCACAGCGGCGCATGGCGCGGCCATACAGGCCTGCCGATCCGCAACGTCATCAATATCGGCATCGGCGGCTCGGACCTCGGGCCGGTCATGGCCTATGAAGCGCTGCGTCAGTACAGCCGACGCAACATGATTTTCCGCTTCGTCTCGAACATCGACGGCACCGACTTCGCGGAAGCGACGCGGGATCTGAACCCTGACGAAACGCTGTTCATCATCTGCTCGAAGACGTTCAGGACGTTGGAAACGTTGACCAACGCCCATACGGCACGTGAATGGGTACTGCGCAAGCTAGGCGACGAGCAGGCGGTGGCCCGGCATTTCGTCGCCGTCTCGACCAATACCGAAGGGGTCGCGGAATTCGGCATCGACACCGACCAGATGTTTGGCATGTGGGATTGGGACGGCGGCCGCTATTCGATGGATTCAGCGATTGGCCTGTCCACCATGATCGCCATCGGGGCGGAAAATTTCCAGGCGATGCTGTCGGGCTTCCACGACATGGACCAGCACTTCCGCACCGCGCCGTTCGGTCAGAACTTGCCGGTCCTAATGGGCCTGCTCGTGGTTTGGTACACCAATTTCTTCGAGTCGCAGACGGTCGCGGTTCTGCCCTACGAGCAATATCTGAAGCGTTTTCCCGCCTATCTCCAGCAACTGACAATGGAAAGCAATGGCAAGCACGTCACGCTTGACGGCACGAAAGTCGATTACCAGACAGGGCCGATCTATTGGGGCGAACCTGGCACCAACGGGCAGCATTCCTTCTACCAACTCATTCACCAGGGCACCAAACTGGTTCCATGCGACTTCATTGGGTTTTGTCGGGCATTGAACCCGCTTGGACGCCACCACGATCTCCTGATGGCAAATCTGTTCGCGCAGACCGAGGCTCTGGCCTTCGGCAAGACGGAAGAGGAGGTCAGGGCCGAAGGGACGCCGGACTGGCTGGTTCCGCACCGCACCTTCGAAGGCAACCGACCCACCAATACCTTGCTTGCCGAGCGCCTGACCCCAAGGACGCTGGGCAGCCTGGTCGCGCTCTACGAGCACAGCGTCTTCACGCAAGGCGTCATCTGGAACATCGACTCTTTTGACCAATGGGGCGTTGAGCTGGGCAAGGCCCTGGCCGAGAAAACGATCCCGGAGCTGGAAGCCTCCGAAACTCCGCACCTCCAACATGACAGCTCGACCAACGCTTTGATCGAGCGCTATCGCCGGTTCAGGAAACGAAAGAGGTAAAGGGCAGTGAGCCCGGCCGCGCCTATGGCGCCGACCTGACCAACATACTGCCTCGCAACCCAGCCAGCACTTGGACGATCGGGTTGCCTACATCCGATCAAAGGAGCCCCATGAAACAGGTGCCACTCGACCAGCTCAGCATCAACACGCTGCGAATGCTTTCAATCGATGCGGTTCAGAAAGCAAAATCCGGCCACCCCGGAACGCCGCTGGACGCCGCGCCGATGGCCTATTGCCTGTGGCAGCGCTTCCTGCGCTACGACCCTGCCGATCCCGACTGGCCGAACCGCGACCGTTTCGTGCTGTCGGCCGGCCACGCCTGCGCCCTGCTCTACAGCCTGCTTCACCTGTGCGGTGTCAAGGCAAAAGGCGCGGGCTATCCATCGGGCGATCGACTTGCCGTGACGTTGGACGATCTCAAGAGTTTTCGCCAGGCAGGCAGCCATTGCACGGGACATCCCGAATATGGCTGGACGTCGGGCGTGGAAACCACCACGGGGCCACTCGGACAAGGTGCGGCGACAAGCGTCGGCATGGCAATTGCGCAACGGTGGCTGGCGGCCACCTACAATCGACCCGATTATGATCTGTTCTCGCACAACGTCTATGCGCTGTGCAGCGACGGCGACATGATGGAAGGGCTCAGCAACGAGGCGGCATCGCTGGCGGGACACCTCAGATTGTCGAACCTCTGTTGGATTTACGACGACAATCACATCACCATCGAGGGTCCGACCGGCCTTACATTCACCGAAGATGTGGCAACCCGCTTCGCCGCATACGGATGGCACGTCGAGCGGGTAAGCGATGCAAACGATCTGGTGTTGCTGGGCAAGGCTTATCAGACGTTCATCGATACGCATGACCGCCCCACGCTGATCATCGTTCAAAGCCATATCGGTTATGGCGCGCCGCATAAGCACGACACAAACAAAGCTCACGGAGAGCCACTGGGCGCCGAAGAAGTTCGGCTGACGAAGGAATTCTACGGCTGGGATCCGGACGCCGATTTCAAGGTTCCGGAAGGGGTCGTGGCGCATTTCCGCGCACATATAGGCAAACGCGGAAAAGCCGCTCATGCTGTATGGCGCAAGTTGTTTGCCGCTTACAGGGCTCAATATCCGGACCTGGCCGAACAAATCGATCAGATGCAGCGACGCGAAGTTCCCCCTGGATGGGACGCCGCGCTACCAAGTTTTGGAGCCGATACCAAGGGACTCGCGACGCGCGACGCGTCCGGCCAGGTGTTGAACGCCATTGCGGAACACATGCCATGGCTGCTAGGGGGCGCGGCGGACCTGGCGCCGTCAACCAAAACGAACCTCGAATTCGACTTCGCCGGCGACTTTCAGGCCCCTGAGGGTGAACAGGCCGCCAGCTACCGCGGGCGAAATTTCCACTTTGGCCTGCGCGAACATGCCATGTGCGCCATCGGCAACGGCGTGAGCCTGTCCAAGCTGCGGCCGTTCGTTTCCAGCTTCCTGATCTTCACCGACTATTGCCGCGCGGCGCTGAGGCTGAGTTCGATGATGGAACTCCCGCTCATCTCCATTTGGACCCATGATTCCATAAGTCTCGGCGAGGACGGGCCAACCCACCAGCCCATCGAGCAGCTTGCCTCGTTCCGCGCCATGCCCGGCATGGTCGTGCTGCGCCCGGCAGATGCGAATGAAGTCATAGAGGCATGGAAGGTCATCATGCATCTCAAGGACAGGCCTGCCTGCCTCGTGCTGACGCGACAGGCGGTGCCGACGCTCGATCGCTCGACCTATGCAAACGCAGGCGGCGTGGCGCAGGGCGCTTATGTGCTGGCCGATGCTCCCGACGGCAGACCCGACGTCCTGCTGCTGGCGACCGGCAGCGAAGTCGCGCTCTGCGTGACGGCCTATGAACAGCTGAAGGCCGAGGGCATCAAGGCACGTGTCGTCAGCATGCCGTCATGGGAATTGTTCGAAAGCCAACCAAAGGAGTATCGCGACACCGTCCTGCCGCCAACGATAACGGCCCGCGTGGCAGTGGAGGAAGCATCCGGTTTCGGATGGGAACGCTATACCGGCTTCGACGGCGCCATCCTCGCTCTGCATAGTTTCGGCCTGTCCGCTCCATCGAAAGTCGTCGCAGAACACTTCGGATTCGAACCGGCACACGTCGTTGCGGCTGCCAAGGCGCAAATTGCAGGCCGCCGGTCAACCAAACAAGTCGGGATTGCCCGAACCGAATGAGGCAACCAGCATGGCCATGAAAATCAGTCCATTGGCCGGAAAGCCGGCCCCGCCCGACCTGCTGGTCAATGTCGCCAAGCTCGTCACCGCCTATTACAGCCAGGCACCGGACCCTGCCAATCCCTTGCAGCGGGTGGCGTTCGGGACGTCCGGGCATCGCGGCACGGCGTTTGAGAACACGTTCAACGAGGCGCATGTGCTGGCAATCAGCCAAGCCATTTGCCTCTACCGCAAGCGACAGGGTATCGACGGTCCCATATTCGTCGGCATCGATACCCATGCGCTATCGGAGCCAGCCTTTGCGAGCGCCCTTGAGGTGCTGGCCGCGAACGGAGCGGAGGTGATGATGGCAGCCGGTGGCGAGTATACGCCCACCCCAGCCATCTCCCACGCAATCCTCAACTACAACAACGGCCGCAAGACCGGGCTCGCCGATGGCATCGTCATCACGCCCTCGCACAACCCACCCGACGACGGAGGCTTCAAGTACAACCCGCCCAACGGCGGGCCGGCGGATACCGATGTCACTGGCTGGATCGAAAAACAGGCCAATGATCTGCTTGGCAACGGCCTGAAAGGCGTGCGGCGGATGCCGTTCGAGAAAGCCCTCCGTGCGCCGACAACCCACGCACTCGACTTCCTGAACGCTTACGTGAACGATCTTGGCAATGTCGTCGACATGGATGCCATTCGCGGAGCGCGTATCCGCATGGGCGTCGACCCGCTCGGCGGCGCGGGAGTCCACTACTGGCCCGCCATTGCCGACCACTACAAGCTCGACTTGACCATCGTCAATCGGCAGGTCGATCCCACTTTCCATTTCATGACGGTCGATTGGGATGGCCAGATCCGCATGGACCCGTCTTCATCTTACGCCATGCAAGGCCTTATCAGCCTGAAGGGCCAATTCGACATCGCTTTCGCATGCGATACCGATCACGACCGGCACGGCATCGTCACGCGCAGTGCCGGGCTGCTGCCGGCCAATCATTACTTGTCGGCGGCGATTGATTACCTGTTCCAGCATCGCCCTGAATGGCACAAGGACGCCGCCGTTGGAAAAACGGTGGTGAGCAGCCAGATGATCGATCGCGTCAGCGCCAGGCTGAAGCGCAGGCTGTATGAAGTGCCGGTCGGTTTCAAATGGTTCGCCGAGGGCCTTCAGGACGGCTCGCTGGGTTTTTGCGGCGAGGAAAGCGCTGGAGCGACGTTCATGCGCCGCAACGGCGCCGTCTGGACGACCGACAAGGACGGCATTGTCCCGGCGCTGCTGTCGGCCGAGATCACGGCAAGGATGGGTCGCGATCCCGGCGAGGTTTATCGCGACCTGACGAAGGCGTTGGGCGAACCGGTCGCCGACCGGCTCCAGGCAACCGCAACCCCAGCACAAAAGGAGAAACTGTCGAAGCTTTCACCGCATGAGATCACGTCGAAGACCTTGGCTGGCGAACCGATCCGGTCGGTGCTTAGCCGGGCACCGGGCAACAATGCCGAAATCGGCGGCGTCAAGGTGTCCACGGAAAACGGCTGGTTTGCCGCGCGCCCTTCAGGCACCGAGGAGATCTACAAGATCTACGGGGAGAGTTTTCGCGGACAGGACCACTTGCGCGACATCCTGACCGAGGCGCAGACGATCGTCGACCACGCGCTCGGGGCAACCAAAGGAAACTGAATCGGCTTGCCGCTGGCGGTGATCGATACCTATTTCCCGAGGAGATGCTCCCCGGGATAAACAATCGTTCCATCCTCGCGCATGACAGCGCCGGGCGTCACGCTGGCCTCCTCGACATGACCGGCCCCAAGGATATGCATGACGCGTTCGCCTTCTGCGAGCAGGTAATCGGCAATGATGCGGCGGTGGCAGCGCCACCAGACGGCTTCCGCGCACATGATTGCGCAGCGATGCCGGCTGCCGAGCTCTCGCAGTTGCGCCAAGCCTTTGGCGAACGGCTCGGTCAGCGCATAGTCTGCGTAGTTGCGAAAACCACGTACGCGCCAATAGCTATTGGGAGAAGGTTCCGCCCCCAGCGCCCTGCCCCGCAAGCCGCCAAGCGCAGCGATATGCTCATAGCCGATCTGCCACGGCGCCAACGCTCCCGGAAGGCTTTCGCCGTTGAACTGCGGATTGGTGCGCGAACGCGGCATCGAACGCACATCGACGACGAAATCGACACGAGACTGCAGAAGCAGTTCGGCGAACTCGACGATCGTGCGCGTGGAATGGCCTATGGTGAAGAAGGTACTCGTTTCGATTCCAATCTGGGGGCGCATGGCGAACGGGCCATCTCGGTGCGGATCGTAGCTGGTTTATCCTACAGATCAAAAAGGCCTTCCAACGGGAAGCGATTCACTGGAACCGAATTCGAGCGCGACGGTTGAGTGAAGGATCATCGCCATTCGACCGCGCCATCCCGGTGCGAAACGGCGTCATGGTTCCGTGAGAATCCCTATTACCCTGGTCGAGCTTCATGGCGGATAGATTCAAAGTCGGCGATCACGTGAGCTGGAACTCGGAAGCCGGGCGCGTCAGCGGTACGATCGTCCGTGTCCACACACTCGATTTCCAGGTCCATGGCTACACACACCATGCGAGTGAGGAAGCGCCGCAATACGAAATCAAAAGCGGCAAGACCGAACACATCGCTTATCACAGGGGTTCGGCGCTCACCAAACTTCACGATTGACGCTCCCGCCAGGGCGCGATTGATGCCAGAAAGATCGCCGATACCCATGACTTCCCAGCCGCCCTCACCCGAACTGCTCCACGCAAAGCTCAGCGATGCAGATGATCGCATCCGACTCGATCACTGGATGCCCCCACAGCAAGGAATTTTTCCACGCATACGGATCGGGCGAAAGTGGATCAATACACTATGGGCGCTTCCCATCGGAGCGGCGGTGCTGCTATGTCTGATCGCGCTCGCGCAAAGCCTTCGCGAGCTTCCCGAGGTTAAGGCCTTCATCCAGAACCACCCCGGCATCGCTCAATCGACACCATTGGTGGACTCCGGTTTCCCTTGGTGGCTGCAGCTACAGCATTTCCTGAACATGTTCTTCATGTTGTTCATCATGCGGTCCGGCCTGCAAATCCTGGCCGACCATCCACGACTGTATTGGGGGCGAGACTGCACGCCGGGAACCGATTGGTTTCGTTTCCAGGTGCCGGTGCCGAAGGACCGCGTCTGGACGGCGAAGGATGATTCCGTCACGCTGCCGACATGGCTTGGCATTCCGGGGCTCCGGCACACGCTCGGCCTATCGCGCTGGTGGCATTTCTCGGTCAATCTCTTATGGCTGATCAACGGAGTAGCCTTCTACGTTCTACTCTTTTCAACCGATCAGTGGCGCAGGCTGGTGCCCATGACGTGGGACGTTTTCCCGGCCGCGCTCTCGACGGCGATCCAGTATGCCTCGCTGAACTTCCCGGTCGATGAGGGCTGGACCCGCTACAACGGCCTCCAGCAACTCAGCTACTTCGTCACCGTGTTCATCGCTGCGCCTGTCTCGATCGCCACAGGGCTGATGCAGAGCCCCGCGATTTCCAATGCGGCAGGATGGTTTGGCCGATTATTCAACCGGCAGGCCATGCGATCGGTTCATTTCATCTCGTTCGCCTGGTTCGTCGGCTTCATCGTGGCGCATGGCGCGATGGTCTTCGTCACCGGCATCCGGCAGAATACCAACCATATGTTCGCCGGCATCGACGACGCTTCATGGACGGGTTTCCCACTGTTCCTCGTCGCGATGGCCATCCTCCTCGCAGCATGGCTAGTCGTCTCACCCTTCACCATCAGCCACGCCCGATTGGTGCAGCGCACCGGCGCGTTCATGATCGGCTGGCTGATGGGGCTGGCCGAAGGCTGGGATCCGCGCTCGCAACTGACGAAGAAGGATATCTCGCCCTATTTTTGGCCGAACGGGACGATGCCGAATTCCAAGGAATTCGACGATCTCGTGGCCGAGAATTTCGCCAGCTACCGACTCCACGTCGGCGGCCTCGTCGAAGCACCCCAAGACTTCTCCCTGGCCGATTTAAGGGCAATGCCAAAGCAGGAACAGATCACTACGCATTTCTGCATCCAGGGTTGGTCCGGCGTTGCCGAATGGAGCGGCATGCCCATGCGCGATATTCTGGACCTGGTGAAGCCGACACCAGCGGCCCTCTACGCCGTGTTCTACTCGCTGGCCGATGGCGCCGATGGTGGTCGCTACTACGACGTCCACAAGATCGAAAACATGAGCCATGACCTGACGATCCTTGCCTATGAGATGAATGGCGCGCCACTCAGCGTTTTGCACGGCGCGCCCTTGCGGCTGCGTTGCGAAAACGAGCTTGGTTTCAAGATGGTCAAGTGGGTCGCGGCGATCGAGTTCGTGCGCGATTTCGCCGACCTCGGCGCGGGTCAGGGCGGTTACAATGAGGATCATGAGTTCTACGGCTATCGCATGCCGATTTGATCGCCGATAAGAACGGGGCGCTGTTACCCTACGGAAGATCCTGAGCGCCCACGGATTTTCACGCCAAAGCGATTTCACAGGAATAGGAACGATGTTGGTCGAGAAGATGTTGCCACGCGCGTTCGAGCGGCTCGCGGTAATCGAAGCAAAGGCTCAGATTAAAGAAGCGGCAAAAATGATGTCCAAGCCGCACACCGACCTCGTTGTGGTGTGTGAGCGAGGGAACATGGTCGGTGTCGTTACGAAGACCGACATTGTTGGCCAGATCAGTCAGTGTCTCGGATTCGGTTGTACGGCCAGGATAGATAGCATCATGACGCGCGATGTTACCTATTGCCGAGAGAATGAGGGGCTTCTTGACGTGTGGACGGTGATGAATGAACGGGGTCTTCAGCGTATTCCGGTCCTCAACGACGCACAAAAGCCAATCGGCATCATTTACACACGAGATGCACTGCAAGCATTATTAGGCGAATCTGAGAACGAAGATAAACTTCTCCGCGATTACATATCGGGGGTCGGTTACCGATAGGACCGGCCATCTGCCTGGAGACTCAACATGTGAGTGTCTCGATGTCGGCGCAGCACAACAAGACCGACAAGGCCGATGCGCTGGCATCGCCCACGTGATGCGCACTGGCTGGCCAGGCTTACATCCAGTCGGAAAGCTACTGCCGGGCGCGGCTTTTGCTGACGCACCGGCGCAATGACTTCCGCGGTCAAGTCAGCGTGTCGCGGGCGATAACTCAGACACCGAGCGCACGCTCCCGCTCGAGAAAACCACGAGTGCGAAAAGCAGCACAGCGGCTGCGACGATCAGCGAGCCGCCAGCGACGATCGGCTCAAGTGCCGTATTGCCTTGCAGCATCAGATAAAGCGCTGGCAGCATGATTACCAGCCCGACGTTATACACGCCGTAGTGGACCATCGCGATTCTCCGCGCCGCCTTTGCCGGGTTAAGCGCGTAGTAGCCGCCAAAGATTGCAGATGTGACCCAGCCGAGCAGATTGATGTGTGCATGTGCCGGAAAGGCACCATGGTCGCCCGAGATCGCCATTTGTAGGCCGGCGCCAATCCACTACAACCCAAGTTCCGGAGCGCAGCCGATGCCGGACGGTCGCCGTCCAGTGCCCGGCGGATGGAACGGCATCCTGCTGCTTGTCGAAGATCTGAAAGGGCAAGCGTAGTTCAGCAATATCCTTCAACCGGCAGCCAAGACGATGTTCGCAAAGAATTCAAGCCGATTCGACGATCCCGGGCCGTCGGTTGCTTAGCAGGCTAACGACGTGGGCTGGGCGTGATCGGTGTCACGTCCGCGTGGCGAATCGAACGAAACGCTTGACCTGGCGTTTATCCGAATGAAACAGCAACTGTCGTTGACACCATTGGCAACGGCCGAGATCGCCCTTTGGCAGGGGGCCCGGCAGGATCGGCATGATACGTTCGGTAGACAATGCAATTGTCGCGGCGACCCCGTTCATACCTACTCACGCAACGGTGATAGCTGTTCAACGAAACCGTTCGTCGACACGTGCGTATTGTTCAGTACGATCCATCTGAGGTTCCATCATGTACGAAGCGTGGTTTTCCAAGCCGGTGTCAGTCACCACCGGCATTGGCGGAGACATTCGCAATCTTTTGAATGCTCAACAAGCGGTGGATTTGCTTGGAGGCAACTGGCGCGATGCAGGAAGTCAAAAACATCGGTCCGCGTTGAGAGCTTGCCGACAGGCCATAAACGGCGGCATTTCCGCCGATGTTGCACGAGAAGTTTTCGTCGAAGCCGCCCGAGAGGCGCATATTTTGGTTGAATGAGATCACAGTTTGCGCGCCGGTTTCCTTGTCGGCCTCGAAGGTGCTTTCGTCGGCAGGAAGGTTCCCGGTCAGTTTGGCCATTCGAAAGTCCCTCAAGGATTACAATACCAGATCGCGATTGAGAGCCGCGTAATTGCTGGCGAGCTAGATCGACCGCGTTTGGAGAAAGCTCGCATCTACTAGGTGTTCAACCAACGCGGTCTTGTTCAGCGCCATCCTGTTTTCTACGGCGGGTGCCGAAGGCCAGCAATGCCGAACGATCACGCTCCTCGGCTTGCTTCCTCGACCGCACGCGCATCAGATCCTTCCAGCCGACATAGCCGACCAGTTGCTGGCTCTCGCGGGTGACGACTGGCAGATGCGAGACATTGGCCACCAACAGCTTGTCCGATAGACCTTCCAGATATTCGTCGGGATAGGCAAGCGTCACCTTGCTTCCGGCAAGCAGGTCGCCGAGCGTGGTCGTCCTGTGCTTGCCGGCGCGGCGCCAGCGCAGGATCGCCGGCGGATCGATAAGGCCGAGCACCCGCCTGTTCTCGTCGATGACCGGGAAGCTCGGATGCCGGGTTTCCGGCGCGGTCAGGAACGCCGCCGCGCCATGCAGCGTCATCGTCGCCGACACGCTCTCGACCTGCGCCGTCATCACCTCGCGCACCCTGGTCAGGGCGAAAGGGTCCACGCGGTATTCGCGCACGAGGTGGTGCCCTCGCCTGGCGATCTTCTCGGTCAGGATCGAACGCTTCATCAGAAGCACGGTGACGGCGTGCGCCGTCGCGCAGGCCGCGATTAGAGGCACCAGCACATGCGTGTTGCCGGTCAGTTCGACCGCGAAGAAAGTGGCCGTCAGCGGTGCACGCATCGTGCCGCCCATGGTGGCGGCCATGGCCAGCAATGCCCAGAAGCCCGGATCCGCCGCTGGCAGAACGCCGGCGAGCACTGCTCCCATCGCCCCACCCATGATCAGCAGCGGCGCCAGCACGCCTCCGGATGTCCCCGACCCTAGCGCAACCGACCATATGGTGGCTTTCACCACCAGGAGGATCAGCGCCGCGGTGGCGACAGTGCGGCCGTCAAGCATGTTGGCGATGTTGTCATAGCCGACGCCGAGCGCGTGCGGTTCGATCAACCCGCCTATGCCGACAACCAGACCGCCCAGCATCGGCCACCACATCCAGTGAATCGGTAGCTTCTGGAAGCCGTCCTCGCAGGCATAGACCATCTGAGTCAGCAGCCCCGACAACAGTCCTGCGCAGACGCCGATCGCGACCCAGCCGGCAAGGCCGACAAAGGTCACCTCCATGCCCCCCTGGAACGGAAAGATCGGTCCGGGCAGATGCAGCATGGTGCGCTCGACTTCGGCAATGATCGCCGCCACTGCCACGGGGATGAAGCTGCGCGGCGTCCATTCGAAAAGCAGCAGTTCGACCGCCAGCATGATGGCAGCGATCGGTGTTCCGAACACGGTCGTCATGCCCGCGGCCGCACCCGCCACCAGCAGCGTCTTGCGTTCATTATCGCTGACCGGCAGCATCTGTGCGATCAGCGAGCCGATCGCGCCGCCTGTCATGATGATCGGACCCTCGGCGCCGAACGGCCCACCGGAACCGATCGAGATCGCCGACGACAGCGGCTTCAGGATCGCCACCTTGGCATCGAGCCTGGAGCGCCCGAGCAGGATCGCCTCGATGGCCTCGGGAATGCCGTGGCCGCGAATCTTCTCGCTGCCGAAGCGCGCCATTAGGCCGATGATCAGCGCGCCGATCACAGGAACGATGACGGAGGCATAGCCCAGCGGAGTGTCTTCGAGCTTCAGGTCGGCGAGCGTGAACTGGCCAAAATAGGCAATGTTGGTGGCCAGACGGATCAGCTTCAAAAGCGCGATGCCCGCAAACAGCCCGGCTGTTGCCACCACTACGGCAATGGCGGCAACCAGCAGCACCCTGGCATCGGTCGTGAAATCTCGGAGATGGTCGGGGCTGGCGTGATCAGGTTTCATTGCTGCTCTCATTCTGCGGACGCATCGCATGTGCCGGATGACTGTGTCAGCGGACACGCCATGCTTGCTGGTTCGCTATGTATCGTAATACGATATAAATAGACAAGGCCGTTCTTGCTAAAAACGATCGGAAAGGAACAAGTGTCAAAAATGACGCATCCGCAAAAACCACGCCCCGCCATCAGCCAGGCCGACTACCAGCGGCTGTCGGAGTTTCGTTACCTGATCCGCCGCTTCCTCGAATTCAGCCAGGTCCAGGCACATGATGCCGGGCTGACCCCACGCCAGCATCAGGCGCTGCTTGCGATCAAGGGATATCCGGGTGGTGGACCGGTGACGGTCGGCGACCTCGCGGAGCGCCTGCGCATCCGGCACCACAGCGCCGTCGAATTGGTCAATCGCCTTGGCGAGGCAGGGCTGGTCGCACGGGATCAGGACAAGGACGACCACCGTCGTGTTCTGCTGCAGTTAACGGTGCGTGCCGACGACCACCTGGCCGACCTTTCGGTTGCGCATCTCGACGAGCTTTCGCGGATAGAGCCGATGCTGAGACGCTTGCTGCGTCGTGGCGACGAATGATCCGAACAGGCCGACTTCATTGGCATTGGCTGGTCCCAACACGCAGCTTCTTGCACGAGCCAGTTAGATACCATGTAAATATGAGAGCAACTGTGTCGGTCAGCGTCCGAAAACCTATTCAATGGTAGCCAACGTCGGCGCGAACTTTGCCGCGGAACACCCAATACGACCAGCCGGTGTACATCAGGATCACGGGCAACAACACAAGAGTGCCGACGAGCAGGAAAGCCTGGGTGCGTTCTGAAGAGGCCGATTCCCAAAGCGTGAAATGGTAGGGAACGATCATCGGGAAGAGGCTGATGGCGATCCCGACATAGGAAAGCACAAAGAGGCTGATGGCGCCGACGAAAGGCTTCGTCTCACTTGCACTGCCCAGTACCCGCCAGGTGAAGAAGGCGACGGCCGCTGTCGCTACAGGTACCGGTGCCAAATACAGAATGTTGGGCCAGGCGAACCAGCGCGCGGCGATGGCCTGGCTCATGAACGGGGTCCAGATGCTGACCACGCCAATACCGACGAGGACGCCGACAAGACACATGCGGCCGTGGCGGCGCGCCGCCGCCTGCACCTCCCCCTCGGTCTTGAGGATCAGCCAGCCGGCGCCCAGAAGGCCGTAGCCGAACAACAGGGCGAAGCCGGTCAAGAGCGAGAATGGCGTCAGAAAATCGAAGGAACCGCCGGAAAACTGTCTGCCAGTGACCTCAAAACCCTGGATGAAGGCGCCAAGCACGACCCCTTGAGCAAAGGTGGCGACAGCCGAGCCATAGCAGAAACCATGATCCCAGAAGGTCTTGTGCTCAGCGTCGCGGAACCGGAACTCGAACGCCACGCCGCGGAACACCAGCGCCAGCAGCATGACCAGGACCGGAAAATACACCGCCGGGATGATGATGGCGAAGGCAAGCGGAAACGCCGCCAGAAGCCCGAGGCCGCCTAGCACCAGCCAGGTTTCGTTGCCGTCCCAGATCGGCGCAATCGAGTTCATGATCGTGTTGCGGGAAGCTGTGTCGGGCGCGAAGCCGTAAAGCATGCCGACGCCAAGATCGAAGCCATCCAGCAGCACGTAGAAGAACACCGCCATACCGAGGATCAGCGTCCAGATTGGCACGAAATCGAGGACCTGGCTCATCGCACTTCTCCCTCTCGAAGTTCGACGGCTCCGGCGCGGACCGGCGCCCCGGGCCGTCCTCCCTCGATCTCCACATCTATCTCGGCAGCAATTGCCGGGCCTTTGCGCACAATACGCAGCATGAGAAAGAGGCCTGCAGGATAGATGATGAGATAGACCGCTGCGTAGCCGATCAGCGAGATCATCACATCAAAGCCCGTCAATGAAGGCGTCACTGAGTCCGCCGTGCGCAGAAGGCCGTAGACCGTCCAGGGCTGACGTCCGACCTCGGTGGTGATCCATCCGGCGATAACCGCCACGAAGCCGATGGGCGCCGCGATCTGAGTGATCGTGAGAAAAGCCCGCGAAGTGTCCAGTCGGCCGCGCCAGCGAAGCCATCCGCCAAAAAAGACGATACCCAGCATCAGGAGGCCGCAGCCGACCATGATGCGGAAGGCGAAGAAGGGGATCGCGACGGGCGGACGCTGATCGACCGGAAAGTCCTTGAGGCCCTTGACCTCGCCGTCGAGCTCGTGGGTGAGGATGAGGCTGCCGAGCCATGGAAGGTCGATGGCAAAGAGGTTGCGCTCGCCCTTGTCGTCCGGAATGGCGAAAAGCGTCAGCGGCACCTGCCGCGCGGTTTCCCAGCGCGCTTCGATCGCAGCGAGCTTGGCCGGCTGGTGGTCGAGCGTGTTCAGACCGTGCTGGTCGCCGATGAATATCTGTAGCGGGACCAGCACCGTAAGCAGCCACAGCGTCATCGACAGCATCGTTCGCCCTTCCTCGGCCGACCGCCCGCGACGCATCAGATAGGCGCCGACGCCCATGACGACGAAGCCGGTCGTGACGAAGAAGGCGACGACGGTGTGCGCCAACCGGTAGGGAAAGGAAGGATTGAAGACCACCTTGAACCAATCCGTCGGGAAGAAACGACCGTCGATGATCTCGTAGCCGGCCGGCGTCTGCATCCAGCTATTGGCCGACAGGATCCAGAAGGAAGAAAGCAAAGTTCCGAGTGCCACCATCAGTGCGGCGACGAAATGCGCCCAGCGTGGCAC
>NZ_JBFUEQ010000015.1:0-321865 GCF_056403835.1 Mesorhizobium sp. P2_E6
CCGCCAATCGCGTGAAGCAGGGCGCCGATCGCCTCCAGCTCGGTCTCCACCTTGCTCTCTCGAATGAGTTTGCCACCCGTGTCCATTACGCAGACGCTGGTGGTGCGAACGGAAACATCAAGACCGACGAACAGTTCCATGGCAGACCTCCTGACCGGTTGAACTGTTGGAGCCTGCCCGGAAGACCGACCTCCCGCTACTCCCATGCAGGGAGGCCGCCGGAGCCCCAATCATCCGATCTTTTTGTTGCTGGCTACAATGTGGCTAGAAATTTTATAGCCACCTCTGGGGGAAATGACTAAGCCTTTGTTTTGTTTGGTCGGAGTGGCCGGATTCGAACCGACGACCCCTTGACCCCCAGTCAAGTGCGCTACCGGGCTGCGCTACACTCCGGACCGGTCGCGATGTATCGTGATAACCCCGCCCGGGTCAACCGAAATTCGGCAGCGATCGCGCCGATGCGATCGCGGGTGCCGGCGAGCCTCTTAGCTAGCCTTTGCAGACAGCGACCCAATCGGCGCCGGTAAGGCCAACAACGCGCTGCGGTGCAGAGCCGCACGGCGGCGTTGGTGGCGCCGGCGGCGGGCACGACCTCGTCGAATTCGCGCAGCGATACGTCGCAATAGACCGGCAGCGGCGCCGGCAGGCCGAACGGGCAGACGCAGCCGACCGGGTGGCTGGTTGCCTCGACAACCTCCGCGGCGTCGAGCATGCGCGGTCACCTTGCCGCTCTCGATATCCTCAATCTCGTCGGCAGCCAGACCGCATATCAGGGAACGATTTTCCACATTGTAGCCGTGGGTTTCCCGCATTGCTCTGAGGGTGCTGCAATCTGGCCCACCCCTCTCCGAGAGAGTTGCCCGCCATATTAATCATGACTAATATGATAGTCGGAAGGGCCGAAGGTGGAGAGGTTCTTGGCAAGCCAGTTGGCCGCGATGCTGGTGGCGTCGGCAGGAGAATGCTGGTCCGAGGAGGGCCTACCTTACAAGCCGATCTCCGAAGAAACTTTGAGACTTGTCAGCACCCAGATGTATTCCGACATTCTGAGGCGAGCTTGCTTGCAAGGTCGACGCTATCCGAGAAGCCAAATTGAGAGCGGCTTCAAAAGGCACTTCCAGGAAATGAGACTGATATTGGTGGAGGATGGGTACACCATCGTGCCCAATGTGACCGAGAACAACTCATCCTGGTCTCTATCGGAGATGGAATTTGATGCCAAACGGCGCCTTGGTCTCCCATCCCAATTCGGCTGTTTTGGTGCATACTGGCTCAACGAAAATCGGGGCTGGTGACATGCTCCTCGCGCCGGGATTTGCCGGCGCGTCGGGGCCGAACCAATCGCGAAGCTTCACCAAAGTCGCGTCGGGGACATCATTCGGGAGCATCCGTATCCAATTTCCCCGCCGCTGATACAATGAGATCATGACGCTGCGGAAGCGGGCCCAAATGCTTGATCGGATTGCCCAGGAGGCAATCGCACTTCTCGGTACGGGACGACAGGTCCCGACCTTTTCCAGCCGCTTTCCCCAATTCGGCCTTACAGATGGATACGACGTCGCCACGAGCGTTCGCGCGGTACGGGGCGCCAGAGGCGAGAAGGTCGTCGGCCGCAAGATCGGCTTCACCAACCGCTCCGTCTGGAGCGGCTATGGCATTTCGGGGCCAATCTGGAACTACATGTTCGACAGCACAGTCGGCGATCTGCCGGAGAAGGGCGGAATGTACTCGTTGGCGGGCCTGGCCGAGCCACGCATTGAACCGGAAATCATCTTGCATCTGGGGAGCGTTCCAGATGTCTCCATGAGCGAGGATGAACTTGTCGGCTGTGTCGACTGGATTGCGCTTGGTTTCGAGATTGTTCATTCGATCTTTCCAGGGTGGGTTTTCACAGCCGCCGACGCCGTGGCCGCCTATGGCGTACATGCCAAGCTGTTGATTGGTGATCGGCAGCTGATAACGGAAAATCCCGCGATCTGGGCCGATCAGCTGTCAAGTTTTACGATCACGATCGAGCGCGGGGACGGCTTGGTGCGGAGCGGCGGCGGCGCCAGCGTGCTGGGAAGCCCCTTCAAGGCACTTCGCTTTCTTCTGGCGGAAATCGCAGCCAATTCCTCGAGCGACCCGTTGCGAGCCGGCGAAATCATCACGACCGGCACGCTCACCGAGGCGATGCCGGCAGTGGCTGGCGAAACCTGGACTACAGACGTCCGCGGGATAGCCTTGAAGCCGGTGCAACTCCAATTCCGATAGCCAGACGCAGCGCGGTGCAAAGCATTGCTTGATCGCTATTGGCAGACATCGACCCATTCGCCGCCAATGAGATCGACCATGCGCTGCGGGCTGAGCCGCACGGCGGCGTTGGTGGCGCCGGCGGCGGGCACGACCTCGTCGAATTCGCGCAGTGACATGTCGCAGTAGACCGGCAGCGGCGCCGGCAGGCCGAAGGGACAGACACCGCCGACCGGGTGACCGGTTGCTTCGATAACCTCCGCGGCGTCGAGCATGCGCGGCTTGCCGCCGAACTGGTCCTTGCACTTGCGGTTATCCAGCCTGGCGATGCCGCTGGTCACCACCAGCATGGTGCGCTCGCCGACGCGCAGGCAGATCGTCTTGGCGATTTGCGCCGGCAGCACGCCGTGCGCCTCGGCCGCCAGTGCCACCGTTGCCGAGCTCGCTTCGGTCACGATGACTTCGATGTCGGGCGCGTGAGCGGCGAAGAAGGCGCGAACGGATTCCAGGCTCATATCGAAAACCCATAGTTCAGGAATGTTGGACAGCGGACTGAGCTGCCGCGCGTATAAACACGTGCCACATACAATTCGACAAGCCCCGGCTCCGGCAGGGCGGCCGCCGCACCACAAAAACAAACCCGCCAAGGCTATTCCTTGGCGGGTTGTCGGGCATGCCTGTCGTTGAACTATGCCAGGGATCGACCTTGCGCGGCCGGCGTGTGCACAGCCGAAGCGATCAAAGCGTCCTGGGGAAGTCGAAGCGCGGACACAATACGACGCAGCTTCGACGGATCGGTCACCTTACCGCTCTCGATATCCTCAATCTCGTCGGCAGCCAGACCGCATGTCAGGGAAAGCTTTTCCACACTGTAGCCGCGGGTCTCCCGCATCGCTCTGAGGGTGCTGTAATCCGGCCCGATCTCATTGGCTACCGATTCGGAGAGGGCTTCGCTTTTTGCAGTGTTGGGCATTGGCAACTCCGTAAGCTGAAAGAGTTTGATCAAATGACGAAGTTGCCTGAGACGACCGGGAACATGCCCGCTCGCCAGCGATTTGCCAAGTACCAATCTGACCGTCACGCTATCGTGAAGCAGGCGCCTTGCGCGGCCGGATCGCGCACACGTCGCGATCAAGTTGTTTTGACCGTGCAATCGCGCTTTGTCCGGCAGTTTCGACGCGCCCGTTCGTTATTCCCTGAGTCGCTGGCCTGAAAACCATCCGGTTCCAGCCAGCCGTTCCCGGAAGGATTTCTATAATGAACTTGAAGACAATCATCGTCGTGCTCGGCACGATTTCCAGCCTTTCCGCTGCCGGTGTCGGCGGTGCCCAAGCGGCGGACACGCTGCGCGTGCGCGGCACTGTGGCCAGTTTCGAGCCATCGCTGCTCACCGTGAAAACCCGCCAGGGTGATACCTCCGCCATCAAGCTCAATGCCGGCTGGAAGATATCAGGCATCGCCAGCGCATCCGTGAAGGACATCAAGCAAGGCGATTTCCTCGGCATCGCCTCCGTATCGAAAGCCGATGGCGGCAGCGGCGCGCTGGAAGTTGTGGTCTTTCCGGCAGCCTTGAAAGGCACTGGCGAGGGCGACCGCCCCTGGGACCTGCAGCCCAACAGCCGCATGACCAACGGCACCGTGGCCGACGTCACCGACATAAACGGCCGAGCCGTCACGCTGACCTATGACAATGGGCAGACGAAGGAGATTTCGATACCCGACACCACACCTGTCGTGACCTTCGCGCCGGCCACGCCGACCGACCTCAAGCCAGGTGCGACGGTCGTCGTCACGGCTGAGCGAGCGGCTGACGGCACGCTGAGTTCCGGCCGCGTGGTGGTTGGAAACAATGGCGTGGCCCCGCCAATGTAGGCAAAACAGGCGGGAAAGCATGGCCTTTCGGCCTTGGCGATGATGATGGTGGAAGCCCGATTTGCTTAGAAACAGTCGAGAAACAAAATTCTACAGCCGGGAAATAACGAGGAAAAAATTCAGGAGCGTAATCCCATTCGCGGCGATCGGGGTCATCGACTCGATCGACTTGCTAAAAAAGGAAAACGACCCATGAAGACGTCCCTCCTCTCGGCCCTCGGGCTTGCGGTTGCACTTGCTTTCACGGTGCCGGTGATCGGCGCGACGAGTGCGGATGCCGCTCCGGCCACGATGGCACAGCATCATCACCACCATCATCATCCCTACCATCCTGTCCATCACCGCCATCACTACCATCACCACTACCATCATCATCACCACGACATGAAGAAGGCCTAGGCATACCAGACTGCCAACGAGAAGACCGGCCTTGGCTGTTCAAGGCTGGTCTTCTCGTGGCAATGCGATACGATTCAGCGCCGGCTGAACAGCAGACTGGCAACGAGACCGACCATGACAAGGCCGACCGCGACGGCCGCGGCCGGATGGTCGCGCGCCGATTTCTCGACGACCCTGCCTTGCTTGCGTATGGCCGGCATCGCATCCCGCAGACGCCCTGCAAGATCGGCATAGGTGTCGAGCGCGGCATCGCGACCGTCTTCGTAATAGGCGCCGCCGCGTCTGGACACCGCCTTCTTCAGGCTGGCCAATTCCCTGGTGAGAGCCGCGACCTGCTTGTCGAGGTCGATGTCCGAGAGGGTCGAATATGATGCCATGACGTTTTTCCTTCAATTGCAGAAGGAAACGTAACGCCTCACGCCAAGGCGGGTTCCGGTTTTCGACCGGCCGACATTGCTCAGTTGGCGGTCAGCGCACCTGATCGAGCAGTCGCTTGCATTCCAGGAGGTCGAACAGCGCTTCCTGCAGCAGGGCGCGATTGTCGCGCGAGAGTTTCGACGCGTCCGGCTGAACCGGACCGTCCTCGTCGCTCTTGCCCAGGCCGAAAAAGCGGCGGCTGGGTTTGACGCGCGGCTGGCCAACCAGTTCGTCATCCATGCCGCGCGGCTGGGCCGCAGGCGTCAACAGCACTTGATCGGCCTGCCGGCGCTGCGAGATCGCCTCGACGGCGGCCATGTCGCCATTGCCGATGGCGACCAGGAAATGATTGCCGTTCTCGCGCAGCAGCTTCTGCACGCCCTTGATGGTGTAGCCTTGGTCGTAGAGCATATGGCGGATGCCCTTGATCAGTTCGACATCCTGCGGCCGGTAGTAACGGCGGCCGCCACCGCGCTTCATCGGCTTGATCTGATTGAAACGCGTTTCCCAGAAGCGCAGCACGTGCTGCGGCAGGTCGAGATCTTCGGCGACCTCGCTGATGGTACGAAAGGCGTCGGGGCTCTTGTCCATGGGCGAATCCTCACGCTGGACGATGATCCGGCCTACCTGCCGAATCGGGCCTCATTTCAGCGGTTTGTGAAACAATATTCAAGCCCGGCGTCATGGCGCGGCGCCGTTTTCAACCGCTGAGCCGAGCGAGGCTACTTACTGCCCTTGGCCTTGCCGCTTTGATGGGACCGCAAGATGCGGCTCTTCAGTACGTTCGACGACTTGAAGGTCATCACCCGGCGCGGCAGGATCGGCACCTCTTCGCCAGTCTTGGGATTGCGGCCGATGCGCTCGTTCTTGGAACGGACGTGGAATGTCGCGAAGGACGACAGCTTCACCGTCTCGCCACGCACGATCGCTTCGCAGATCTCGTCCAGCACCGCTTCGACAAGTTCGGCCGATTCAGTGCGCGATAAGCCGACCTTCCGGTAAACAGCCTCGGCAAGGTCGGCGCGCGTAAGTGTCTTTCCCCCCATGCGACCGTCCCATCAGCTCAAAACATTAAATTCGGCACAACAACGGCAGAGCCTAAGTAATTGATCCGGCAAGGTCAAGGACCGAAACCGGACCGTTCGGCACTTACCAGCGAACCAGAACAGCACCCCAGGTGAAGCCGCCCCCCATGGCCTCCAGAAGCACGAGATCGCCCTTCTTGATGCGGCCGTCGGCGACGGCCACCGACAGCGCCAGCGGCACGGAAGCAGCCGACGTGTTACCGTGCAAATCGACCGTCACCACCACCTTTTGCTCGGCTATCCCGAGCTTCTTGGCGGAAGCGTCAATAATTCGTTTATTGGCCTGATGCGGCACGAACCAGTCGAGATCATCGGCCGAAATGCCGGCTTGCGAGAACGTCGCCTCGATGACGTCGGTGATCATCCCGACCGCATGCTTGAAGACTTCGCGACCCTCCATCCTGAGATGGCCGACCGTGCCCGTGGTCGATGGCCCGCCGTCGACAAAGAGCTTTTCCTTGTGGGTGCCGTCGGAACGCAGGCTGGCCGCCAGAACGCCACGATCGGCGATCCCGCCAGCCCCCTCGCCGGCCTCCAGGATCACGGCACCGGCGCCGTCACCGAACAGCACGCAGGTCGAGCGGTCGCTCCAGTCGAGGATGCGCGAGAACGTTTCCGAGCCGATCACCAGCACGCGCCTGGCCAGGCCGCCACGGATGTAGAGATCGGCCGTGGTCACCGCATAGACGAAGCCGGAGCAGACCGCCTGCATGTCGAAAGCAAAACCGTGATGCATGCCGAGCCGGTTCTGGATCTCGACGGCGGTGGCCGGAAAAGTGTTGTTGGGCGTCGAGGTCGCCAGCACGATCACGTCGATGTCGGCTGGCGTCAGCCCGGCATCGGCAAGTGCGGCACGCGCCGCCGCTTCACCCAGCGAAGCCGTTGTCTCGTCATCACCGGCGATATGGCGCTGGCGGATGCCGGTGCGCTGGGCGATCCATTCGTCGGAGGTTTCCACCATGCCTTCGAAATCGGCATTCTTCATAATTCGGCGGGGCAGCGCGGCGCCCGTGCCGCGCACGACTGATCTGATCAAAGTTCTTTCCTATTCCTTTGCGTCGATAACGACGTCGGATTTCCTAGATGTCTGAGTATGCGGATTGCGCGCATGAAACAGGTCCAGATCCGCCTCGATGCGGTCGAGCAGATTGTTGCGAACCATATCGTAGGCCAATTCGATCGCCGCGGCGAAACCATCCGAATCAGCTCCGCCGTGGCTCTTCACAACGATCCCGTTCAGCCCCAGGAAAACGCCACCATTCGAGCGCCCGACATCCATCTTTTCACGCAAGCGGTTGAAAGCGCCCTTGGCGAAGACGTAGCCGATCCTGGCCATCAGGGTGCGGCTCATCGCGGCGCGCAGATAGCCCGCTATCTGCCGCGCCGTTCCTTCGGCCGTCTTCAGGGCGATATTGCCGGCGAAGCCCTCCGTCACCACAACGTCGACCGTACCCTTGCCGATATCGTCGCCTTCAACAAAGCCATGATAATTCATCGAGGCCATGTTGGCCTCGCGCAGCATGCGCCCCGCTTCCTTGACCTCTTCCTGGCCCTTGATCTCCTCGACCCCGACATTGAGCAGGCCAACCGTCGGTCGCGTGATGCCGAAGACAGAGCGCGCCATACCGGTGCCGAGAATGGCGAAATCAATAAGCTGATGGGCGTCGGCACCGATGGTGGCGCCGACGTCGAGCACCACGCTTTCGCCACGTGTCGTCGGCCAGAGCGCTGCAATCGCCGGCCGTTCGATGGTGGCCATGGTGCGCAGGCAGAATTTCGACATCGCCATCAGCGCACCGGTATTGCCGGCAGAGACACAGGCGTCCGCCGACGCTGCCTTGACCGCCTCGACAGCCTTCCACATCGACGACTTCCAGCGGCCGTGACGCAGCGCCTGGCTAGGCTTGTCGTCCATCCTGACGGCGATCTCGCAGTGGAAGAATTCACTGATTTCGGCCAGCTTCGGGAATTTGGCCAGTTCAGGGCGCACCACCTCTTCACGTCCGAAGATGACGAAGCGGATGTCGGGACGGCGGGTCGCGACCGTCATGAGCGCCGGAATGACCACGGCTGGTCCGTGATCGCCGCCCATGGCATCGATGGAAATCCTGATCACGCGGTATTCATCTCACGGTTAGGCGGCAGGTCGCTTTAGTGGTCGCGAAGGTTCGGCGAAAATAGCGGTTTTGGGCTGCCGCACAACCGACTTTTCCGTCGCGGGCGTGGTTTTCAGGATTTTCCCAGCAAGGATCGCAGTTTTTGCTGAAATTCATTCTCCGCCGGTTCGCTCCCGCCGCCGGCATCCAGAGACGCGCCCTGCTTGCGCGGATATGGGTCGATCGCCAGCCCGAAGAACTGTTCGGCGAGCGCCCCGACATCGATCGTGTCGCCGGAAAATGTTTCGGGAGCGTCCGGTCCGTCCGCGTCGAGCAGGATCTCGCCGCCGTCATCGAAACCCTGCCGTCCGAGCTTGGAGTCCTCGGGCAGCAACAGCGCTTCGACCGGCTCGTCGATATGCGCTTCGACAGGCTCGAGCGTGACGATGCAGGCCTGGGTGATGTCGGCTTCGACGCGACCGCTGACCTTCACGCCATTGCGCTTCCATGACGTCACCAGAAGCTCGGCGCGATAGGCTTCGACCGAAAGCAGCCCGTGCTCCTCGGCCAGCGCCGCGCGCTGCGCGGCGTCAGCCTCGATCACCACCGGCAACCCCTTCTGCGGCAGACGGGCGATGTTCGCGCGGAACGATACCGGGCTTTGCGGGTCAATGTGTTTCATCGATCAACCTCCGTTGGCGACGGGAAACGCCACCGTGCCGGAGACTATCGATTCGGATGGCTGGGTGGCCAGCTGATCGCGGGCGTCGGTGACATAGTTGGCCAGCAGCGACGCTTCCGGCCAGGCGCCGGTGTCGGGCCGGACATTGCGGGCAAGGGCCGCGGTGAGCCCGTCATGGTCGTTTCTTTCCAGGGCATCGTCATAGGCGGCGGTTCGGCCATAGAACATCTTTGCCAGCTTTTTCATGCGTTTGGGCACGCCGACATCGCCAATGCCCAATTCCCGCAGCGAATGATCGACATCGAGGAAGAACTCGTCGATCAGCACCTGCGCAACCTCTTGCGCCACGCCGTCCTCGCGGCGCAACCGGTGCTGGAACAGGAACATGTGCAGCGACACCATCTCGAAGCGGCCAAGCGGCGTATCGGGCACATTCCAATGGGAATAAAACACAGTCTGCCGCGCCGCCGCCACGATTTGTGCGTAGAGCGCCTCGGTGATAGCGCGGTTGGCATGGCGTTCGCGGCCAAAAATGCGCTGGAACATTGGGGATGGTCTCCCGGGGACCGTTTGTTGAAGTGGCCTTGTTGCATCGGCCTGCAAGCTGGTTTACCGGTTTTGCGGCCCAGCGCAAGTTGCGGCCAGCTAATGGAGTTGTTGTTGCGCGCGCTGAATTTCAAGTCGACCTTCTCGTCCCGGCCCGCCGGTGCGATCTCGCTACTGGTGATTGTTTCGGCGCTGTCCGCCTGCCACACCTCCAAGATGATCGGTGACCTCAGCCCGAGCGAAACCCTCACCCAGGGTTATGTGATCGATCAGCAGGCGATCGACCTGGTTCCGGTCGGATCGAGCCGCGAGCAGGTGCTTCTGGCGCTCGGCACGCCGTCGACGACGGCGACCTTCGACAACGAGGCCTTCTATTACATTTCGCAGACGCGCAAGCGCTACGTCGCCTTCGACAAGCCGCACCTCATTGACCAGCATGTGCTGGCGGTCTATTTCGGCCCCGACAGTCGCGTCACCCAGATCGCCAATTACGGCTTGAAGGACGGCAAGGTGTTCGACTTCATCTCACGCACCACGCCGACCGGCGGCAAGGACCAGAACTTCCTCAGCCAGATCATCAACGGCGCCAGCAAGCTGGCCCCCGGCATCCCGGGCGGCGGCACTCCCTGATCTCAGACCTGCCTTCCCTCGAGGAGAGCAGCACCATCTCAGGCGACCAAAAACCCGCGGGAGCGATCCTGCGGGTTTTTGTTATGGAAGATCAGTCGGCAAGGCTCGCAGCGAGGCCTCGCCAAAGGGACGAACTGAAGGGCGGCCGGTCATCGACGCAACAAAAAACCCGCGGGGATCGCTCCCCGCGGGTTTTGTCTTGGGGCCAATGGCTCAGCCGTGCGCGAGCACGGCCAGCAGCAGCAACGCGACGATGTTGGTGATCTTGATTGCCGGGTTGACGGCCGGACCGGCGGTGTCCTTGTAGGGATCGCCGACCGTGTCGCCGGTCACCGAAGCCTTGTGCGCTTCGGAACCCTTGAGGTGCTTGACGCCGTCCTTGTCGACAAAGCCGTCTTCGAACGACTTCTTGGCGTTGTCCCAGGCGCCACCGCCGGAGGTCATCGAGATGGCGACGAAGAGGCCGTTGACGATGACGCCGAGCAGCGAGGCGCCGAGGGCGGCAAAGGCGGACGCCTTCGAGCCCGAGATCAGCAGCACGCCGAAATAGACGACGAGCGGCGCCAGCACCGGCAGCAGCGACGGGATGATCATCTCGCGGATCGCCGCCTTGGTCAGCAGATCGACAGCGCGAGCGTAGTTCGGCTTCGACGTACCGGCCATGATGCCCGGATCCTCGCGGAACTGCTTGCGCACCTCCTCGACAATGGCGCCGGCCGCACGGCCGACGGCCGTCATGGCGATGCCGCCGAACAGATACGGGATCAGGCCGCCGAAGATCAGGCCGGCAACGACGTAGGGGTTGGAGAGATCGAAGGAGATCTCGCCCATGCCCTGGAAGTACGGATACTTGTCGCCATTGGCGGCAAAGAACTTCAGGTCGTTCGAGTAGGCGGCAAACAGCACCAGCGCGCCGAGACCCGCCGAACCGATGGCGTAGCCCTTGGTCACCGCCTTGGTGGTGTTGCCGACCGCGTCGAGAGCGTCGGTGGAGTGGCGCACTTCCTTGGGCAGACCGGCCATTTCAGCAATGCCGCCGGCATTGTCAGTGACCGGGCCGAAGGCGTCGAGCGCAACGATCATGCCGGCGAGGCCGAGCATCGTCGTGACCGCGATTGCCGTGCCGTAGAGGCCGGCGAGCTGATAGGTCGAGATGATGCCGGCGACGATGACGATCGCCGGCAGCGCCGTCGATTCCAGCGAGACTGCAAGGCCCTGGATGACGTTGGTGCCGTGACCGGTCACCGACGCCTGGGCGATGGAGTTGACCGGGCGCTTGTTGGTGCCGGTGTAGTATTCGGTGATCACCACGATCAGACCGGTCACCACGAGGCCGACCAGGCCGCAGATGAACAGGTTCTTGCCGGTGATGGCCATACCGGCAACCACGCCGATCTCGCCCCAGCCCAGGGTAACCGAGGTGGCGACGCCGAGGCCGACGATGGACAACAGGCCGGTGACGATCAGGCCCTTGTAGAGCGCGCCCATGATCGAGCCGTTGGAACCGAGCTTGACGAAGAAGGTGCCGACGATCGAGGTCAGGATGCAGGCGCCGCAGATGGCGAGCGGATAGAGCATCGCTGCCCCCAGGATGGCGGTGCCGCCGAAGAAGATCGCGCCGAGGACCATGGTGGCGACGACGGTCACCGCGTAGGTCTCGAACAGGTCGGCGGCCATACCGGCGCAGTCGCCGACATTGTCGCCGACATTGTCGGCGATGGTGGCCGGGTTGCGCGGATCGTCTTCGGGAATACCGGCTTCGACCTTGCCGACCAGATCGCCGCCGACATCGGCGCCCTTGGTGAAGATGCCGCCGCCGAGACGGGCAAAGATCGAGATCAGCGAAGCGCCGAAGCCCAGCGAAACCAGCGAGTCGATGACGATACGGTCATTGGGCTCAAGGCCCATGAAATGGGTGAGGATGAGGTAGTAGATCGACACGCCGAGCAGGGCCAGGCCAGCGACCAGCATGCCGGTGATGGCGCCCGACTTGAAAGCGATGTCGAGACCGGCGGCGAGGCTGTTGGAGGCCGCCTGCGCGGTACGCACATTGGCTCGCACCGAAACGTGCATGCCGATGAAGCCGGCGGCGCCCGACAGGACGGCGCCGATCAGGAAGCCAACCGCGGCGGTGATGGAAAGCAGCCACCAGGCGAGTATGAGCACGACGACGCCGACGAGGGCGATCGTGGTGTACTGGCGCGCCAGATAGGCCTGCGCGCCCTCGCGGATGGCCGCGGAGATTTCCTGCATGCGTGCATTGCCCTGATCGGCCGCGAGGACCGAACGTGTCGCCCAGATGGCGTAGAGGACAGAAAGCAGACCGCAGGCGATGACGGCGGAAATAATTGTCATTGCCGGATTTTCCTCGATTGATGGCCCAAAAGAACCCCTCCCTGGGCCGTTGAGACAAAGACCGGACCCGTGCACGGAATCCGCCTCTTCGCAGCGGTGTATGCGAAACAGGGCTGCGAACGTCAAGATATTGTTCGGTTTTTGCCCGGCTTTCGCCCAAAAGGCATAGGGCCACGAGACCGCAGCCATCGGCATTGTCCTATTAGATCGATTGAAATCGATCTCGACGCGGCACTTGGCTACTCGACTTCGCGGCCCATCCGGCGCGCCGTGTAGCGTTCGACCGCCGAAAGACCGTCATAGATCAGCACGGCAAGGGCTGCCACGATCAGGCCGCCCTGCAGGATGAAGGCGAGGTTGTTGGACAACAGCCCGGCGATGATCACCTCCCCAAGCGTCTTGGCGGCAACGGTTGAGCCGATGGTTGCGGTGGCAAGCCCGATCACCACTGACAGCCTGATGCCGCCAAGGATGATCGGGGCGCTGAGCGGCAGTTCGACCTTGGTGAGCCTTTGCCAACCGGTCATGCCGGCGCCGCGCGCCGCCTCCATGACATTGGCCGGCAATGTCGTCAGGCCGGTCAGCGCATTCTCGAAGATCGGCAGCAGGCCGTAGAGAAACAGCGCGATCAGCGTCGGTTTTTCGCCGAAGCCGACCGCCGGCACGGCAAGCGCCAGCACCGCCACCGGCGGAAAGGTCTGGCCGATGTTGACCAGGCTGCGCGACAGCGGCAGGAACTCGACGCCGGCGGGCCTCGTGACCAGGATGGCCAGTGCGACCGCGACCACGGTCGCAGCCACCGTGGCGATCAGAACGATGCGTAGATGCAGCAAGGTCAGCGTCAGCAGGCTGCCCTGATTGTAGATCACCGGCGCATTGTTCTCAGTCAGCGGCTTCAGCAGCGGCTCGAACCAGCCGGGATTGGTGACGAAGGCAACCAGCAGCACCACCAAAGCCAGCCTGAGCAGCGAGGGAAGCCAGGCCTTCATGCCGGCCTCGCGGCGCGCTTGACCAGGCCGTCGACGGTGACGCGGCCAAGCGGCTTGCCGTCGGCGCCTTTGACCGGCAGCGCCGGCCGGCCCGACCACAACAATTCGGCCAGCGCATCGCGCTGGCTGGCGTCGCCCGGGATCGCCTCGCCTTCGGCGGAGCCCCTCTCCACGGCGTCGCGCACGCGGCCGAGCGAAAGCAACCGAAACGGCCTTTCGCTGGCGCCGACCAGGGTCTCGACGAAGGCACTGGCCGGATTTGCCAGGATCTCCGCGGGTTTGGCGTACTGCACAAGCTTGCCGGCATCCATGACGGCGATCTTGTCGCCCATGTGGACGGCCTCTTCCATATCGTGGGTGACGAAGATGATTGTGGTGCCGAAGCGTTTCTGGATCGCCAGCAGATCTTCCTGTGCCTTGGTGCGGATGATCGGGTCGAGCGCGCCGAACGGTTCGTCCATCAACAGCACGTTGGGCTCGGCGGCGAGCGCGCGGGCAACGCCGACGCGCTGCTGCTGGCCGCCGGACAGTTCGTGCGGGTAGCGCGGCCCGAACGCGTCGGGATCGAGCTGGTAGAGCGTCATCAACTCGTCGACGCGGGCCTTGATGCGGGCCTTGTCCCAGCCGAGCAGCACCGGCACTGTGGCGATATTCTGCGCCACCGTGCGATGCGGAAACAGGCCGTGGCCCTGGATGGCGTAGCCGATGCTGCGGCGCAGTTCGTAACCAGGCAGCGAGCGATTGTCCGCGCCATCGAGCTTGATGACGCCAGCCGTCGGCTCGACCAGCCGGTTGATCATGCGCAGCAGCGTCGTCTTGCCGGAACCCGACGTGCCGACAATGACGCAAACCGTGCGCGGCTCGATGACCATCGAGACGTCATCGACGACCGTTGTCGCGTCGTAGCGCTTGGTAATGCCTTCGATCTCGATCATGCCATTTCAACCCTGCGCTTGGTGGCGGTCATTTCGATCACTGCGTCGAGGATGATGGCGGCGGCGAAGGCGAGCGCGACCGTCGGCACGGCGCCGAGCAGCACCAGATCCATCGCCGTCTGGCCAACCCCCTGGAAAACGAACACGCCGAAACCACCGCCACCGATGAGCGCGGCAATGGTGGCGAGGCCGATGTTCTGCACCAGAACGATGCGGATGCCGGTGAGGATCACCGGAAATGCCAGCGGAAACTCGACGCCGAACAAGCGCTGCCGGTCGGTCATGCCCATGCCGCGCGCCGCGTCGTTGGCGGCGCGCGSCACGCCGGCGAGACCGACCACGGTGTTGGCCACAACCGGCAGCAGCGAATAGAGGAACAGGGCGACGAAAGCCGGTGCCGTGCCGATGCCGCGAATGCCGAGCGCGGCGGCTCCCGGCACGTGCGTGGCGACCCAGCCGAGCGGCGCGATCAGAAGGCCGAACAGCGCGATCGAGGGAATGGTCTGGATGATGTTGAGCACGTTGAGCACGCCGGCGCGCAGCCTTTCGACGCGATGGCAGAGGATGCCGAGCGGCAGGCCGACGATCACAGCCGCGGCCAGCGAGCCGAGCGCCAGCGTCACATGCTTGGAGCCCTCGGCCCAAAAACTGTCGGCGCGGTTGGCGTATTCCTTGAGGATCGACAGATTATCCCAGCTTCCCGAAATCAACAGCAGGCCGATCGCCAAAGCCGCCACAACAAGCACGCCGACCCGTGCCAATGGCGACAGGTTCAGCCGTGTCAGCACATCGGCCAGCAGAAGCGTGAAGGCGAACATCAGTATCCAGAAACCGGAAGCTGGCGACACTCTCGCAAGGGTGTTGCCGGCCGGCGTCAGAAATGTTCCGGCGACGCCAATCAGCAGCGCCAGCGCTGTAAGCACCACCACGCTGGCGACGAGGCGCAGGACAAGCGGTGTCCTGAACAGCGCGACAAGTGCGGCGGCAACAATGATGGCGAGCAGCAGCGTCCCGGTCGCCGTCGGCAGCGCCTCGAGAATCGAGCGCGCCTGGCCGGGAACGATGCGGTTGGCGCGGAACGTGGCAAAGGGCGCAGCGAAAGCCGCGTAAGCTACTATCGCGGCGATGACCACGCCGAGCTTGTCGAACCGGATCTGCACGCCCTCCCCCGTCAGTCGATCCGGCGCGCAACGGATGCGGCGCGCCGGAATCGTCCTACTTCAGGAAGCCGTTCTTCTTCAAAAAGTCCTCGGCCACGCCCTTGACCGGCTCACCGCCGACCTGCACGCGACCGTTCAGCTCTTGCAGCGTGACGAGGTCGAGTTTGGCGAAGACCGGCTTCAGCAGCGTTTCGATCTCGGGATGTTCCTTCAGCACCTTTTCGCGGATGATCGGCGCCGGCTGGTAGACCGGCTGCACGCCCTTGTCGTCCTCGAGCACGACCAGGCCGGACGGTGCGATGCCGCCATCGGTGCCGTAGACCATGGCGGCATTCGCCCCGCTGGTCTGATTGGCGGCGGCTGCGATGGTTGCCGCCGTGTCGCCACCGGAGAGTGTGATCAGCTGGTCCGGCTTCAGCGTGAAACCATACGTGGTCTGGAAGGCCGGCAGTGCGGCCGCCGAATTGACGAACTCGGCGGATGCCGCCAGCACCACCTGGCCGCCGCCCGTGACATACTTGCCGAAGTCGGTGAGCGTGGCGAGCTTGTTGGTCTCGGCGACCTCCTTGCGCAGCGCGATCGCCCAGGTGTTGTTGGCAGGCGACGGCGACAGCCAGACGATCTTGTTGGCGTCGTAGTCGAGCTTCTTGGCCGTCTCGTAGGCCTTGGCGGCATCCTTCCAGACCGGGTCGTCGGCCTTCTCGAAGAAGAAGGCGGCGTTGCCGGTGTATTCGGGATAGATGTCGATCTCGCCGGCGGTGATCGCCTTGCGGACCACCGGCGTGCCGCCGAGCTGGATACGGTCGGTGGTCTTGATGTTGTTGGCGTTGAGAACGAGCTGGATGATGTTGCCGAGCACACCGCCCTCGGTGTCGATCTTCGAGGAGACAACGACCTGGGCACTGGCGGAAACCGCCGTGATGCCGAGCGCCAATGCCGCGCTGGCCAGAACCTTGACTGAAAACATTGTGAAATCCCTTGCTGTGAACCGGAATGCGGCGGCCGCATATGAGCATGGCTTCAACGGCCAGTCGGGGCACACGGTTTCATAACATCTGGCACAGACGCAATAATTTTGTTCGGGCGCTGCGTATTCGACCGACACCATGCTGACAGGGCGTGTCAGGCATGCGGCGACCGGGTCAGGCGTCGGCTTTGCGCCGTCCCGTCAGCTTGAGCGCGCCGAGGGCGACGAAGCACAGAACGGTGACAGGGAAGACCATCCAGTTAAGCATGGTCCAGCCCCAGGCGTTGTAAACCATGCCCGACATCAGCGACGCGCAAGCGACAGAACCGAACAGGACGAAGTCGTGGAAGCCCTGGACCTTGCCCTTTTCCGACGGCCGGTAGCTGGCCGCCACCATCGCGGTGGCGCCGATGAAGCTGAAATTCCAGCCAAGGCCGAGCAGGATCAGCGACGTCCAGAATTGCCACAGCGCCAGGCCCGATAGAGCGACAGTGGCGCAGCCGATGAGCAGGACCAGCCCGGTGGCGACGATCCGTTCGGCGCCGAAGCGATGGATCAGCGAGCCGGTGAAGAAGCTCGGCGCGAACATCGCCATGACGTGCCAAGAAATGCCGAGCGTCGCATCGTCCTCCGACAGGCCGCAACCAACCATCGCCAGCGGCGCGCCAGTCATCACGAAGCTCATCAGCGCATAGCTGCCGACGGCGCAGAACAGCGCCGCGACGAAGCGCGGGTGGGTGACGATTTCGACCAATGGTCTGGCGTCGCTGTCGGCGATCTCCACCTTGCCCGATACCTTCTCCGGCAAGCGCAGGAACGACAGGATGATGGCGCCAACGGCCGCCAGCGGCAGGATGGCTGCGAACGAACCGGCAAACATCACCGGCGCGAACGATTCACGGGTGAAGATGACGATCTGCGGCCCGAGGACGGCGGTGACGATGCCACCGGCCAGCACGAAGGAGATGGCGCGAGCCTTGAACTGCGGCGGCGCATTGTCGGCGGCGGCAAATCGAAACTGCTGGACGAAGGCGCCGCCGATGCCGATCACCAACAGGCCGAAGGCGAATAGCCAGAAACTGCCGTGGAAAAGCGCTGCTGTGGCAACCAGCCCGCCAAGCGCAGTGACGATCGTGCCGGTCATGAAGCCGCCGCGCTGGCCCATCGCGCGGATGATGGCCGCTGCCGGTAGCGCTCCGAGCGCCACGCCGATGTTGAAGCCGGTGATCGGCGCTGTTGCCAGCGACTTGTCGGGACCAAGCAGATATTGCCCGGCCAGCCCCCCCATGGAGATGGCGATGGGGGCAGCAGAACCGATGATCGCCTGCGATGCGGCAAGGATCAAAGCGGTGCGCCGCGCATCCTTGCCTGCCTCGACGGCGATTGCCGTCATGATGCGTCCTTGCCGCGCCCCTCGCCACGCACCCGGCGAGACACACGGTCAAGCACAGCATTGACCAGCTTCGGCTCGTCTTCCTCGTAGAAAGCCTTGGCGATATCGACATATTCGGAGACGATGACGGCGACGGGAACATCCTCGCGCTTCATCAACTCGTAGACGCCGGCGCGCAGAATGGCGCGTAGCGTCGAATCGAGCCTCGACAGCGGCCAGTCCTCGGTCAGTGCCTGTCGGATGATCGGATCGACCGTCTTCTGGTTCTCGACGACACCGGCGAGGATAGCGCGAAACCATTGTGCGTCGGCTTCACGATAGAGCGCGCCGTCGACTTCCTTGCCGAGGCGAAAGGCCTCGTATTCGGCGGTGATCTCGAAGACGCCGCTGCCGGCGACATCCATCTGATAGAGCGCCTGCACGGCGGCCAGCCGGGCAGCGCCGCGCTTGTTGGCCTGGCGTACCGGTGGTCGGTCGTTGTCTCCGGATTGCGTCACGCCGGTCAGGCTCCGAGCCGTTTCTTGACGGCGATCATGGTCAGCGCGGCGCGGGCGGCAAAGCCACCCTTGTCGCCTTCCGTGCGCCGGGCGCGCGTCCAGGCCTGTTCGTCGTTTTCGGTGGTCAGGATGCCGTTGCCGATGCAGATCGATTCCTGCACCGACATATCCATCAGGGCGCGCGCGGATTCATTGGCAACGATATCGAAATGATGCGTCTCGCCGCGGATGACGGTGCCAAGCGCGACAAAGCCGTCATAGTCGGTGCCCTCACCCTCGGCGGCATCGAGCGCGAAGGAGATCACGGCCGGAATTTCCAGCGCGCCCGGCACGGTGACGACATCGTACTTGGCGCCGGCTTCGTCGAGCGCAGCCTTGGCGCCTTCGAGCAGCGCGTCCGCCAGATCATCATAGAAGCGGGCTTCGATGATCAGCAGCTTGAGTTTCTTGTTCCTGGGCATTTTGCGTCACGTCTCCGGCGGAGCCGGTGACTTAGGCCGAAGCCCGTTTGATCGCAAGCAGAAGATGTTGCACGTGCCCAGTTTGCCGCGGAAGTCCGTCCGACTGTGACCGTCAAAGCCCCTCTTTTGCGGCCTCCACCAGCCGCGCCGCGTAGCGGGCCATGGTGTCGATCTCGAGATTGACGCGGTCGCCAACCCTGCGCTCGCCCCAGGTGGTCACGGTCAGCGAGTGGTGGATCAAAAGCACGTCGAAGCGCGTGCCTTCCACCTTGTTGACGGTGAGCGAGGTGCCGTCGAGCGCGACCGAGCCTTTCGGTGCAATGAACTTCGCCAGATCGCGCGGTGCTTCGAGGGTAAAACGCACCGCGTCCCCTTCATCCCTGCGCTCGATGATCTCGGCCATGCCGTCGACATGGCCCGAAACGATGTGACCACCAAGCTCGTCGCCGATCTTCAGCGCTCGCTCCAGATTGATCCGCGTGCCCGATTTCCAATTCGTCGCCGTCGTCAGCCTGAGCGCCTCTTCCCAGGCCTCGACCTCGAACCAGCGCGCGTTCGTGCCGCTGTCGGGCAAGGCGGTAACCGTCAGGCAGACACCACCGCAGGAGATCGAGGCGCCGATGGCGATGGTTTCGGGATCGTAGGCGGTGTCGATGCGTAGCCCCACCCCTTCCCTCAGCGGCTTGACGGTCGCGACGGTGCCGACATCGGTGACAATTCCAGTAAACATCGGTGATCCTTCCGTTTGACCATGATCCTGTCCGAAAACCGGTCCCACTGTTCGGGATCGTGGTCTAAATGTTCCTGATCCACTCGGCGTAGCTGTCTTCACCGAAACGCATATCGCGGAGCTTTCGAAATCCTGCCGGGATATGGTCGGCATCGATGGGCGATGCAATGCCGTCGGCGCCGATCGCTTCCGATCCCTGGAACAGCACGATGCGGTCGACTAGCCCCTCGGCCAGGAAAGCGCCGGCAACCTTGGCGCCGCCCTCGACCAGAACACTGGCCATGCCGAGCGCGGCCAGATCCTCGAGCAGTTCCGGCAGCGCAACGCCGCCCTCATGCGTTTCGGTGCCGATGAAGCGCACCCCGGCGCGCTCCAGCATGGTCCGCCGCAGCGGATCGGCCTCCAGGCAGGCGGCGACGTAAAGCGGCACCCGGTCCACGCCCGAAACCAGCTTCGAGGTCTCCGGCAGCCTGATCTGCCGGTCGAGGACAATGCGCGCCGGCGACCGGTTCTCCAGCCCCGGCAAGCGCACCGTCAATGCCGGGTCATCCTCAAGGGCGGTGCCGATGCCGACCAATATGCCGTCGGCCTCGGCCCGCATCAGATACACTTCGCGACGGGCGACATCGCCGGTGATCGACACTTGCCCTTGGCCTTCCCTGCCGATCTTGCCATCGCTGGAAAGCGCAAGCTTGAGAATCACTTCGGGGCGTTTTTTCAACGACCTGATCAAATAGCCGGCCATCTGTTCGGCAGCTTCCGCCGCCAACACCTTCTCGACCACTTCGATCCCGGCGGCGCGCAGGATCGCGTAGCCCTGGCCGGACACGCGCGGATCGGGATCGCTGGCAGCGCCGACGACACGCGCGACACCCGCGTTGACCAGCGCGTTGGCACAGGGCGGCGTGCGGCCATGGTGGGCGCAAGGTTCCAGCGTGACATAGGCGGTGGCGCCGCGCGCCAGCGCGCCGGCCTCGGCCAGCGCCTCGGTCTCGGCATGCGGGCGGCCGCCGACAGCAGTGACGCCGGTGCCGACGATCATTGGGCCATCGCCGTCGTCGCGCACGATCAGCGTGCCCACGGATGGGTTGGTCGCGGTGCGCCCGGCATGCTTGCGCGAAAGGCGGAGCGCCGCTGCCATGAAACGGCGATCGAGGCCGGCCTGTCTGTCGCTTGCAATCATACTCAGCCGGCGTCCTCTTCGCCCTTGATTTCGTCCCCCTTGAGCTCGCCGAGCAATTCGTGGAAATCCTTGGCCTCGCGAAAATTGCGGTAGACCGAGGCGAAGCGGACATAGGCGACATCGTCGAGCGACTTCAGCGCGTCCATGACCAGCCGGCCGACCTCGCCGGAGGCCACTTCGGTCTCACCGGAGCTTTCGAGCTGGCGCACGATGCCGGTCACAGCGCGGTCGATGCGTTCGGGATCGACATTGCGCTTGCGAACGGCGATCTCCACCGAGCGCAACAGCTTGTCGCGGTCGAACGGCACTTTGCGACCGGATTTCTTGACCACGACGAGGTCGCGCAGCTGCACGCGTTCGAAGGTCGTGAAGCGGCCGCCGCAATCGGGGCAAACGCGCCGCCTGCGGATCGCGGCGCCATCCTCGGCGGGGCGCGAATCCTTCACCTGCGTATCTTCTGACTGGCAATACGGACAGCGCATGGAGAAGCCTTTGGTTGGCGAATCTGGTGAAGCGAAAGGCTTAGAGGTTTTTGCAACGATGGCAAAGCAGCCCCTCGCCCCTCAGAGCCGCTCGCCCTGAGAGATAGCGAGCTGCAAGCAAGATTGCCAGCGCCGCCAGGCGGCTGGACAGCGATGCCGTCAGGGGGCGACGTCGGTGGTCGCAAACCCGCATGATGCGCCGAGGCTGCGATAGGCCTTGGTGAAGCCGTCCATGGCTATGCTTCCAACCGGCGCGTCGCCAAAGGACACATCGAGCACCGATGCGCGGCGCATGACGCGCAAGAGCGCCAGGCTGGTCTTGGCCTGATTGTCCACGGTCCAGCTAAGCCGGCCGCCCACGGTGGCGTCGGAATGGAGCTTGGCGGCGACGTGGCCCTTGTCATCGCCAAAGGTTGCCGCGACCGACTTGCCGGTTGGCAGCGCCGAGTTGTCGACCGCTATGGTCACGGACGGGTAGGCAGCCGGCGGCAGCGCATCGCCGTTCGTGATGATAAGCGTCAGAGTGCCGCTTTCGCCGCGGGCACCGACAAAGGCGGTCGAGGCTGCACAGGTCTTGCGGATATCCTCGCCGGTATCGACCTCGTCGACCAGGGTCGACCATCTGCCGAAGGTTTCAAGCTTGGGCGCCGCCGGGGCGGGTGCCGCCGGTGCGGCCTGGGCGGGTGCCGGTTGCGCAGGTGCGGTTTGCGCCGAGGCGATGCCGGAGAGCGGCAAGACAATCGAAGCAGCCAGGACGCCGACGATGGCAAGGTCGGCGAGACGGACAATTCGCATCATCAAGGCTCCTGTCGCAGCCTTGCCGCGACGACGCTTGTCCGTCGCGGCAAGGTGGTGAGACGTCCTATCTCGTCAGCCGAGATACGGATAGAGCGGAAAGCGGTCGGTCAGCGCCACAACCTTGGCCTTGACCGCCGCTTCGACAGCGGCATTGCCCTCGTCGGAATTGGCGACTTTCAGACCATCCAGCACTTCGGCGATCAGCTTGCCGATTTCGCGGAACTCGGCCTGGCCGAAGCCGCGCGTTGTGCCCGCCGGGGTGCCGAGGCGCACGCCCGAGGTGACGAAAGGCTTTTCCGGGTCGAACGGAATGCCGTTCTTGTTGCAGGTGATGTTGGCGCGGCCGAGCGCTGCCTCGGCGCGCTTGCCGGTGGCGTTCTTGGGACGCAGGTCGACCAGCATCAGATGGTTGTCGGTGCCGCCGGAGACGATATCGAGGCCGGTTTCCTTGAGGCTGGAGGCGAGCGCCTTGGCGTTGGCGGCGACGCTCTCGGCATAGACCTTGAAGCTCGGCTTCAGGGCTTCGCCGAAGGCCACCGCCTTGGCGGCGATGACATGCATCAGCGGGCCACCTTGCAGGCCGGGGAACACCGCAGAATTCATCTTCTTGGCGATGTCCTCGTCGTTGCACAGGATCATGCCGCCGCGCGGGCCGCGCAGCGACTTGTGCGTGGTGGTGGTCACCACATGGGCATGCGGCAGTGGCGACGGATGCACGCCTCCGGCGACGAGACCGGCGATGTGCGCCATGTCGACCATCAGATAGGCGCCAACCGCGTCGGCGATCTCGCGAAAACGCTTCCAGTCCCAGACACGCGAATAGGCGGTGCCACCGGCCAGGATCAGCTTCGGCTTGGTCTCATGGGCGGTCTTCTCGATGGCGTCCATGTCGAGCAAATGGTCGTCCTGGCGCACGCCATAGGACACGACCTTGAACCATTTGCCGCTCATGTTGACCGGCGAACCGTGGGTCAGGTGGCCACCCGAATTGAGGTCGAGCCCCATGAAGGTGTCGCCGGGTTGCAAGAGCGCCAGGAACACCGCCTGGTTCATCTGGCTGCCGGAATTCGGCTGGACGTTGGCGAAGTTGCAGCCGAACAGCTTTTTGGCCCGCCCGATGGCAAGTTCCTCGGCGACGTCGACGAACTGGCAGCCGCCATAGTAGCGCTTGCCCGGATAACCTTCGGCGTATTTGTTGGTCATGATCGAGCCCTGCGCCTCGAGCACGGCGCGCGAGACGATGTTTTCAGAGGCGATCAGTTCGATCTCGTGGCGCTGGCGACCGAGTTCGTTGCGGATGGCGCCGAAAATCTCCGGGTCGGCATCTTCCAGCGTGGTTTCGAAGAAGGATTCAAATTTGTTCGACACTGCCGCTGCTGATGCCATGGCCTGAAATCCTTGGGTTCGGGGGCAATTTTGATTTATGCATGTCGCTGTCCCAAAACCGCTGCACACTTTTGGGCGACATGCATTCGCCGCGCCATTAACACAGTTGTTTTCGCCCCGCCACGTTTGCGGCGCGAAATTTGCTGGCCGGTTTGCGCCAGCGAGGCAACGAGCGTGCTATTTTCACGCCTGCCGCCCCTTCAGCAAGGCCTCGGTAAGCGTGATCTCGGTGAACAGCGCCCGCGCCGCGTGGTCGTTGATCTCGCGCACCGGCCAGGCGAGTGCGGCACCTATGGCAATTTGCAGCACCGGCAACGGCACCCGCACCAGGCGCACCAGCGCGCCGGAAACGGCGACGAAGACGAGCACAACCAGAATGAAGACGGCGACATCCATGGTCCGGTTCCAGACTTGTCCGCCGACCATGCGCAAAGCCGGCCGATCCGTCCAGCCGCCCTCCCGCGAAAAGGCGCAGGCAATCCGAGCAACGAAAAGGCCGCCTTAACCGGCGGCCTCTTCTGGTAAAAAAATCAGTTAGTTAAAGCGAAGACGTGATCTGCAGCTCGTTGGCACCGTCGAGCGCGTAGACGTCGTCGCGGAACTGCACGACGCCCGGGCCCGTCGACCAGGCCGAGAGATAGAGGAAATGTACCGGCACCGGGTTGGTGACCTCGACCGGCGTGTTTTCGCCGGTCTTGATCGTCGCCTCGAAATGCTGACGGTCCCAGCCGGGCGTGTCGCGCAGGATCCAGGTGACGAGGTCGCGCACATTCTGCACGCGCACGCAGCCCGAGGAATCGAAACGCATCATCTTGCCGAACAGGCTCTGCTGCGGCGTGTCGTGCATGTAGACGCCGTCCGGGCTCGGGAAATTGATCTTCACCGACGCCATGGCGTTGCCCGCGCCTGGATCCTGGCGGAAGCGATACTTGGCGGCGTCGTCGGTCGACCAGTCGACATTGAGCGGGTCGACCTCGCTGCCGTCCGGAGCGAACAGCCGGATATGGCTGTCCTTCAAATAGTTGGGATCCTTCCGCATCAGCGGAATGATGTCCTTGCGGACGATCGAGACCGGCGCATTCCAGTACGGATTGACGATGATCTCGTTGATCTTGGAATTGACGATCGGCGTCTGGCGATCGATCTTGCCGACGATCGCGGTGTGGCGAAGCACGACGCGGTCATTCTCGACGGCTTCGATCTGCGCCGCCGGAATGTCGACCAGCACGTAGCGGCTGCCAAGCGTGCCAGCCTTCTCCTTCAGCCGCTGCAGGTTGGTCTGTAGCTGGCCAAGCCGGATTTGCGCCGAAACGTTTATCGCCAAGTAGGTGTATTTGCCCATGGAGCCGTCGGCGGGCAGGCCGTGACGCAACTGGAAGCGCTTGACCGCCGAGTCGACATAGGAATCGAAGGCCGTCGAAATGCCGGCGCTCTGCGACAGGTCGCCAGAGACCATCAGCCGCTTGCGCAACGGCACGACATCGGGATCATCGACGCCGAGCTGCAACTTCTTGGTCGCGGGCACCTCTACCCAGCCGCCCTGGCTGACGATGTTTTGGTATTGCGCCACCGCCTGCTCGGTAAAGGCGACGGTCTGCGGGCTGAAGATCGGCAGCGTCGAGGCCACCTTGCCGCCCTCGCTGGCCCGGGCGTCGAACTGGTCGTCCCAATTGCCGCGCGCCGAGGATTTCAGGATATCACCGATGACATCCTGCGCATTGGCGCCGCCGGCGACCATCGCGGCTGCGAGCGCGGAGGCTCCGGAAAGGAAAAAACGGCGGCTGGTTCTCATGGACGTTCCAGACATTCTTGTAGCGTTCGATCTTGCTGCATTCGGTTTTCAGGGCGATGTTGCCCGCACTCTAGAGTTGGCAATCTTAACAATTAGCCAACCATGTCCGTATCAGTTCGGCCACAAACGCTTGAGCCGCGACACGGGTTCCGGGTGAACGCTCGGCCTTCACCACAGCATCACCGGCATCCTCGGTTCCATTGGAATATGGCGGCAACGTGGCCTTGGCCCGCGATTTGCATCGGGCGGTGCAGCGAAATGAAAAGCCCGTGCTTTTTCGGCACCGATCCGGGTCGCCGGCCGCGATATCGACCGATTGCCACAAGCCCTTGATGCTACACTGACAAGCTAGTCCAACGCGAGGAACGAGACCATGCCTGGTGTCCTTTCTATCGTCGCGGCCTTCGCCTTGGCCGCAGGTCCGAACGACCGCACCCCGACGCCGGAGGAAACGGTTGCCTATTTCGTGCATGGCCTGGAACAGGGCGCGATCCCCAAATACGGGCAGCAGACCGACGAACCGCTGAAGCAGGTTTCCCGATCGCCGGCGGTCTGCACCAGCACTGGCCCGAACGAGGTCGGCGACGAAACCGAAACGCTGAGGTTCATCGTGACCCGGCTGGATGATTGCACCTACAGAGCCGAACAGCAGTTCGAGGAGGACGGCGCCATCTACTACCGCCTGAGCTACGAACTGCGGCTTGGCGGCGTAAACGGCCTGTCGTTCGACAATCCGCCGGCAACCATCGCGCTGAAGGGGCTGGTGAAGACATGCACGACCGACACCGAGGGCAGCTGCGACCTGACGCGCGAGCCCGAAGCAATCGGTCCGTTCTTCGGCGAGCCCGGCCACGCCGAACAGGCGCTTGCCTATTTCCACGAGAAATTCTGCCCGCTGAAGCCGTGATCCTATCTGGGCTGACTATCTCACGATCTCAGTGCGGATTTTCAACATTTGGGGCCGGACTTGGCTGCGCCTTCAATTCCGAACATCGTTGCAACACCTCATGCTGGGGATAGCGCAGAACCTTGTTATCCTCCAGTTTGAGCAACAGTTCCCGCCTCTTGTCTGTGCTTTCACCATCCGTACACGACATGTCCAGGATGACGACATCCAGGCGGTTGATCTTCTGAATTTTGTCCAATGTGCAGCCGACCTCCCACATCTCGACTGCCTTGTCGGTAAACGTCACGATCGAGTCATTGTTGTCACACGGAGCGCTGCCTTCCGAGGCGAAAGAATCCTTCCACCACTCCTCGGCAAAAGCCATTTGCGGGACCAACAAAAGCACTGCGGCAACCGAGCAGATCTTCGAGCGTTTTCCCAAACCCATCATGCGCCCCCTCCGGGCCGTGACATTAGGCACTGCTGTGGCGAAAGCAAACCTGGCGGACTAGTGTCGACCGGGCGCCTGGGCTTCGGAATCAGGAAAAGAAAAGGGCCGATGCCTTTCGGCACCGGCCTTGACCAGAGGTCGACATTTCGGCCGCGCTTCTGTGGCGCGGGCCAGATCCGATGCGCCGGCTTACATCCGGTAGGCGATTGTGTCGTTCCAGAAGCGATCGAGCCGCTGCAGCGCGCGGTTCATCTGCTTGAACTCGTCGGTGTTGATGCCGCCGACTTGCTCGATCGAGCCGACATGGCGCTCATAAAGACCGGCGACGACGTCCGCCACCTCGTTGCCCTTCGGCGTCAGCGAGACGCGGACCGACCGGCGGTCGATGCGCGAGCGCTGGTGGTTGATGAAGCCGAGATCGACCAGCTTCTTCAGATTGTAGGAGACGTTGGAGCCGAGATAGTAGCCGCGCGAACGCAGCTCGCCGGCGGTCAGCTCCGAATTGCCGATGTTGAACAGCAGCAGCGCCTGGATGGCATTGATATCGGAGCGGCCGTTGCGGTCGAACTCGTCCTTGATCACGTCAAGCAGGCGGCGGTGCAGCCGCTCTACAAGCTGCAGCGATTCCATGTACAGCGAGCGGATAGCCTCGCGGCGGTCGTCGGATACGTTGGCGGTCTTCGCCGCCGGACGCGAATTGATCATTGTCTTTGCCTCTCGTTTGTCGCCCTGGTGATTTTTTGTTTTTCACCTTGATCGCGACACTATCGAATACTCATAAAATTCGACTTAAACGCTAGGGCTAACAAGAGCTTACCGGTAAGAGGTTTCGAAAGAGGCTTAACGAACGGTCTCCCGAGCAAGGATAATTAACCTAAAGATTTAGCCAACAATTGCGGGGCCGAATTGAGGCAGCCGCCAGGGCGCCAATGGGCTCAAGGGGTTAGTGCCGCACCGGTCGTTTCTGCAGCCAGATGATCACGCGGAAAGCGATATAAAGCAGCGCCACGACCGCATGCGAGACGACGATGAGCATGCGGTGGCCGAAAAGCTCGGGAAAACCGGCATACATGACCGTCTCGGTCACCGCGCAGATAAACCAGATCACAGGCCCCCAGGACGCCAGCATCCACAGGCCGGCCGCCGCGAAGGGGAAAAACACGGCAAGCATCACCGCCGCCACCTGCCAGTGCACCGGCATAAGGTCGAAGCGCCACAACGAGCCCGGATAGAAGCCGATCAGCCTGATCCAGTAGAGAATGCCGAACAGCAGGCAGTAGCCGGCGACGACGCGCTGGAACCAGGCGAAGATCAGCTCCACGCCCGAGGGCTGCAGCACGACGCGTCTGGAGGTCACCTCGCTCACAGGTCGAGCTCCCGCTCGCCGAGCGAGGCGAAATAGGCGTCGACATCCGCCTCGCTGACCGCGCCGAGGCTCGCCGGCCGCCATTGCGGCTTCGAGCCCTTGTCGATGATGGCGGCGCGGATGCCTTCGTAGAAATCGTGGCCGGCCAGCATCCGGTTGAGGATGCGGAACTCCATCTTCATGCAGGCGTCCATGGACATGGTCAGCCCGGCGCTGATCTGGCGCCAGGCGACGCGCAGGCTGGTCGGAGAACGCGTCCGGATCGTCGCCAGCGTCTTGGCCGCGAACTCGTCGGCGCCTGCCGCCTGTTCCAGGCTGTCGATGACAGCCTTGAGGGATGGTTGCGAAAAATGACGGACGATCGCCTCCAGCGTCGGCCTGTCGGTTTCCCGTTTTGCCTGGACGAAGAAACCGCGCAACACCGATTCCGGATCGCCGGTCAGCGTTAGCCGGTCGAGGAAGCCGCCCTGGTCCTCGGCCTTGATGGTGTGGGTGGCGAGCCCTGACCACAGCGCGTCGCCATAGCGGATGCGATTGCCGGTCAGCGCCAGATACATGCCGAAGGAGCCGCCGAGATCGGGCAGCAAATGGCTGGCGCCGACATCCGGGAAAAAGCCGATGCCGACTTCGGGCATGGCGAACTGGGCATTTTCGGTCATCACCCGGTGCGAGCCGTGGAAGGAGATACCGACGCCGCCGCCCATGACGATGCCGTCGATCAGCGCGACGTAAGGTTTCTTGAAGCTGTTGATACGGGCGTTGAGCCGGTATTCGTCGGCGAAGAACTCGACCGGCGGCTTTCCAGCCCGGCCAGCCTCGTAGATATGCAGGATGTCGCCGCCCGCCGAAAACGCCCTGCCCTCGGCCTTGACGACAACGACATCGACGCCCTGGTCGGTCTCCCAGGCGCAAAGAGCAGCGTCGAGCGCCCGGATCATGCGGTGCGTGACGGCATTGAGCGCCTGCGGTCGCGTCAATGTGACGACGCCGGCCCGGCCCAGATGTTCGAAGCGGATCTCGTCGCCTCCGCCAAAATCCATCGTGAAAGAATCCCTCCCCCGCGCCGCCGGGATTGAAGTGCTAAAGCGTGGCGCATGGGTGCGTCAATGCCAAGCCCGGTCGATGTCGGGTCAGTTTGCATTTCAAGAGAGGCAAGGCGCCATCCTTTGCGTCGCGGCCGAATGGGTGCAACCATCCGTCTGTGAGCCTATTGGGAGATTATTTGGCGATGCCGCGAGAGTTCGACCCGGACGATGTTCTCAGTCGCCCGCTAATGGCGAATTTGGCGACCGTCAGCGCGGACGGCGCGCCGCGCAACGCGCCAGTGTGGTTCATCTGGGAGGACGGTGCGATCTGGCTTCTCGGGTCATCGGATGGAAGCGCGGTAAAGCATCTTGAAAGAGACCCGCGCTGCGCGGTGGAAATTGTTCACTTCGACAACAATGGCGGCATCTTGCTGCACCTCGGACTGCGCGGCACCGCAACCATCGAACCGATGTCGCCAGACCGCTTCAAACGGCTCCTTCACAAATATCTCGGCCCCGAAGCAAGCTGGAACGAGTGGTTCATCGACAACGTGGCCCAGATCGAACATCCAGACGGGCGCATGATCAGGCTTGCCCCTGCCAGCATTTTCACCAACAACGTATCGTTCTTCAGAACCGGCCCTGACCTTGCATGGCCGCCATATATCGACGACGGGTCTAGAAGCGAACGGTGAGCCATGCCGCAGTTTTTGCGCCTCGCACTTGTTCTGGGTGGCCTGCTGACCTTCTGGGCCATCAATGGCCTGGCCAGGGCGGCCGATCTCGAGGATCTCTATCAGTCGCAGACCATCGTCAACGGTAAGTATGAAAAGCATCGCGAGGTCGGCTTCAAGTTCTGCCTCGACGCGGTCCTGGTCCGGGTTTCCGGCGATCAGCGCCTGCCGGCGAAACCGGAGATGACGGCACTGCGCGACAAGGCCGGCAGCTTCGTCGCCAGCTTCCGCTACCGCGACCGAATGGAAGGCATTCCCAACCATGATGATCAAGGCACGTACGACCGGCCTCACAATCTCTATTGCCAGTACAGGCCGGCGGTGATCGATCCGGTGCTGGCCTCGCTCGGCAGCAGGCCGTGGCTGACCGAGCGGCCACGGCTGGCGGTGTTTTTGGCGGCCGAGCGCGACATCAGGCATTTCGCGCTCGATGCCGATGACGAGCGCGGCGTGCTGATGCGCGAATCGTTCAGCAATGCCGCAGCGCCGCTCGCCATGCGGGTGACTTTCCTCACCGCAGCGCTGCTGTCGCAGGCTGGGCTGGACGACAGGACACTGCGCGACGCGGACATGGCAATGCTGGACATGGTTGCGAAAAAGGCCGGCGCCGATCAGGCACTCTCCGGCAGCATCGTGTGGAGCGACAAGGAGTTCGGCTGGATTGCCGACTGGCGGCTGGCCATGGCCGGCAAGACCTACACCTGGCAGGTGCGCGGCGTTTCCTTCGACGAGGCTTTCCGCGTCGCCATGAGGGGCGCGGCGCAGATCCTGTCGGGCAATGGGCAACCGGAATAGACCTCGACCTGATCGCTGGCACAAACGTGTTGCATTGGTCAGCGGCAAGGGCTCGTGGTAAAAGCCGCCGAACGAGAGTTTTGGCGATGAACAAATTCACCCCGACGGCGATGAACAAATTCACACCGGCAAAGCCAGCCGGCACGCGCAGCGTCGATGACATCACCGGCAGCCGCCGCTTGCGCCGCATGCGCAAGGCCGACTGGTCGCGCCGCCTCGTGCAGGAGAACCGGCTTACGGTCGACGACCTGATCTGGCCGATCTTCGTCGTCGACGGCAGACAAGTGCGCGAGCCGATCGCCGCCATGCCGGGCGTCTTCCGCCTGTCGATCGATCTCGCCGTCAAGGAGGCCGAACGCGCGGCAAAGCTCGGCATTCCCGCACTCGCCACCTTCCCCAATGTCGATATCTCCCTGCGCGACCAGACCGGTTCGCACATTCTCGACCCCGACAACGTCATCAACCGCGCCACCCGGGCGATAAAGGACGCGGTGCCGGAGATCGGCATCATCACCGATGCCGCGCTCGATCCGTTCACCAGCCATGGCCATGACGGCATCCTGCGCGACGGCATCATCGTCAATGACGAGACGGTGGAACAGCTGACCGCCGCGGCCGTGATCCAGGCGGCAGCCGGCGCCGACATCATCGCGCCGTCCGACATGATGGACGGCCGCATCGGCGCCATCCGCGACGCACTCGACGCCAACGGTTTCCAGGACGTGGCGATCATGTCCTATGCGACCAAGTTCGCCTCGGCCTTCTATGGTCCCTATCGTGAGGCGGTCGGCACCGCCGGCCTGCTCAAGGGCGACAAGAAGACCTATTATATCGACCACGCCAATTCCGACGAGGCGGTGCGCGAGGCCGAACAGGACATCGCCGAGGGCGCCGACATGCTGATGGTCAAGCCCGGCCTGCCCTATCTCGACATCATCCGGCGGCTGAAGGATGAATTCCAGATGCCGACCTTCGCCTACCAGGTGTCAGGCGAATATTCGATGATCAAGGCCGCCGGCGCCAATGGCTGGATCGATGGCGAGAAGGCGATGCTGGAATCCCTGCTGGCCTTCAAGCGCGCCGGCTGCGACGGCATTTTGACCTATTTCGCGCCCGAAGTGGCAACGATGCTGAAGGGATAGTTTTCTCTTCCCACCGATGGCCGGTCGCGGCAATGCCCGGCGGCCTCTCGATATCAATGACAATTTCCAGTGTCCGGTCGGGAGCCCCAGCGAAGGTCGTTGGACCAATCGCCGGGGTTTGCTGCATCCATATAAACTGCTTGCATTTCGCAATCAGTTTGCTACTCCTTTGCGCAACTGGTTATGGAGGAGGCTTTCATGTCCAAACTTCGCGTCAATGCTTTCACACTGTCGCTCGACGGCTACGGAGCCGGTCCCGATCAGACTCTGCAAAATCCCCTCGGCGTCGGTGGCGAAGATCTGCATAAATGGTTTGTCGACACCCGCACCTTCCGCAAGATGGTGCTCGGACAGGAGGGCGGCACCACCGACACCAACGAGGCGTTCGCGGCGCGCAGCTTCGAGAATGTCGGCGCCTGGATCCTCGGCCGCAATATGTTCGGGCCGATCCGCGGCGAATGGCCTGACGACAGCTGGAAAGGCTGGTGGGGCGACAACCCACCTTACCATGTGCCGGTCTTCGTGCTGACCCACCACGAGCGGGCGCCGATCACGATGGAGGGCGGTACTACTTTCCACTTCATCACCGACGGCATCCATTCGGCGCTTGAACAGGCGAAGGCGGCGGCGAATGGCAAGGACGTGCGGGTCGGCGGTGGCGTCGCGACCATCCGGCAATATCTGCAGGAGAAACTGATCGACGAGATGCATCTGGCGATCTCGCCGCTGCTGCTCGGTGCGGGCGAGAATCTCTTTACCGGCCTGGACATGCCCAAGCTTGGCTATCAGTGCAGCGAGCAGGTGGCGACGGCGCTCGCCACGCATGTGGTGATCAAACGGGCTTAGGTTTCAGACGCGTAGCCTACGCCGCGATCCTTCCCGTGCCCCTCTGTCCTGCCGGACATCTCCCCCACGAGAGGGGGGGATTTAGCAACCCCAGACAGTCAATACTTCTCAGGCACGTAGAGTTCGCGCGGCAGCGTCTGGCGCTCGTATTCGGGATTGAAGACGCGCTCGGGCAGCGTGATCTCCTCGTGCGGCACCTCTTCATACGGCAACTGCTTGAGCAGATGGTCGATGCAGTTCAGCCGCGCCCGCTTCTTGTCGTTGCCCTCGACGATGAACCAGGGCGCCTCGGGAATGTTGGTGCGGGCGAAGGTCTCTTCCTTGGCCTTGGTGTACTGTTCCCAGCGAACGCGCGACTGCAGGTCCATCGGCGACAGCTTCCACTGCTTCATCGGATCATGGATGCGCATCAGGAAGCGCATCTGCTGCTCCTCGTCGGTGATCGAGAACCAGTATTTGACCACGGTGACGCCCGAGCGGACCAGCATGCGCTCGAACTCCGGCACGTCGCGGAAGAATTCTTCGACCTGATCGGGCTCGGCAAAACCCATCACCCGTTCAACGCCGGAGCGGTTGTACCAGGAGCGGTCGAACAGCACGATCTCGCCGCCGGCCGGAAGATGTGGCACATAGCGCTGGAAATACCATTGCGACTTCTCGCGCTCGGTCGGCGCCGGAAGGGCGACGACGCGGCAGATGCGCGGATTGAGACGCTGGGTGATGCGTTTGATGACGCCTCCCTTGCCGGCGGAGTCGCGGCCCTCGAAGATCACCACCAGCTTCTTCTTGTGATAGGCGACCCAGGACTGCAGTTTGATCAGTTCGGACTGCAAGGTGATCAGGTCGCGAAAATACTGCATGCGATCGATCGATGGCGGATGCGAGTTCTTGTAGATCTTGGCGATCTCCATCGACAGCGCCGGCTCCGACATTTCGAGCTCATAGTCCTCGTCGAGCGAGTCGGCGAGCTCGGCCTCAAGCCAGTCCCTGGCAGGAGAATTCTGTTTTAGCTCGGTCATATCAGCTGCTCCGCTTGCAAGCCCTGTCGATCCACGTCCGCCGCCCCGACCCCTGGCCTGCGTCCCGGAGTGGCAACACCTGAGCCGACTTCAATATAGGCCGGCAATGACGGTTTTATTGCAGCCTGGAGCGAGACAGCCGCCACTGCAAATTCCGCGAGGCATGATCGATCCATCGTCGTGGCATGGCGACAAGCGGCTTGAATTGTCCTACAAATGTGCGAGGCCCGTCCGGGCACTGCCTTTCAACAACAAATCGCGAGGACTGACATGGAATACCGCACCCTCGGCCGTTCCGGCTTGAAAGTTTCGACCCTGACCATGGGCACCATGACCTTCGGCGGTGCTGGCGCATTTTCGGCTGTCGGAAAGACCGACCTCGATGAGGCGCGCCGGATGATCGATCTTTGCATCGATGCCGGCATCAATGTCATCGACACCGCCAATGTCTATTCGAACGGCGTCTCTGAAGAGATCATCGGCGAGGCGCTCGGCGGCAAGCGCAAGGGCGACGTGCTGATCGCCTCCAAGGCGCGGATGCGGATCGGCAATGGCCCCAACGATGAAGGCCTGTCGCGCTATCACCTGATCCGCGAATGCGAGAAGAGCCTGAAGCGGTTGAAGACCGATGTCATCGACATCTACTTCCTGCACGAATGGGACGGTACGACACCGCTCGAGGAAACCATCGCCGCGCTGGATACGCTGGTTGCCCAGGGCAAGGTCCGCTACGTCGGCTGCTCCAACTATTCCGGTTGGCAGGTGATGAAGGCGCTCGGCATCAGCGACAGCCATCACCAGCCGCGCTTCGTCACCCAGCAGATCCACTACACGCTGGAAGCGCGCGAGGCGGAATATGAATTGCTGCCGATTTCGGTCGACCAGGGGCTGGGTGTGCTGGTCTGGAGCCCGCTTGCCGGCGGATTGCTGTCCGGCAAATACCGCCGCGACAGCCCGACCGCCCGCCAGCTCGCCGGCTGGTCGGAACCGCCGATCCGCGACGAGGACCGCCTCTGGCGGATCGTCGATGTCCTTGTCGAGATCGGCACGCAGCGCGGCGTGTCGGCGGCGCAGGTGGCGCTGGCCTGGCTGCTCGGCCGGCCGGCGGTCAGTTCGCTGGTGATCGGCGGCAGGACCGAAACGCAGTTCCGCGACAACATCGCCGCGGCAAGCCTGGTGCTGACCGGCGAAGAGCGTGACCGCCTAGACACGGTCAGCCGGCCACCCTTGCTCTATCCCTACTGGCACCAGCAACTGACGGCAAAGGACCGTTTTGGTCCCGCCGATCTGGTGATTGACCGCAGCGGCGTGTGACCACGGGAGGTTTGCGGCGGGGCTCGGCGGACGAAGCCCGCACTTAACCCGATATAGCGCCAGACCTCGGCATCAGGCTCGATCTGGCCGCTGAGGACAAAGTATTTGTAGAGCACGAGCAGGGAGATCGCCTGCTCGGCCTTCTCGTTTGCGAATGTGCGGCAATAGGCATTCGCCGCGGCAATGATGCGTTCGGCTGCAGCCGGGTGCTGCTCGAAATAGCGCACTTTTTCGGCAAGGTCGGCGGTCGAAGTACCGGGCAATCTCCTTGAGGTCGTAGTACTAGATACTCGGTATCAGCGGCAGATTGTCGATATGCACCGCAGCCGGGCTGGGCGAAAATGCGTCCTGCAGCTTGTTGTAGCAATTCAGCCGCCGGCGAACCGAACCGTCAGCAAGCCGGGCTTTTTCGAGGCGACCCACAAGCCGCCGGCGGAAAAGCGCCTGCGGCGCGATATCGCGCACGACGTTTCGCGCATAATAAAAAACCCTTGCCGTCGTTCGTTGTATGGTGGCCATGGTTTCACTTGATCAAAACGAACGCGCGGTCGCGATACGTTGGCGCCCCGGCCCCCTACACCATGGTCCCGTGCATCTTGCAAGCCCGGGCCATCATCGACGCGAACGGCTGGGCACGATCGCTTCAGCTGTTGTGTTTGACGGCTAATGCTCCTAGGCAGGGTCAGAGCCGCAAGGCAGTGAAAAGGAGCCGATATGGCGCGACCACCAAACTACGATCAGGAACGCAAGGAACGCGACCGCCAGAAGGCGGCCAAGAAGGCTGAAAAGCTGGCGGCCAAGGTTGCCGCACGCGAGCGTTCGAAGCCCGAAGACGAGACTGAAACCGAAACCGAAACGGCAAAGTGACGGCAAAAGGCCCGCGCATGCGGGCCGTGCCTCATTCCAGATTGTCGCCTTGGATCAAGCCGGCGCCTTGTCGCTGACGAAGACGTCCACTTCGCGCGCCGCCGCAATGAAGGCGCGCCTGGCGTTCATCGCCGGCTTGTCGCCGGCCAGCGCATCGTGACAGGCCTGCAGGGCCGCGCGATGCTTGGGGCTGCGTTTTCCGGGCCAGCTGTTGAGCAGGTAATCGGAAGCCTCACGGGCCGTACGCAAGAGCTGAGTGCTCCCCGCCGTGACTGACTTGACGGTCACGGGTGTTTCAAATCGGTTGTTTTCCATCGCCGCTCTTACGCCATCGGTGTCCGCGAAGCGAGGCCGAAAGTGCACGGCGCGCCTGGACGTCGCCTTTTGCGCGGCGCGTACCGCATGCCTTAGGCGGCGATGACGGCAAAACCCCTGGCGCGAAGACCGCGCCGGTCGTTGGCGAGCGACGTCACCAGGCGGTCGCGGCTGCCGACGATGTGGGCCGAAAGCAGGCGCGCGGCTTCATCGGCGTCGCCGAGGCGTGCCGCCGCCAGAATGGCGCGATGTTCCGCCCAGGCGCGAGCAAGGGCGGCCTCGTCGCGAACCTCCAGCCAGCGGGCCCGCGACAGGCGTGTCATGGCATCGCGGACCGCCCGGAACAGGAATTCGTTGCCAGACAAGCGCGCCAACTCGATGTGAAAATCCATACCGATACGATGCCATTCCTCACGCGGCGTGTCGGTGTCGCAGGAGTCGAGCATCGCCTCGATGACATCGACCGCGCTGCGGTCCGCCAGGGCACATGTCAGGCGAAGGGCTGCAACCTCCACCGCCTCCCGGTAGACGGCAATCTGCTCGAGTTCGGCCAGGTTGATGGGCGACACCGTCCAGCCACGGCCGTCCCTGCCGACCAGGCCCTCGGTCTCGAGCCGCAGCAGCGCGGCCCTGACCGGGGTTCGCGAGGCGCCGAAGCGACTTTCGATCCAGCGCTCGGTCAGTTTCTCGCCGGGACCGATCTCGAGGCCCAGGATCATCTGCCGAAGCTGTTTTTCGACGCTATGCATCTGCGACATTGTCGTTCCCGTTTTCTGACCGTTGGCTGGCTATCGGTTTGCTGGCCACGTTTTCCCAATCACGTTTGAGAGGGTCGCATTGACAGCACCCACGCTTGCGTCCATGACGGATACCATCTTGGTATCCCAAAATGGTATCCGCAGCAACCACCAACACGGCATTTGCTCGGACAGGACGCATGACATGCAGAACACGCCCCCGACGACCGACAGCACCTACAACATCCACTGGCGGCGCAATCTGTTCGTTTGCTTTGCCGGTTCGTTCTCGACGCTTGTCGCCATGACGCTGCTTTTGCCGTTCCTGCCGCTCTATATCGAGCAGCTCGGCGCTGAAGGCCACGCGGCGATCGTGCAATGGTCGGGGATCGCCTATGGCGCGACCTTTTTTGCGGCGGCACTTGTGGCGCCGCTGTGGGGACGTCTCGGCGACCGCTACGGCCGCAAGGTGATGCTGGTTCGCGCCAGCTTTGGCATGGCCATATGCATGTCGCTGACCGGCATGGTCCAGACCGTCTGGCAGTTGGTGCTGCTGCGGCTGCTGATCGGCTTTGCCGGCGGCTATTCCTCGGGATCGACCATCCTGGTTGCCATGCAGACGCCCAAGGAGCGTTCGGGCTGGGCATTGGGCCTGCTGTCGGCGGGTATCACCGGTGGGGCACTGGTCGGCCCGCTGGTTGGTGGCGCCCTGCCGCCGCTGATCGGCATCCGCGCCACGTTCCTGCTGTCCGGCGGCGTCATCTTCCTGGCATTCCTGGCGACCACGTTTCTGATCAAGGAGAACCCCCGGCCGAAAGCGACGGACGCCGCATCGAAGGGCAAGCCGAAAGGCGGCTGGGCACAAATCCCCGACAAACGGCCTGTCATCGCCATGCTGGCGACCGGCATGCTGTTGAGTTTCGCCACCATGTCGATCGAGCCGATCATCACCGTCTATGTGCAGCAATTGATCGAAGACCAGAGCCGCGTCACGCTGATCTCCGGCGTCGTCATGTCGGCGGCGGCGCTTGGCGCCATCCTGTCGGCTTCACGCCTGGGGAAACTCGCCGACCGCATTGGCCATTGGAACGTCATCATCGGCGCGCTTGCCGTCTCGGCGCTGTTGCTGATTCCTCAGGCCTTCGTCACGCAGAGCTGGCAACTCATCGGCCTGCGCTTCCTGATGGGCCTGGCGCTGGGCGGGCTCCTGCCCTGCATCACCAGTGTCATCCGCCACAATGTTCCCGATGGCGTCGGCGGCAATGTGCTAGGGCTTTCGATCTCCGCTCAATATGTCGGACAGGTCGCCGGCCCCTTGCTTGGCGGATTTGCCGGCGGCCATTTCGGCATGCGCTCGGTGTTTCTGGGCACATCCATCTTGATGGCCGGCGGCGCGGTCTATAACTGGCTGGCGCAATCGCGCCGTGAGCAGGACATGCTCGCCAATGCCGGCAAGCCCTGACCAAATTGGGTCGCTTGCCTTGAACGTCACGGAGCCCGAGACATGAGCACGGCCGAGCAATCTTCCGTCAACAGCGGCCAGATCCTCGTCCTGGCCGGCGGCCTCTGTGGCGCCGCCGGCGTGGCGCTGTCGGCCGCGGCGGCGCATCTGGGCGGTGCCTTTGTCGGCACTGCCGCATCCTTCCTGCTCATGCACGCGCCGGTCTTCCTCGCGACCGGACTGCTTGGCGCGAACCGGACGCTGCGCATCGGCAGCCTGATCCTGCTGGTTGGGCTGCTGTTGTTCTGCGGCGACCTGCTGGCCCGCGATTTCCTCGGTTCGCGGCTGTTCCCGCTGTCGGCGCCGATCGGCGGCACCTTGCTCATCGCCGGCTGGCTGGTGATCGCCGGCTCGGCGCTGGTGCGCACACGTTCCTGACCAGGCTGGACCAGCAGCCTTTATCGATGTCTCTGGGGGGCGATGTCTCCGGGCGCACTGCCCGGGACGGTCCTATTCGCGAAACCGACGCGATCCTGTCACACCGCGTTTGTCGAACGATCAATCCTGCCGTCGCTCGGGCTTATCGAGCACTTCGCGACCGTGCCGCCGCAGCTTCGCCAGTAGACGCCTCTCCGGCCGTTTGGACGCCGGCGCGATGCCCCAGTAGTTGCGGTAGATGTCTTCGAACAGATAGCTCACGGGATGCATGATGCACTCCTTTCAAGATTTGAATCGATCCAATCGGTGCGCACAAAAAAGCTATCCCGATCAGCTCCGTCTGCGCTCGGCGAAGAACCGCAGTTCGCGAACCCATGGGCTGTCACTCTCGTGGCGCCTCAGTTTCGTGGCGGTCGAACCGATGCTCCAGTCGTTGCGGTAGATGTCTTGGAAGAGATAGTTGACGGGATGCATGACACATCTCCCTTGCTGATATTGAATCGATCCAATAATATGGACCTTTGTCCCCTTGGATCGATTCAAAGATACACCTCGCCGGGTCGTTGTTCAAGGCAGAATTTGAACCGATCCAACGAAAGTGTTAGATGGGATGAATTCAGGAGACGAAGATGGCCCCATTGAGCTCTGGAAAGACAAGACCGGTCCGGCTGGCAGACATTGCCAAAGCGGCCGGCGTGTCGCACGGCACCGCGTCCAACGTGTTCGCCCGCCCGGAGATCGTGCGCGAGGAGGTCCGCGAACGGGTCAAGGCGGCAGCCGAGGCAATGGGATATGGCGGACCCGACCCCAAGGGTCGGCTGCTGCGCGCCGGCAAGGTCAATGCCATCGGTGTCGCGACCGCGGAACCGTTGTCCTATTTCTTCAAAGACCCTTTCGCCCGGGTGATGATGGCCAGCATCTCGCAGGCTTGCGACGCGACTGGTGCGGGGATCTCGCTGGTCTCCGCCGCCAACAACGAACAGCTCGCCTGGAACATCCAGAGCGCGCTGGTCGATGGCTTCATCGTCTTCTGTATCGAAGGCGGCTCAAGGCTGGTCGAACTGGCGCGCGAACGCAAACTCCCGTTTGTCGCACTCGATCTTGATTCGGACGACGACGGGGCGGTCGCGGCGATCGGTGTCGACAACATCGTCGGTGCCGGTCTCGCGGCGCGCCATCTGACCGAGCTCGGGCATCGTCGCTTTGCCGTGCTTGCCCTGCCCTGTGCCGACGCCGGCTTCGGCCCAACCACGCAGGCGCAGGTGGAGAAGGCCCTCTACTACGGGACGCGTGACCGCCTGCGCGGCTACTTCGCCGAACTCTCCCGCGTCGACATCGACGTCTCGAAGGTGCCGATCTACGAAACCGTCAATGACGAGGAGAGCGTCTGGGCGGGCCTCGATCATATCTTCGCCGGCGCCGAGACACCGACCGCCATCCTGGCAATGTCGGACAGGATCGCCTTGCATGCGCTGGACTGGCTGCGCCAGCACGACATCACTGTCCCGGGCGACGTTTCGATCGTCGGCTTCGACGGTGTCCCGGAAGGAGCGGTCTCCAAGCCGCCGCTGACCACAATCGTCCAGCCGATCGCCGAGATGGGCCGCCTTGCCGTCAAGGCGATCCTCGAAAACGACGGCACGTTCAGTCGGCAATCGCTGCCGGTCGACCTCGTGGTGCGGGCCTCATCCGGCCCCTCGCCCGCCTGACGCCTCAACGCCCCATTCTTGTTGCCATCGACGACATGACGAAGGACGCCTGGACCGGCAGTGCGGCGTTTTGAGCCGGTCTGCTTTTCCCGGGCCTGCCAAGGCTCGAAAGCCATTCGAGATAGTAGGCAAGCGCAAACTGCATGGCGATGCCGGCGGCAATCAACAGGCTGTCATAGGCCAGCCCGCCCGGGTTGATCAGCTTCAGCACCTGCGCCGTCAGGGCGAGCACCGTGCCGGCAATGAAAACCGGCAATGATCGTTTGCCCAATATGGCAAGCGGATGATCGCGCCCAGTGCGGAGCAGGTTCGAGACGGCGGGGAATGCCACGATCAGATAGCTCACCGCCAGGATATGCAGCAGCCTCGGCAGCGCCAGGAACGTCTTGTCGAAGCCGGTCAGCACCGGAGGCAGGCCCAACCAGGAGATCTGCCCCCATAGCGGACTGTGCACCCAGACCAGCGCCGTGGCGGTGTAGGCCAAAGCCGCGCCAACCAGCCAGCGATTGACCGGGATGGTGCCACCGCGACGCACATGCAGCGTGCCCGCAAGGCCGATGTTGAACAGGAACTGCCACGACAGCGGGTTGAGAAACCAGAAGCCGGGCTCGGGATAGTTCGGCGGCGCGATCTGGTAGATCCCGGCGACCAGCCACAGCGCACCGGATGCGACAAGTGCCGGCAATGGCCGGTAGCTGACGAAGAGCAGGAAGACCGGCGCCAGCAGGAGCAGCACCGCATAGACCGGCAGGATGTTGTTGTAGCCGAGCTGGTGGCCGAGCGTCACGATGCCGACCAGCACTTGCGGCGTATTCTTGATCAACGGCTCGATATTGATCATCGTCAGCAGCTCAGGTCGGCGGGCGAACACCGCCGCCGCGCAGAAGATCGCCATCACCACCATGGTGGTGACGATGTGGGCGGCGTAGAGCACGCCAGCACGGCGCCACAGCTTCAACGTTGCCAGCAGCCGGTTTCCAGGCTGGAATTTCTTGCCATAGGCGAGCGCGACCGAGATTCCGGAAATCAGCACGAAGACCTCTGCCGCGTCTGAAAAGCCGAAATTCTTGTAGGTCAGATACTCGAAGGCGGTACCCGGCACGTGGTCGACAAAGATGGTCAGCAAGGCGAGAGCGCGCAGTACATCGATGCGCGTGTCACGCTCCGAGACGCGCGTATCGCGGTCCGGGGAAAGTTGGGTGGTCATCGACAAAAGGCCTCAAAGCTGGTTGTTCATGCCGGCAATGCGACCCCCGGCGCACCGCTTCGATTCCTCCCATAGGAATGATATCGGCGAAGAAACGGACAGTAATGCGCCCGGTTCAATCAACTTTCGCGGAGCTTGAAAATATTGCGTTTTGAAGCCGGCAAACTGACCGGAACCGTCATGAAATCAAAAGGATGAGGCCATGACCGAAGAGACCTCACAAGATGGTGCGTTACGGCGTGATCTCGCCTTCTGCTACCGCATTTACAGGCCTGCGGATTCAACTGGTCAATGCTTCTTCCTGCTGCATGGGTCGGGTGTCGATGAGACGACATTGGTGCCGCTGGCACGAGAGATCGCGCCGCACGCCACGCTGGTCGCCGTGCGCGGCCGCATTGTCCAGGAGGATGGTTTCCGCTGGTTCGCGCGCATCACGCCGACGCGCTTCGAACAGCACAGCATCCGCACCGAAACCAACGCTTTTGCAGGGGTCGTCACGGATGTGGCCACACGCCACAATCTCGATCTCTCCCGCACGATCTTTCTCGGCTATTCGAACGGCGCCAATCTGGTTTCGAGCCTGATGCTGCTGCATCCGGGCCTCGTCGAACGCGCCGCGCTGCTGCGGCCGATGCCGGTGCTCGACGACGTGCCGGCTACGGATCTGTCAAGCGTGCGGGTGCTGATCGTCGCCGGTGCTGCCGACCTTACCTATGCGCCCTTCGCGCCGGCTCTGGTGACATTGCTCAGCCAACATGGCGCCGACCTCGACGCGAGGATTGTTCCATCGGGTCATGAATTCGGCAGCGCCGACGCGGCAATCGTAAGGCAATGGCTGAAGGCGGTGACGGCAACGGCCGCCTAGCTGCTGGCTGCCGTTGCTGACCAGCATGCCGACGGCGCCGACCAGCCTACCCTCGCCCCATCCGGTTCCAGGCATCCAGCCCGGCGATCTTGTAAGCTTCGGCGAGCGTCGGATAGTTGAAGGTGTTGTTGACGAAGAAGTCGACGGTGCCGCCGAGATTGATCACCGCCTGGCCAATGTGGATGAGCTCTGTGGCGCCCTCGCCGATGATGTGCGCACCGAGCAGGCGGCGCGTTTCGATCGAGAACAACAGCTTCAGAAAGCCGGTATTGACCCCCATGATGTGGCCGCGCGAGGTCTCGCGAAAACGCGCCACGCCGACCTCATAGGCGGCCCCACTTTCACGCACCTGTTCCTCGGACTGGCCGACCGTCGAGATTTCCGGCACCGCATAGATGCCATAGGGAAAGGTTTCAGGCGGCGGCGGCAAGGGCACGCCGAAAGCATGACAGGCCGCCACCCTGCCCTGCTCCATCGAGGTCGAGGCCAGGCTCGGAAAGCCGATGACGTCGCCGGCGGCGTAGATGTTGGGCGCGCTGGTCTGGAAGGTCTGCGGATCGACCTTGATCCGCCCCCTTGAGTCGGCTTCGATGCCGACGATATCCAACCCCAGGCTGCCGACATTCCCGGTTCGGCCGGCGGCGTAGAGCACCACCTCGGAGCGAATGGTGCGGCCATCGGCCAGTTCGACCTCGGCGGCGTCCGGCTTGGACCGGATTTCCTTCACCGCGCTGCCCAGCCGGATCGTCATGCCGCGATCGCGCATCTGGTGGATGAAATCGTCGACGATCTCGCGATCGACGAAATCGAGGATGGAGTTGCGCGGCTCGACCAATGTCACCGGCACGTCTAGCGCGGAAAAGATCGTCGCATATTCGACCCCGATGACGCCGGCGCCGATCACGGTCAGTGTGCGCGGCAAACGGTCGAGCTCCAGCATCTCGTCGCTGTCGAAGATTCGGGTCCTGTCGAAAGGCACATCGCGCGGCCTGTGCGGCCTTGTGCCGACCGCGATCAGCGCATTGGCAAAACCAACCTCGCTGTAGTCTCCGGTGTCGGTGGTCAGGCTGACCTTGTTGGAGCCAAGAAACTTCACGTCGGCGCGGGCGCTCTTGACCGTGTTGCGCATGAACTGGTGCTGGAGCACCTCGACCTCGTGGTCGAGCGTCTTGTGCAGGCGCTCGACAAGATCGCCGACCGAAATATCCTGCTTGACCCGGTAGCCGCGCCCATAGAAGCCACGCTCGCGCCAACCCGAGAGGTTGAGCACGGTTTCGCGCAGCGTTTTCGATGGAATGGTGCCGGTATGCACCGAGACGCCACCAAGACGCCGGCCGCGGTCGACCACCAGCGCCGATTTGCCGAGCTTGGCCGACTGCACCGCAGCGCGCCGCCCCGAGGGACCGCTGCCGATGACCAGCATGTCGTAGTCCATAGTGCCCCGTCCCTCTGCCCCTGAGCGCTTTGTTGCGCCGCAGCAAGCTAATGCCATCCGCGCCGCAAATTCAACCGATTCGGATTGCGTCTTATGCAGCTCGCGGCTTGCGCGCCGCAAAAAGCTCGATCTTGATTCCGCCGCGGGCCTTCACCATTTCATTACCGAGCGGCTCGCACCCTATGTCGGGCCTTGTTACGAGGAAATGACATGAACGCGCGCGTTCTCGACGGCGAAATCATCCCGACCAGGCTCGACGATGTCAGGGCCTATGACGGCGTGCGCACGCGGCGCATCCTGGCCTTCGTGATCGACTATATCATCGTCGCGCTGCTCACCATTCCGTTCGCCATCCTGGTGTTCTTCCTCGGCCTTTTGACCCTCGGTCTTGGCTGGATGCTGTTTGGCGCCCTCGTGCCGGCCGTCGCCATTCTCTACATCTGGAACACGCTGGGCAGTGCCGACCAAGCCACTACGGGCATGAAGCTGATGGGCATCCGGCTCGACCGGCTCGATGGCAGGCCGATCGACGGTCTGACCGCCGTCGTCCATTCGGTGCTGTTCTGGGCCGGCAACGTCATCCTGTCGCCGCTGGTCCTTCTGGTGACCTTATTTGCCGATCGCAAGCGCACGCTGCATGACCTTTTGCTCGGCACCGTGGTCAGCCGCACCGACCGCTGAAACGGCCCCGTCAGGCGCAGTCACGGCCGATTGAGTGTAAATGTGAAGGCGTCTAGTCAACCACGCCCACACAATCCTGTTGAATTTTTCGCCATCCGCGCCAAAGGTAGAGCGATTCGAAGGAGTGTTTCCAAGGCTCGATGACGCAGCATCCGACCCAGTCGCCGCAGTTCTTCCTGACCGCGCCGTCGCCGTGCCCTTATCTCGACGGCCAGTTCGAGCGCAAGGTGTTCACGCATCTGGTCGGCGACAAGGCGGCGGAGATGAACGACCTGTTGACGCAAGGCGGCTTCCGGCGCTCGCAGAACATCGCCTACAGGCCGGCATGCGAGACCTGCCGCGCCTGCGTTTCGGTACGCATCCTCGCCCAGGAATTTAGCGCCAGCCGCAACATGAAGCGGGTGCTGCAGCACAATTCCGACCTCGTCGGTTACATGCACAATGCCGAGCCCTCGACCGAACAATATTCGCTATTTCGCAGCTACCTCGACGCCCGCCACCGGCGTGGCGGTATGTCCGACATGACGGTGCTCGACTACGCCATGATGGTCGAGGACACCCATGTCGACACCAAGGTGATCGAATACCGGCGGCGCGGGCCCGACACCTTCATCACCGGCAAGGGACAGGGCGAACTGATCGCGGTGGCGCTCACCGACAAGATGGCCGACGGCCTGTCGATGGTCTATTCCTACTTCAATCCCGATTTCGAGGATCGTTCGCTCGGCACGTTCATGATCCTCGATCATATCGCCCGCGCCAGGGCCATGGGCCTGCCCCATGTCTACCTCGGCTACTGGGTCAACGGCTCGCGCAAGATGAATTATAAGATGCGCTTCATGCCGCAGGAGCATCTCGGCCCGAAGGGCTGGGAGCGTTACACCAACGAAGCGGTTTCACGCTGAGTTTTTCCACGATCCACTCATAACTGTTTCAAAGCGGGGGATGCTGGTCTTTCAGCCGCTTGGCTAGAGAGTGCGCCATTGCGCCGGTCCACCTGCATTTCATTGCGAAAGTTGCTGCATGTCCTCCCACAACGACCACCAGAAAGGCCTTCTGATAACAGCCATCGGCGGCTTGACGCTGACCGTCGATATCCCGCTGATCCGGCTCGCCGACGGCGGCGCATGGACGATCCTGCTGCTGCGCACTGGCACCACCTTCGTCGCGGCCATGATCATCTGGTCGATCTGGCGCGCGCTCAGCCGGAACGCCCCGCAACTCATCCCCGGCTGGTCCGGCCTTGTCGTGGCGATTTGCTACGGGCTGACCTCGATCACCTTCGTCACCGCCGTCTTCCACACCTCGACCGCCGACCTGGTGTTCATCCTGGCCTTCAACCCCGTTTTCGCCGCGCTGCTGTCCTGGATATTCCTGAAGGAGAAGCCAAGGCTGGTAACGATCGTGGCGATGCTGGTCATGATCCTCGGCGTGCTGGTCATCGTCGGCGGCTCGGTCGGCACCGGGCACCTGTTCGGCGATTTCATGGCGCTGTGCTCGGCATTCTTCATCGCGGTCGCCATCACCATCTCGCACGCCAGCGGCAAGGATATGGGATTCACGGCCCTTGTCGGCGTCCTTCTGCCGCTGGCGCTGGCGGCTTTCATGGTCACTGGCGAAGGTTTTCAGGTCAATGCGCCATGGTGGATCATCTTCAACGGCGCCGTCATCATGCCGATCTCGTTCTTTTGCCTCGCCAACGGTCCGAAATACATTTCAGGTCCCGAAGTGGCGATGTTCTACCTGCTCGAAACCGTGCTGGCGCCGGTCTGGGTGTGGATGATCTTTGCCGAGACACCGACCCGCAACAGCCTGATCGGCGGCGTGATCCTGATCGTCACGCTGATAGCCCATTCGCTGTGGCAACTGCACGACGGACGCAAGCGCCGTGGCGACCTTGCGGTGCATCACCCGGCCTAAGGTATGTCGATATTCAGGTGATGCCGGCCTGCAAACGGCGGTTTCCTGCGCTTCCGGTGCTCACGTACGAAAAGTACGCTCCGCTCCGGTTCTCGAAAGCCGTCGCTTTCGGCTCGGCCTAACCTGACTCTCAACACCCCTTAACGCGAACCGGATCGCAGAATCAGGCGCTGGCTTTCTTCACCACGCTGGGTTCAGGCAGAACCTCGATCTGCGGGCCAGCTTCGATTTCGGCCGGCGAACCCGACATGATTTCGTCGGTCAGTTCCACCTCGCGCAGCCACTCGCGCCAGATCGCGACTAGCAGGGCCATCAGCACCGGGCCGATGAACAGGCCGAGGAACCCCATGGTCTTGACGCCGCCGATCAGGCCGAAAAAAGTCGGCAGGAAAGGTAGCTTTATCGGCCCGCCGACGAGCTTCGGGCGCAGCGTCTTGTCGACGATGAACAGCTCGACCGCACCCCATAGGAACAGCGCGAGCCCAGCCATCGGCGACCCGCTGGCGGCGAGGTAGATCGAGACCAGGGTGAAGGACAGCGGTGCGCCGCCGGGGATGAGCGCCATGACGCCGGTCAGGGCGCCGAGCGTTACCGGCGACGGCACGCCGGCCAGCCAGTAGGCAATGCCCAGCACCAGCCCCTCACCGATGGCGATGACGGTCATGCCGGTCACGGTCGAAGAGATCGTTGCCGGCACGACGCGCGAGATCCGCTCCCATCTGGTCGGCAGGATGCGCTCGCCGAGGCGGTCGATCTGGCCGGCAAAATGCTCGCCGTCGCGATAGGCGAAGAACAGCGCGATCATCATGAACAGCAGCGTCAGGAGCAGGCCGAAGGCGCTGCCGCCGGCGGCAAGGACGCCGCGATAGATGCTGCCGATATTGGCACCGCTGACCAACTGGATCAGTTCGCCGATGCCGCCGGGATGGCCAAAATTGGTCGTCCATTGCTCGTTCAGCCACTCGCCCACGACAGGCATGGTGGCGATCCAGTGCGGCGTCACGGCGCCGTGCCGGTTGGTCTCGATCGCCCAGCCGACCCACTCGCGCACCTCGTTGATGGCGTAGGTGCCGGCAAGCGCGATCGGCACCACCAGGAAGGCAAGGATGAACAGGATGGCAAAGGTCGCGGCGATGGTGCGGTTGCCGCCAACCGCGACAAGCAGCCGCCGGTAGAGCGGCCAGCTTGCAAAAGCGATGACCAGCGCCGCCAGCACCGGAAACAGGAAGCCATGGAAGAAATAAACACCGGCGGCGACGATCAGCACCAGCAGCCAGCGCGCCGCCGACAGCGGCGGAATGACGGCCGATCGCAGCGGCGTCGACAGGCCGAACAGGCGCTGCTGCCGTTCCGGTTTCTGGATTTTTGCTTCCCTCAAACGCCCGCTTCTCCCGAACACCTTTCCTGCTTATGCACTGGTATAGTGCAGCAATCGTGACGATAGTCCAAATGATGATGGTGAAGCTGCGAGGGCGAGATGGCCGGCAGCCGCCAGAGTGGGGCGCCGCGCATGAAACGCCGACCAACCCCTCTGTCGCCTTCGGCGACATCTCCCCTCGAGGGGAGATTAGCAGCTACCCAAACTTCCCTGTCCTCGGGAAGCCCTTCGGCACCATGCGGCCGGCAGAGGCACGGGCGCCGATCCATTCGGCCAGTTCCTCACGCGACCGGACGAAGGTGCGGTCGGCCGAATCCTGCCAGGACAGGCCGCTCTCCAGCGTGAACGGCTTGAGATCCAGAAGGCCGCCATCCTTGTATTTCTGCAGGCGAACGCCCTTGCCGCGTCCCATCTCCGGGATGTCGGAGAGTGCGAACACCAGCATCTTGCGATTCTCGCCGACGATGGCCAGATGGTCGCCAGTGAGCGGGATGCAGCGCTTGGCCTCGTCGGGCGCCTTGACGTTCATCACCTGCTTGCCCTTGCGGGTGTTGGCGACGACTTCCTCCTCCGGCACGATGAAGCCATTGGCGTCATACGAAGCCAGCAAAAGCTTGCGCTTGGGATCGTGGACGAAGGCGGTAACGATGTCCTGGTCATTGTCCATGTCGACGATGATGCGGATCGGCTCACCATGGCCGCGGCCACCCGGCAGCCGGTCGGCGCCGATGGTGTAGAACTTGCCGCCCGTCGTGAAGACCAGCACCTTGTCGGTGGTCTGGGCATGGAAGGCGAGCTTAAGGCTGTCGCCCTCCTTGAAGGTCAGCGTCGAGAGATCGGCAAGATGCCCCTTCATCGCCCGCAGCCAACCCTTTTCCGAGACGACCACGGTGACTGGCTCGCGCTCGATCATGGCGTGCGCAATGTCGGTCAGGTCGTGTTCGGGCGCATCGGCGAACTGGGTGCGGCGCTTGCCGAGCTCGGTCTCCGGGCCGAACTTGTCACGGATATTGGTGACTTCCCACTTGATCGTCGCCCATTGCTTTTCGTTTGAAGCAAGCAGCGCCTCGATCTGTTTCTTCTCGGCGCTCAGACCGTCGAATTCCTTGCGGATCTCGAATTCTTCCAGCTTGCGCAGAGCGCGCAGCCGCATGTTGAGGATGGCTTCGGCCTGGGTGTCGGTGAGCGACCAGCGGGCCATCATCACCTGCTTGGGCTCATCCTCCTCGCGAATGATCCTGATCACTTCGTCGATGTTGAGATAGGCGATCAGGTAGCCGGCGAGGATCTCCAGCCGTCTTTCGATCTCGCCAAGACGATGTTTCGAGCGGCGAACAAGCACGTCACGGCGGTGTTCGAGCCATTCCTGCAGCACGCCTTTCAGCGACAGGACGTTGGGCACCTTGCCGCGCGACAGGACGTTCATGTTGAGGGGAAAGCGGCTTTCGAGCTCGGTCAGCTTGAAAAGCGATTCCATCAGGATCCCCGGGTCGACCGAGCGGCTCTTCGGCACCAGCACGACGCGGATGTCTTCCGCACTTTCGTCGCGGATATCCTCGAGCAGCGGCAGCTTTCGCGCCATCAAGAGCTCGGCGATCTTCTCGATCAGCCGCGCCTTCTGCACGCCGTAGGGGATTTCGGTGACGACGATGCTCCAGGTGCCCCTGCCCTGGTCCTCCTGGATCCACTTCGACCGGACGCGAAAGCCGCCGCGCCCGGTTTCATAGGCTTCCAGGATAGCGGCGCGGCTGTCGACGATAATGCCACCGGTCGGGAAATCCGGTCCCTGGACAAAGTCCATCAGCTTCGCCACCGGCGCATCGCGATGCTCGATCAGGTGAAGTGCCGCGTCGCAAAGTTCGGCCGCGTTGTGGGGCGGGATCGATGTCGCCATGCCCACGGCAATGCCAGACGAGCCGTTGGCGAGCAGGTTTGGAAAGGCGCCGGGCAAAACCACCGGCTCCTCGTCTTCTTCATTGTAGGTCGGCCGGTAGTCGACGGCATCTTCGGTGATGCCGGACAACAGCTCGGTCGCCACATCGGTCATGCGCGCTTCGGTGTAGCGCATGGCAGCGGCGTTATCGCCGTCGATGTTGCCGAAATTGCCCTGCCCGTCGACCAGGGGGTAGCGCATCGAAAAATCCTGCGCCAGCCGCACCAGCGCGTCATAGATCGACTGGTCGCCATGCGGATGGAACTTGCCCATCACCTCGCCGACGATGCGGGCGCATTTGGCAAAGCCCTGGTCGGGGTTCAGCCGCAGCAGACGCATGGCGTGCATGATGCGGCGATGGACCGGTTTCAGTCCGTCGCGCACGTCCGGCAGCGCCCGGTGCATGATGGTCGACAGCGCATAGGCCAGATAGCGCTCTTCCAGCGCCTTCTTCAGATCGACCGGTTCGACATGATCGCCACCGCCATTTTCAGGCGGCAAAAGCCTTTTTCCCATGGGCTGGACCTAGCCGAGCGGGTGATTCGCGGCAAGGGGCCGACAGATGTACCGGCGCTTCTGCAACATGAAACCGCAGGCCAACGGATGTCGACCAACATCAGCCTGTTACATCAGGCCTCTAAGGCCAAGCGTGATGATATCAGGCAACCGGCTCTTCATTACAAATTCACCGGTTTGCGCAAAGACGGTGGGATCGAGTTTGCCTTTCACCGTGATTTTCGACCATTGTGCCGGGACACGCCTTTTTCCCGTCCAGTTCGTCACGGAATGGTGATGGCGCAAAGAATTGAAAAATAATTTCAGGACACTCTCAGGGACCTTGCGATGACAATCAACCGCTCAACTCTCCAGAAGTTCGCCTTTTCGACCTTTTTGCTCACGCTGCCGCTGAACGCGGCCCTCGCCCAGGATGCAGCGGTCGCCGACCGGCTGAAGGCTGCACTTTCCGCCCAGGGCGTCGACATCTCCTGGACCGGCGTGACCGGCGACAACACCAGCATGGTGCTGCAGGGCGTTGCCATCAAGCCGGCGGCGGAAAAGGAAGCGCTCCCCATCGGCGACGTCAAGCTCGAGGGCGTGACCGAGGGAAACGGCGGCTATGATATCGCCACCGTGTCGACATCGGCATTCGAACACTCAAAGGACGGCGTCACGCTCAACCTCAGCCCCTTCGTCATCCACGGCATGACGGTTCCGGCCGACGGCTCCACCGGTCCGCTGGGCTCGCTGATGATGTACAAGTCGGCCGAACTCTCAAACATGACCGTCAAGGTCGCCGACAAGACCGCCTTCTCGATGGACGGACTTGCCGTCGAGATCACGCCGCCGGCGGACGGTAAGGCGATGGAATTCACCGCAACCACGGAAAAGTTCAATGCCGACCTGACGCTGGTCGACGACCCCAAGTCCAAGGAAGTCATCAACGCGCTCGGCTACCAGAACATCGCGGGCAATCTTGAGATGGCCGGCACCTGGCAGCCCACGGACGGCAAGATGGAACTGTCGAAATACGACATTTCCGTCGAGAACGCCGGCACGCTCGGCATGACCTTCGACCTCGGCGGCTACACGATGGACTTCATCAAGTCGCTGCAGGAAATGCAGAAGAAGATGGCGGCACAGCCCGAAGGTGCCGACAATTCGGCGCAAGGCATGGCCATGCTCGGCCTGTTGCAGCAGCTTTCGTTCAACAGCGCCTCGATCCGTTTCGACGACGATTCGCTGACCAACAAGGTGCTGGAATATGTCGGCAAGCAGCAAGGCATGTCGGCCAAGGACATCGCCAACCAGGCCAAGGCGATCGTGCCGTTCGGCATGGCTCAGCTCAACAATCCGGAACTGACGGCGCAGGTGACCGCGGCCGTCGGCAAGTATCTCGACGATCCGAAGAGCCTCGAAATCTCGGCCGAACCGCCGGCATCTGTGCCGTTCGCGCTGATCATGGCGGGCGCCATGTCCAACCCGCTCGAATTGCCGAAGACGCTCGGCGTCGCCGTCAAGGCGAACGAAGACTGATCGAAGCGACCCCGATACGCGAAAAAGCCCGGTAGCGATGCCGGGCTTTTTTGTGGGATTAGCGAATCGAAAGAATCGGTTCGGGCGGTTCTTTAAAGCATCACCCGAGGCGCGATCAGGCGTCTTTCTTGGGTGCGGCGACGCGCAGCGCCAGTTCGCGAAGCTGCTGCGGGCTTGCTTCCGAAGGCGCGTTCATCAACAAATCGTAGGCCTGCTGGTTCATCGGGAACATGGTGATCTCACGCAGGTTCTTCGCGCCGACCAGCAGCATGACGACACGATCGACGCCGGCGGCCATGCCGCCATGCGGCGGCGCGCCGTACTGGAAGGCGCGGTAGAGGCCGCCGAAGCGCTCCTCGACCGTGGCGCGATCCAGCCCGACCGTCTCGAACGCCTTGACCATGGTCTCGGGCAAATGGTTGCGGATACCGCCAGAGGCGATTTCGAAGCCATTGCAGACCATGTCGTACTGGAACGCCTTGATGCCGAGCAGATCCTCGCCATTCAGCGCATCGATACCGCCCTGCGGCATCGAGAACGGGTTGTGGGCGAAGTCGATCTTCTTCTCTTCCTCGTTCCATTCGAAGAACGGGAAATCGACGATCCAGCACAGTTCGAAACGCTCGCGGTCGACCAGGTTCAGCTCCTCGCCGGCGCGGGTGCGTGCAGCACCGGCGAAAGACACGAACTTCTTCGGGTCGCCGGCGACAAAGAAGGCGGCGTCGCCGCCGGCAAGGCCGAGCTGTTGCCGGATCGCTTCGGTGCGCTCCTCGCCGATGTTCTTGGCGAGCGGACCGGCGCCTTCGATCTTGTCGCCTTCCTTGCGCCAGAAGATGTAGCCCAGCCCAGGCTGGCCCTCGCCTTGCGCCCAGGAGTTCATGCGGTCGCAGAAGGCGCGGCTGCCACCGGTCTTTGCCGGAATGCCCCACACCTCGGCCTTCGGGTCGTTGGCCAGGATGTTGGCGAACACCTTGAAGCCGGAATCGCGGAAGTGATCGGAGACGGCCTGCATCTCGATCGGGTTGCGCAGGTCCGGCTTGTCGGAACCGTATTTGCGCATGGCGACATCATAGGGGATGCGCTGGAATTTCTGCGTCACCGGCTTGCCGTTGGCGAAGGCCTCGAAGACCCCGCGCATGACCGGTTCCATGGTCGACAGCACGTCGTCCTGCTCGACGAAGCTCATTTCGAGGTCGAGCTGGTAGAATTCGCCCGGCAGCCGGTCGGCGCGCGGGTCCTCGTCGCGGAAGCATGGCGCGATCTGGAAGTAACGGTCGAAGCCCGACACCATGATCAGCTGCTTGTACTGCTGCGGCGCCTGCGGCAGCGCGTAGAAGGTGCCGGGATGGATGCGCGACGGCACCAGGAAGTCGCGCGCGCCTTCCGGCGACGAAGCGGTCAGGATCGGCGTCGAGAATTCGGTGAAGCCGACCTCGCCCATACGCCTGCGCATTTCGGCGATGATTTTTGTCCGGGCGATGATGTTCTTGTGCAGGGTCTCACGGCGCAGGTCGAGGAAGCGGTATTTCAGCCTTATATCCTCGGGATAGTCAGGCTCGCCGAACACCGGCAGCGGCAATTCCTTGGCCGCCGACAGCACCTCGATCTCGCGTGCGAAAATCTCGATCTCGCCGGTGGGCAGGTTGGCGTTCGTGGTCTCGGGCAAGCGCGCCTTGACCTCGCCGTCGACGCGGATGACCCACTCGCCACGCACTGTCTCAGCAACCTTGAAGGCTGGCGAATCCGGATCGGCGACGATCTGGGTCAGGCCATAATTGTCGCGCAGGTCGATGAACAGCAGGCCGCCATGATCGCGCACGCGATGCACCCAGCCAGACAGGCGAACGGTCGAGCCGACGTCGCTCTTCCTCAATTGGGCACAGGTATGGCTGCGGTAACGGTGCATTGTCATTGGTAGGATCCGGGGTGCTGCGTTGCCGGCCGAAGCATCACAGCCCGGCCTCAAAATTTGCGCGAAAAGCGCATGGGAGGCCGGATTTGTCAAGGCAAGTGGCGCCGGGCGCCGCCCGACAGGCGCAGCAAGCCCCTTGGCTAGCGACAGCGCAACGGATTCAGGCGGCGTCCCCACGGCAAGCCGCGTCGTAATCGGCCAGCACCTGGCCGATCGCTGTATGAAGAATGGCCGCGGGATTCCCTGCAGGCCCCAGTTCGGCCGGCACCATCGGCAGGAATTGCCGCATCAGCGTTTCGGGAATAGCGACGCCGTTGAGCACCTCGCGCAGGCGGCCAACGGCAACGCCGGCAGTGGGGTTGCTCCAGTAATAGCGGATGCGGTCACTGTAGCTGTAGTGCCGCTGCAAATAGAGGCTCGCGTCACTGCCGTGATAGTGACTGTGCCAATGGCCCGGCGCTGCGAGCATCACGCGCTCCATCGTGCTGGCCAGCGATCTATCGCCGTAATCCGCGACCATTTCGGACGCGATCAGGTCGAGCCCGTAAAGCGCCTCGCGCAAGGCGAATGTCAGGCCCGGGCCGACCTTGAGGATGGGAAAGCCGTTGCCGACAAGTGCGGTCAGCGCCGCGCGGCTCTGATAGTCGGTGGAATGCGCCTCGTAGACGAGCGACCGTTCCTCATCAAGCAATCCGGTCAGCGCTTTGGACGCCTCCGGCCTGTAGGCGACGACGTTCTGGCTGCCGAATTCAACGCCCGGCTGCACGACCACGGCGATGACGCGGCCAAACGCTTCGGCCAGGCCTTCCCGGGCAAAGATCTGGCGATGCACATCGATCGTGCGGCGCGCCGCTGCCGCTTCGGTGGGCCTCAGGTCGCTGATCGTGTGATCGACGCCGCCCGGGGCGGGAACCTCGGTGCCTATGATGTAGACCGGCAATGCACCGCCACTGGCGTGGGCCGCCTTTTCAGCCGCCCTGGCCAGCCGCACCGCCCGCATGGCGATCGTCTCGTCGTCCAGGGCCGCCGGCTCGCCGGCGCATCCCATCGACGCGTCGAGGTGGATCTTGCTGAAGCCGGCCCAGACATAGGCGGTGACCATGGCTTCGGCCTTGCTCATCGCCTGTGCGGCCGGCTCCGCGCGCCACGGGTTCGGTCCAAGGTGGTCGCCACCGAAGATGATGCGTGAGGCCTCCAGGCCTTCCCTGCTGGCGATCTCCTGCACGAAGGCGATGAACAGGTCCGGGGTCATCCCGGTGTAGCCGCCGAACTGGTTGACCTGGTTGCAGGTCGCCTCGATCAGCAGCGTGGTTTCCTTGTCCTGGACGGCGCGCCTTATGGCCGTCTGGATCACCAGCGGATGGGCCGAGCAGATCGAGGTGATGCCGTAAGGCGATCCGTTTCTGCGGGCGCCGGCGAGGCCTGCAAGCGGGTTGGCCATCATGTCGCCCTCTGTGTCCCGGCGATAAAACCGTCAAGCACATCAAAGCCGGCGATGCCTTCCATGGGTCCGCGCCGCGTGACGTTGCGGGCGCCGGCGGCATTGGCATAAAATAGCGCCTTGCCGGGCTCCATCCCCATGCGCCGGCAAGTCAGGTAGGTCGCGCCGAAACAGTCGCCGGCTCCGGTCGGGTCCACTTCTTCCACCAGGAAGCCGGCGCAGTCGATCCTGCTGCCATCGGCAGCGAACCGGGACGAGCCGGCAGCCCCTCGCTTCAGCACGATCTCGCCGACGCCCCTGGCGATCAACGCCTTCACCGCCTGGCATTCATCATCGACCCCTGCCGCGGTAAGCAACTCTTCACCGGAGGGAAGCAGCAGATCGGCATCGTCGACCAGGGCGGAAAATTGCGCACCGTCGGCGCCGTCGATCAGCTCCTTGCGCACATTCGGATCGAAGGAGGTCGAGCCGCCGCGGGCGCGCACCGCCTTCGTGGCATAGGCAACGATGTCCCTCAGCCCGGCTACGGACAGAGTGGATCCCATGACATGCAGGTGGCCGGCCCTGTCCGCCAGTTGGCGCGCCTCGGTGGTGAGGCGGATTTGCCCGGCGGCGGATTCGGCGATGTTGTAGACGAAGTCGCGGCCGCCATCGGGCCTGTAGCGAACGAAAGCGCTTCCCGTCGGGTAGCGATCGCTGACGGCCACGGCGGACACGTCGACGCCGTCGCGCCTGAGCCTTTCCAGATTGATCGTGCCGAAATCGTCGCGGCCGACGCAGCCGACGAGCCCGGCGCCGCCGCCCAGCCTTGCGACCTGATCGATGAAGATGGCAGGAGCACCGCTCGGGTAAGGGCCGACCAGCGTCATCGGTTCGAGGAAACCCAGACCCCGCTCCGTCGCCATGATCTCGACCAGGATTTCGCCGGCGGCAATCGTCGGCCCCACGGATTCGGACGCGATCTCCCTTCGGCGGGAAAAGCTCATTCCTGTAATTCCTTCTCTCCCCAGCCGGAGCGGACGCGGATCGTGTCGGCGTGCGGGTTGTACGATCGCTCCTGACCTGTAGCCGAGGTAATTCGCATCGCGAGCGAAGTCAACATAAACTGCACGTACGTTCATTTTATTTGCTACGCACGCGCCTTTCCCGATGTGCCAAATGGCAAGAAGCTGTGCGCCGCGCTGGGTCTGGCCGCCAAATATCAACTCCTATGCAGCTTGACTTGGGTGTTTTCAAGCGCAATAAAATATATACGCATGTTCACTTACACATGCGCATTCGTAAAGGAGGAGACGAAATGCCAATTGGTAAGCGTATTGGAATTCTCGCCGCGTCGGTCGCCGCTTCCGCACTAATGGCGACTGCCGTCCTGGCCGCGGAGATCACGGTTGCGACGGTCAACAATGGCGACATGATCATCATGCAGAAGCTGTCGCCGGAATGGGAGAAGGCGACGGGAAACAAGGTCAACTGGGTGGTGCTGGAGGAAAACGTCCTGCGCGAGCGGGTCACCACCGACATCGCCACCAAGGGCGGCCAGTTCGACGTGCTGACCATCGGCGGCTATGAAACGCCGATCTGGGGCAAGAGCGGCTGGCTGACATCGCTCAACGATCTTGGCGACGACTATGACTATGACGATCTCATCGCGCCGGTGCGCAGCGGCCTGACGGTCGACGGCAAGCTCTATGCCGTGCCCTTCTACGCCGAAAGCTCGTTCACGCTCTACCGCAAGGACCTGTTCGACGCCGCCGGGCTGAAGATGCCGGAGCAGCCCACCTATGACCAGATCACCGAATTCGCCGACAAACTCACCGACAAGTCGAAGGAGCAATACGGCCTGTGCCTGCGCGGCAAGCCGGGCTGGGGCGAGAACATGGCCTTTGTCGGCACGCTGGTGAACACGTTCGGCGGCCGCTGGTTCGACATGGACTGGAAGCCGCAGATCAATTCGGATGCATGGAAGAAGGCGATCGGCTGGTATGTCGACACGATGAAGAAGGATGGACCTCCCGGAATAAGCTCCAACGGCTTCAACGAGAACCAGACCTTGTTCGCCTCCGGCCATTGCGCCATGTGGATCGACGCCACGTCAGCCGCGGGTCGTGTCTATGATCCGAAGCAGAGCAAGGTTGCCGACAAGGTCGCCTTCGCCAAGGCACCGGTGGCGGTCACGCCCAACGGTTCGGCCTGGGGCTGGGCATGGAGTCTCGCCATCCCGGCGAGTTCCACCAAGGCGGATGCCGCGAAGTCGTTCGTGAAATGGGCGACCTCGAAAGCCTACGTCCAGCGCGTCGGCGAGACCGAGGGCTGGGTCGCCGCACCTCCAGGAACGCGCAAATCCACCTATGCCAGCCCGGACTACCAGAAAGCAGCCCCGTTCGCCGCAACGGTGCTTTCGGCGATCGAATCCGCCGATCCGACCAAGCAGACCAAGGATCCCGTCCCCTATACCGGCATCCAGTTCGTCGCCATCCCCGAATTCCAGGGCATCGGCACCGAGGTCGGCCAGGCGATTGCCGCCGCGGTCACCGGTCAGCAGTCGGTCGACGATGTGCTCAACGGCGCCCAGACCGCCGTGGAGAAGACGATGACGGAGGCAGGCTACATCAAATAGGCGGGTTCAAGCCCAGACAGGTGAGCCAGGAGGCGGAATGAGCACAGCCTCCTGGCGATCCGGGCCTGAAAAGCCTCCCATTGTAGCAGGCCTGGAGGATGCACGGATCCGCCACAGCGGGTCCGTGCGTTTCTCAGGCGGCGTCAAGGATCCGATGGGGCACGTCTCCCGTGACGTTGCGCCGGTCGCCATCCGGGCGCTCTGACAGCGTTTTCAAAAACTCGCGGAATTGGATTTGAAGATGAAACTGAACAACAAGATTGCCCTCATAACAGGCGGTGCGCGCGGCATTGGCCTGGGTTTCGCGCAAGCCTATGCCCGCGAAGGCGCCAAGGTGGTGATTGCCGATATCGACATCAAGCGTGCCACGCGGGCAGCCGCCGCGATCGGTGCGGCGGCCAGAGCCATCCAGCTTGACGTCACCGACCTCGGTGCGATCGACAGGGTCGTGGCGGAGGTCGACCGCGATTTCGGCGGCATCGATATCCTCGTCAACAATGCAGCCATCTTCGACATGGCGCCGATAACCGACATCACCGAAGCGAGCTATGACAGGGTGTTCGCCATTAATCTCAAGGCGCCGCTGTTCATGATGAAGGCGGTGGCCAATGTGATGATCGCGCGCGGTCGCGGCGGCAAGATCATCAACATGGCGAGCCAGGCCGGTCGGCGCGGCGAGGCGCTGGTGACGCTTTACTGCGCCTCCAAGGCAGCCATCATTTCGGCCACGCAGTCGGCGGCGCTGGCGCTGGTCAAACACGGCATCAATGTCAACGCGATCGCGCCCGGTGTCGTCGACGGCGAGCATTGGGATGTCGTCGATGCGCATTTTGCCCGCTGGGAAGGCCTCAAGCCGGGCGAGAAGAAGGCGGCAGTGGCCAGATCGGTCCCGATCGGCCGCTTCGCGCAGCCCGAGGATATTGCCGGGCTCGCCGTGTTCCTGGCATCGCCCGACAGCGACTACATCCTTGCGCAGACATACAATGTCGACGGCGGCAACTGGATGAGCTGACGCGCCCGAGCCGCGCCATCCGGGACAAGGTCGTCCAGGCAGGGGAGACTGAAATGAAGGCCATCCGATTTACCGCCGCAGGCGTTGCGGGCATGGCGGAGCTGGAGATGCCCGCGATCAAACCGGGGCATGCCCTGGTACGGGTCCGCGCGGCCGGCCTTTGCCATACCGATATCGAGGTGCTGCATGACCGCTACGGCGAAGGCGCGTTTCCGCTGGTCCCCGGCCACGAATACGCGGGCACCGTCGAGGCGGTCGCCAGCGATGTCACCACCGTCAAGCCGGGCGACCGGGTCGCTGTCGATCCCAACATCTCGTGCGGGCATTGCCCGGCCTGCAGGAAGGGGCTGACGAATCTGTGCGCCAGTCTGAAGGCCTATGGCGTGACCGAGAACGGCGGCTTCGCCGAGTTCAGCATGGTTGCCATCGACCATCTGCATGGGATCGGCGATCTCGGTTTCGCCACGGCAGCGCTCGCCGAGCCGCTCGCCTGTGTCCTCAATGGTCTCGGTGCCGCCGGGCTCGGAACCGGCACTAGCACGCCCGGCACCGCGCTGGTCTTCGGCGCTGGGCCGATCGGCCTTCTGCTTGCCCTCTCGCTCCGGGCCAAGGGTGTCAGCAGCGTGGCGGTCGCCGATATCAGCGAACAGCGCCTCGCCTTCGCCGAGGCGCTCGGTCTGGAGCCGCTGGTGTCCGGATCGCAGGCGCTGTCGGCGCGGGCGCGGGGCTTCGATTTCGTTGCCGACGCCACCGGCGTCGCCAAGGTGGTCGAAGGCATGATCGGTTTCACCGCCGATGGCGGGACGGCGCTCATTTTCGGTGTCTGCGCACCCAATGCCAGGATCTCGGTCGCCCCGTTCGAGATTTTCCGCCGGCAGATCAGATTGGCGGGGTCGCACTCATTGAACCGCAACATCCCGCAGGCGCTCGACATTCTCAGCCAGGACGACGGCACGATGGCACGGCTTGTCGGCCATCGGCTGCCGCTTTCCGAACTGCTGCCGTTCTTCGCCAAAGCCGGAGGCGACCCAACGACAATGAAAGTACAGTTTTCCTCGGAGCCGTGATTTCCAGAAGTTCAGCCGCGCCCATGAACACACGCGGTCTCCCGCTCTCGGAAAGAACATCCCACCTCCTTTCCGCGAAAAGGTGACTCAAGTAGACAGTGGCGACGGCAGTTCGAGCAGGGAGCCCGTGAATGGCAAAGACAATCAGGACGATGGAGGACTTCTCGGCCTTCGTCGGCTTGTCCCGCACGACGGTTTCCAAATATTTCAACGACCCCAGCTCGGTACGGAAAAATACTCGAAACGTGATCGAGGCCGCGCAAAGGAAGTCCGGCTTTCGGCCGAGCATGTTCGCCGTCAATCTCAATCGCCGCCGCAGCAACATTCTGGGCGTCATCATTCCGAATTCGACGGACCCGTTCTACATGGCGCTGACGCGCCGTATCGAAACGATCGCCAACGAAGCCGGTTTCCTGGCTTTTGTGCTGTCTTCCGACGGACGCGCCGAAATGGAAGACCAGGCGATCCAGACATTCAAGTCGATGAACATTGCCGGCGCAATCATAGCGCCGCTCGGCGTGCAGTCCCATCACCGTATCCTGGCCGAACTCGGATCGAGCATCCCACTGATCTATGTCGACTCGCCGCTCGACGAGACCTCGTCGTTCGTCGGCACCGACAACAGGCAGAGCTTCAGGCTCATCGTCGATTATCTCTGCAGGTCAGGCGAGCCGCCTTGTTATTTCGCCATGCCGCTGGTCAACAACAACGCCTCGGCCAGACAGGACGCCTATGTCGAGGCCATGCAGCAGTTCAAGATGACGCCTGAAATCGTGCCCGTCGTCGACGCGCGGTCATGGGATTTCGAGAAATTCGGCTTTGATGAAGCGCTTCGTATCCTGAAGGGGCAAGGTTTTCCGACCAGGACCGTGCTTTGCGCCAACGACCGTGTTGCCTTCGGCGTGATCGCGGCCGCGTATCAACTGGGCCTGAAAGTAGGCCACGGGGCCGACTGCGACATGCGGGTCGCGGGGCATGACGACCATCCCTTGTCGCGCTACGCCTGCCCGCCGATCACGACTGTTGCGCAGAACTACAACGAGATCGGCCGCCTGGCCATCGAACTTCTGCTGGAGAGGCTGGATGAGAAATCCTCGGCCAAACCAGACGGCGGACGCATCCTGCTCAACGCGGAATTGATGCTGCGAAGTTCGGCTTGAGCCGGCACAGGCGGGCTGAACGCCACAACAGAGCCGGCGATCTCCCATCTTTCGCAGCGCGGTTATCCGCGCGGCCGAGTTCCGTTTGGAATTGTCGCTGGCATTGACGGAAGCGATGGTTCAAGAAGGATCAACGACAAGCGGTTGTTTTCCTTCATGTCCTCCATCCGCCCGCTGATCCCGCTCCTGCTCGCCGCCGGCATCCTGCTTGGCGGCAATGGGCTGCAGAGCACGCTGATCGCGCTGCGCGGCGCGCAGGAAGGGTTTTCCGCCTCCGACATCGGTCTGATGGGCACCTTCTATTTCGCCGGCTTCCTGCTCGGCTGCCTGGCCATCACCCGCATCATGAAGGCGGTGGGCCATATCAGGGCCTTTTCGGCGCTGGCGGCAATCGCCTCTGTCGGCACCCTGTTGCTGGTGCTGGTTCTCGATCCGGTGATGTGGTGCGCGGTGCGCTTTGCCGGCGGCTTCTGCTTTGCCGGACTGTTCACCATCGTCGAAAGCTGGCTGAATTCCGGCGTCAGCAATCGCGACCGCGCGCGCGTGCTGGCGATCTACAGGATGGTCGACACCGGTTCGGTGACCGGCGCCCAGTTCCTCATCCCGATCTTCGGTGCCGGCGGCTTCACCATTTTTGCCATCATGTCGATCATGATCACGCTCTCGCTGGTGCCGGTCTCGCTGGGCGACCGCTCCAACCCGACGCCGCCCGAGGAGGTCAAGCTCGACCTGGCGCGCGTCTGGCGGATTTCGCCGCTGGGCTGCTTCGGCTGCATGGCCGTCGGTGTCACCAACAGCGCCTTTCGCACATTGTCGCCGGTCTATGCCGAGCAGATCGGCATGTCGGTTGCCGATGTCGTGACCTTCGTCAGCGTCGGCATCTTCGGCGGTGCCATCATCCAGTATCCGCTCGGCTACCTCTCCGACCGCTGGGACCGGCGCCGGGTGCTGTTGATGACGACCTGCTGCGCGATGCTTTCAGCACTGGCGCTGGTGTTCATCGCCGGCAGCAATCCGCTGCTCAACTTCGTCATCATCTTCATCTTCGGCTGTTTCGCCATGCCGCTCTATTCGCTGTCGGCGGCGCATTCCAACGACCGCGCCGACACCGGCGAGTTCGTGCTGATCAACGCAGCCTTGATGTTGTTCTATTCCTTTGGTGCCATTGGCGGGCCGTTCGCCGCCTCGACGGCGATGCAGTATTTCGGACCGAGCGCGCTGTTCGTGTTCAGCGCCGTCGTCTATGCGATCTTCATCGCCGTCATCCTCTACCGGATGCAGGCCCGCTCCGGCGTCCCGGCGGGCAAGCGCAGCCGGTTCACCGCGCTGTTGCGCACATCGACGATTTTCGCGCGGCTGGCCAGAAGAAACGGCGATTCCGATGGGCCGGGAACCCCATGACGATGGCGCCACAGCTTGACGAAAGCGCTTCCGGCTGAAATCTAGGAAGACCTTACTCCTGTCAAAAGCGATTTGATGCACGTCATCACCACCCAGAAAGAACTCGAGACCGTTCTCGCCGCTTTCGAAAAGTCGGATTTCGTCACCGTCGATACCGAATTCATTCGAGAAACGACCTTTTGGCCGATCCTGTGCCTGATCCAGATGGCCGCACCCGGCGTGACGGCGTTGATCGATCCGCTGTCGCCCGACATCAACCTGGCGCCATTCTTCAAGCTGATGGCCAACGAGGCGGTGGTCAAAGTCTTCCACGCCGCAAGGCAGGATATCGAAATCATCGTCCATCTCGGCGATCTCGTTCCGCATCCGGTGTTCGACACGCAAGTGGCGGCGATGGTCTGCGGCTTCGGCGACAGCGTTTCCTACGATCAGCTCGTGCAGCGGATCACCGGCGCGCGGCTCGACAAGTCATCGCGCTTCACCGACTGGCGCCATCGGCCGCTTTCCGACAAGCAGCTCGACTATGCGCTGGCCGACGTCACCCATCTGATCGAGGTCTACCAGCACCTCAGCGCCGAGCTGGTGCGGGAAAACCGCGCTCACTGGCTGAACGAGGAGATGGATGTCCTCACCTCGCGCGAGACCTACGATCCGCATCCCGAGGATGCCTGGAAGCGGCTGAAGATGCGGCTGCGCAAACCGCAGGAACTGGCGATCGTGCAGGCCGTGGCCGCATGGCGCGAACGCGAGGCGCGCGAACGCGACGTACCGCGCGGCCGCGTGCTCAAGGACGACGCGATCTACGAGGTCGCGCAGCAGGCGCCGCGCGACGCGGCGGCCCTTGGCAAGCTGCGCACGACGCCGAAGGGCTGGGAGCGCTCCTCGACGGCGACGGCCCTGCTTGGCGCTGTCAACGCCGCGCTTGCCTTGCCCAAGGAGCAGATGCCGAAGCTGCCGAAGAACTTCCAGCCGCCCGAAGGCTCGAGCGCGGCGTCGGAACTGTTGAAAGTGCTGCTCAGGATCGTCGCCGAAAAGGAAGGTGTCGCCTCGAAAGTGCTGGCCTCCAGCGATGACATCGACCGCATCGCGGCCGAGGGCGAGGAGGCCGACGTGCCCGCCCTGCAAGGCTGGCGGCGCGCGGTGTTCGGCGAGGCCGCGCTGAAGCTGGTGCGCGGCGAGATCGGCTTCAAGTTCGACAAGCGCAAGATCGCGGTTTTCGACCTCTAGGCGCTTTACCCCCGCTTCGCTTTGCGGCGACCCTCCCTCACAGGGGGTAAGCAGATGCTTACACGGCTCCGAGCAGATGCAGTGCAAACCAGATCCAGGCGAGCGCCAGCACGGTAGCACCGAGGAAGAAAGAGCGGCTGCGCAGCCGCAGATTGTTGCTGGTCAGGTGGACCCAGGCGTGGAAATAGCGCGACGCGACAAAAATCCACATCAGCGCCAGGGTCAGGAAGTTGACGCCGTTGGTCACGTGCAGCGTCAGGCACAGCACGTAGAACAGCACCGGCAATTCGAACTGGTTGATGAGATTGCTGGCAACGGTGATGCTGGAGGCCGGCTCGGTCGACCGTAGCTTGTACTGACCGGCCTTGGCTTCACCAGATCTGACCGCCCCATATCTGCGGTGGCCCAGGACGATATAGACAATGTAGATCAGCAGCACCTGCGCCAGCAACGGCCAGAAGATCGTGGTCTGGTTCATGAACTGCCCTGCCCCGTTTTGGCGTCAAGCCTGGTGTTTCTGGCCCGCCAGCCAGAAAGCGGCGATGACGGTCAGCGGGACGGCGAGAAGCGCGAATTTGGTAACGATCAGCGCCGAGGCGAGAGACAGCGAATCCGGATTGGCCGACAGGAAATCGGACAGCAGGCTCGCCACCGCGATGTTCTGGGCATAATCGGCCAGCGTGTAGGGCAGTACCAGAATCAGCGCGAAGATCGACTGCAACTGCCCCGGCAACACGCGGAAATTCTTCAATCGCCGGCCGGTGGCCAGGATCAGGCTGACCAGTGTCACCGACAACAGCGCCGGGAACAGCAAATCAAAGGTCAGATAGTGCCAGACGAGAATGATCTCGCCGCCGCGCCGGCCGAGCGCCGTCAGCCAGGCCATGCCTTCGTCCGGCGTGAAGCCGAGAAAGCGCATATCAAGTGACGCGAGGCCGCCGCTCAACTGGCGGAAATAGAAGAATTCCAGCACCGTCATGGCGATGAAAACCGCCGCCGACAGGAAACAGAGCGCGGCCGCGTGGCGCGACAGCCGCAGTATCGTTGCGGCCAGGTTGCGCCAGAGCCCGTACGGATCAGGCTCCGCCGGGATAATTCGGGCTTTCGCGGGTAATCGTGACGTCATGGGCGTGGCTTTCACGAAGTCCGGCGTTGGATATGCGTACAAAAGTGGCGCGTTCGCGGAAATCGGCAAGATCGCGACCGCCGACATAACCCATAGCGGCTTTCAGCCCGCCTGCAAGCTGGTGCAGCACGCCAGACACAGGTCCTTTGTAGGGAACTTGCCCCTCGATGCCTTCCCGGACCAGTTTCAGCGTGTCGCGCACCTCGGCCTGGAAGTACCGATCGGCCGAGCCGCGCGCCATGGCGCCGACCGAGCCCATGACGCGATAGGCCTTGAAGGTAGCGGCCCTGGTGCAGATGGACCTCGCCCGGGCTTTCATCGGTGCCGGCCAGCAGCGAGCCGATCATGGCTGCACTGGCGCCGGCGGCGAGCGCCTTGGCCAGATCGCCGGAATATTTGATGCCGCCGTCGGCGATCACCGAGACGCCTGATTTGTGCGCCGTCTCGACCGCCGACATGATGGCCGAAAGCTGCGGCACCCCGACGCCGGCAACGATGCGAGTGGTGCAGATCGAGCCCGGGCTGATGCCGACCTTGACGGCATCCGCGCCGGCGTCGGCGCAGGATTGAAGGGCGAGACTCGCTCCGGAATGTGCATTGTGAACGAAAGCCCATGCGGCTGCACGAACTTCTCAGCGAGCTTTTCGCCGACGTCATGAACGATCGCCTCCAGGATCGCCTCACAAACGCTGCCAGTGTCTTCCTCGGTCTCCGCAATGCCGATACCCACCCACGTCGCGCCCTCGGTCTGAGCACAGCGCTGTTCGAGAAAGCGGACAAGCTTTGTGGCGTCGTAGGATCGCATGAAAAATTGCGGTCTCGCCTGACACGATGTCATCATCGCATAGGCTCGGCGAGTCTGGCACGCCAGACAGGGTCCGCAAAGGGTGGAGAGCGGTCCTTACGGCGAACGACCATCCACTTCGCCATCACCGTTCCCGGTGCAACCTCAAATCCCAGATGTTGATAGAACGAGACGACCTTCGTGTTCGTCTCCCATACCAGCAGTTGCACCTTCACGACGCCACGCCCACGCTTCGCCGGCCTCGACCATCTGCTTGCGCCCAACGGTCATCGGGTCACGAACGCGATTTGTCGATCATTTCGCGGATGCCTGCCGCAAAGGCTTTGACAGTAAAGCCGGGCGGTAGAGAGTCGATCAGTGCAATATCCGAAATCGCGCCTTTGAACCGAAGTGGACGCAATGCCGTGTACTCAGGCGAGTTGTACCATTTGTCGAGTGACTGCCGATCAGGGAACTCCATGACTACTATCGAGCCTGGCCACGCACCCTCCAACACATCGACCGGCCCTTGAGCTAACCATTTGCCCCCGTAGGGGGCGACTGTCGCCTCCACCTGATCAAGGTAAGACAGCGCATCCAGGTTGGGGATGTCGCCGGGAATGCGAAGATGATTGACGAGATACGTTGCCACGGTGTCGCCTCCTGAACTTTCGTTTGCTGGGACCGGGCTCGGCCAGCAAGTTCATTGCGCATACTAGGTGGCTAAGGCCATTCGTCGAGTCATACAAAGGTTTGGTCGAGACAAAGGGCGGAAAGCTCTTTGGCCCCGGCTCACGGGAGTAGGTTGGTAGCAGCGCAGAAGTCCGAAATGGGTCGAAAGCGGACTTAAGACTGATAGTCTGCAATGTGTCGATACGCGACAGTTCTGACGGCGATCCGTACGTCCGAAGATGGCAGTGCGCCTGTCGAGTTATTGACCTCGCGACGACCGAAGTCGGAAGGCAACCAGCTCTAGTCCTTGAGGCGGCGTGAGGCCGGGAGGTAAGTTAGAGGAGGGTTTCAAATAGGCTACCGGTATCGTCCTCAATCTCGGCGCTGCCGATGCCCAGCTCCTTCGCATCAGCGAACAGCTTATGCGTCAACTCGTGCCCGGAGATTACATCCATGACGACGTGCCAGGCATATTGGAGCCAAGCCACTTCAGCACGCCTACCGACGCAAATTTTGAGTTTGGGCACAGCGCCGGAAGGCAGAATGCATGGCAACCACTTCACCGGACTCGAAGCTTGCCAAGCCGCAATGATCGGAACGCACCACTCCTCAACATTCACACCAACGGATAGTCCGGATACCCATTCGTGTGAGCCGCTGATCCGGACGAACAATGGCCGCCTCGACACCTGTCCGGCAACATTCACATCAGCGATCCGCCGAACAGCCAATACGATCTGCAGCTGGTCGCTGACGCCACCATAGTGCACGCGGAAAGTGCGACTGTGCGGAGTTCCTTTCTGAAGAAGTTGGCAACTGGGAAACTGGTTGAAATCAGCACCTCAATATCGACGCGGTTGCAACCGCTTTGCGAACCCTTTGATGAACACGGAGATATCAGATGAGCTCAGTTGAGGCTTCAGGCGCCGCCCTGACCTGGGAAGTACTTACCGTAAAGCGCCCAGGACTTAGTCGTGAGTTGCCTGCCGGGCAAGAGAGGTGGGCTTGGGTGGCGAACTCGTCGACCCTTATCTCGGGCGAGCGGGATGCCGTACTCGTCGACACTTTTCTGACGACCGAGCAATCCTTGACATTGCTGAAATGGGTAATCGCGAGCGGCAAGAACCTGACCGCGATCTATATCACGCACGGACATGGCGACCATTTTTTTGGCCTCGCGCCAATCCTGGAGCATTTTCCAACCGCAAGGGCTGTCGCGATACCCGAAGTTGTCAAGGCGATGGAGGCGCAACTGTCACCGGAATCGATCGATGGGTTTTGGCGCAAGCGTATCCCCGACGGGATACCCGAGCGGCTGCTGGTGGCCGATCCACTCGGTGAAAACGAATTGGAGTTAGAGGGACACAAACTCGTCCCTGTCAATACGGGGCAGACCGACACAGCCTGCTCTACAAGCCTGCATGTGCCTTCTATCGACCTGATCGTTGCAGGCGACGTCGTCTACAACGGCATTCACCCTTATCTCGCAGAGACAACCGCGCTGAGCAGGCTTCAATGGATCAGTGCCCTTGAGAAGCTTGAAGCACTTGAGCCGAAGGCGGTTGTTGCCGGCCACAAAATACCGGAAAACGACGATGACCCCCGCAACATCGGCGAAACGCGGAAATATCTGCGAGATTTCGATCGCCTCGACAAGATCACGAATACTGCGCGCGACCTCTACGACGCGATGTTGGAGCTTTATCCCAACCGCGCCAATCCGGGCTCGCTCTGGGGCGGTGCGCAAGCCGCCAAGAAGCTTGACTGATTGCCAAATTGCGCAGCGCGAAGACAAGGCTCCTTTCCCCAAAGCCAGCGCAGGCGTTCTCGTGGTGGTCCAGACCGCGGTATCCTCTTGCTGCCAGAGAGACCGCCAGACCGATAGCCGCAAAAGCTATAGGCACTCTCCAGCCCCTGCCATCGTCCATAGGCCAAACGCTTGGCATGGCGCGACGTGTACTGTGAACTGTGTCGACTCGCACCCCTCCTGCGGTATGCCCGGGTCGTTCGTCCAGCGCCCTTTTCACCTGTGGCGCGGGCCTTTTCGAGGCAATCCTGTGGTTCCAACTCGGCCGCCGTAGTGCGCTTACCGTGCTTCGCGTTGCGGTATGCCGCAGCGCCGCAAGGAAGAAAGCATCGCAACCACCGCACCCGACTCGAAGCTTGCCAAGCCGCGGTGACCGGAATGCACCGTACCTCAAACATTCACACCAACGTATGGTCCGGATATCCATTCGTCTGGGCTGCGTATCCAGTAGAACAATGGCCGCCTCGAGACCTATACGGCAATATCCACATCAATGGTCGCACGCACAGCCAATACGGTAGCGACAGTTTTCAGAGCCTTGGCTGTTAAAGGCCTTGCTGCAAGGTGTGCCGCGTAATGCAGGCCAGCTGAGCCATCGGATTCGGAGCAACAGGCATACCAGCTTGAGCCACCTTGCAGGAGTGCGATGAGTATTGCTGTCGTGCGACATCCGACCATCGTCGCAGGATTTCCTCCTGCGTCCTGGGCGTTCGCGCTCAGGATCTGGGTGGCCATCGTCGCGGCCCTCTATACGAGCTTTTGGCTCGAGCTGCAGTCGCCATCTACGGCGGCGCTGACAGTCACCGTTCTGGCACTCCCCACTCGCGGCCAAGGTATGGAAAAGGCCGCCTTCCGGCTGATCGCGACCGTGCTCGGCGTCATGGCGTCGGTCGCCATCGTCGGGCTCTTCGCCCAAAGCGGCGGAATCATGCTCGCCGCGTTCGCCGCATGGATCGGGCTGTGTGTCTACACGGCAGGATTGCTGGACGGCAACCGCGCTTACGCTGCAGCACTCGGCACGATTACCGTTGCTCTCATTGCGATTCAGCAAATCGATAGTCCCCAGCAGGTCTTCGAGACGGGCGTGGCGCGTGGCGCGGCCATCGCCGTTGGTGTTCTCTCAGTCACTTTCGTGAACGACCTTTTGGCTGCCCCCGACCATTATCCGAAAGTGGCCGCCCAACTCGAAGCGTTGCAGCGCCGGGTCGCGGATTACGCCCAGGGCACGGTTCGCGGTCAGGCCATGCCTGCCACGATGGCAGCCGGACTCCTGCACGAGATCACGGCGCTGCGTCCTGATATAGCGAGCCTCGCCACAGAATCGAGCAACGGACAGGCGAGAAGCGCGGCTGCCCGTGCCGCGGCAGTGGATCTCGTCGCTGAACTGGCTACGGCCCGGGCACTGGAAACGTTGCCGGTCGCCGCCGAACCGCGGCCGCGGGAGCAAGCTATCTCCGAACTTGAAGCAAACTCCACCGTGCCCAGGTTCAAGTGGCCTTCAGGCAGCTTGGCAGAAGGCTCATCCGGTCTGATGGCGATATGTCTCGCCTGGCTCACTGGAGAACTGCTCCGAAGGAACAGGGACGTGCGGGGCAGCCTCGACGCATTGCGGGCAGGAAACCACGGCTCCCACGAGTGGCGCACCCCTTTATACCGCTCCCGCCGCATTGCGGCGGAGACCGGCGTCAGAGCCGCAATCTCCTTTGTGCTGCCATCGATGTTCTTCATGATGACGGGGTGGCCGGCAACCGAAGCCTGCCTTGCTCTTATTGCCGTGCTGATTGGGTTGAGCGCTACCGTACCTGACGCACGCACCTTCACGACGCTCGCGGTCGTTGCCATGCCGATCTCCTGTCTGCTTGCCGGTATTCTGGAGTTCGTGGTTCTGGACGGCGTCACCGGGTTCCCTTTGCTGGCGATTGGTCTGGCGCCTTTCACCATCGGCTGCGCACTGCTGACAACGTTGCCAAATCCGATCCTGTCGACCCTTGGGCGGTTGACCCTGATCTTCGTCATAGCTTTCTTCGCACCAAGCAACCCACAGACCTACGATCCACAGACCTTTCTATTCGTCTGCTTTTTCGCGTGTCTTGCGACAAGTTTGCTGTTTGGAGTTCAACTTCTGATCCCTCCGGTGTCGAACGATCACCGGCTTCGCCTTCTGCTGGAAGACGCTCGCCGCGAGCAACGCAGTCCGAGATTTGACCGAGCTGGGCACCTCGCACGGGAAGAGGCCACGTTTCGCGATGCCTCGCGGATCGGTGAGATCGTGACTGCGGCTGGTGCATCTCCGCGGAATAGCCCGGTTCTCGATGAAGCCATGTTGTGGTTCGACCGGGCGGCGGCGCTGCGACTGTGTGGCGCCGGATTGGATCGGCTGGCAACCGGCCCGCTGGCAAATGTGGCCGACGCAGCACGTGCGGCGCTTGTCCAACGGGACGGGCCCGCATTGTTAAGCTCGGCCAAGGCTTTGGGTGAAGCCGCCGCATCCGGGCACAATCCAGTCGCCACCGCGGCGTGCGCAGCGCTCGTCCTGGCGAGTGTTTCCTTCACGGACAGGTCTATGGAGAGCGGCGACCCATGACGCACACGTTTCGGGAGCTCGTCATAGGCGGAGTTCTGGTAGCGCCCATAGTCACCTATGCAGCGATTGCGCTCGTCCTCGTCATAGTGCTGCGCCCGCTCCTGCATCTTATTGGATTCTCGGGGTATTTCAGCAATCCGTCGATCGCCGAGCTTAGTCTGTTCGTCGCGATTTTCGGGCTGCTTACTATGCTTCTTTAGGGAGAAGGTCATGGAGATTCCCCGGCCTCAGGATCAAACGATATTGCTGGACGAATCGCCCTTCGAAGAGCAGATCACCGTCGGCGACGCGACCCATGACCCCCCAATACCAAAGCCGGTAAGCCGGGTCGGAGGCGACAGCCCAGTTGGCCGGCCTCAGATGCCCTCGGCGTCGGCGCCATCCATCGCCTCGACGCGCGGTGGTTTCGGGCGTCTTCTTCTTGCGGTTGGCAAGCGCCTTTCCACGCTCGCCATCGCGCTGTTCGCTGGCCTGATCGCGGTTCTCACATGGCAGGACTATGTGCGGGCGCCTTGGACGCGAAATGGCACCGTTCGTGTGCAGGTCGCGAACATCGCGCCTCAGGTATCGGGCCAGATCGTCGAACTTAGGGTGGCCGATAACCAGTTCGTCCGCCAAGGTGACGTGCTCTACGTCATCGACCCGTTCGACTTCCAGGTTGCTGTGGCCACCGGCAAGGCGACGGTGGCCCAGGAAGCGGCGGACCTGCAAGTCAAGAAGGTCCAATCCGATCGGCGCCAACATTTGTCGTCTCTTGCCACGACACCCGAGGAGCAACAGACCTTCGCCGGGAACGCCGCTCAGGCCAAGGCCCAGTTCGACGCGGCGCAGCAGGAACTTGCCCAGGCCGAACTAAACCTCACGAGGACCAAGGTCGTCAGTCCCGTCAGCGGCTATGTGACCAATCTGCTGCTGCGGGTGGGCAACTATGCGCCCACAGGGGTGACCAATATCTCCGTGATCGATTCCGACAGCTTTTGGATCGATGGTTATTTCGAGGAAACGAAAATGGCGCGGATCTGCTTTGGCGATCGCGCCGAGGCGAAGCTGATGGGTTACGCCGAGCCGATCCTTGGACACGTGGAAACAATCACCCGGGGCATCAGCGTATCGAACGCTGCCCCAGGCACCCAAGGGCTGCCCAACGTCGATCCTATCTACACCTGGGTACGCCTCGCGCAACGCGTGCCAGTCCGCATCGCCATCGACTACGTTCCGGCGGGTGTGCCCCTCGTTTCCGGCATGACGGCAACGGTGACAATCCGGCCGGTTACAGGAACCGATCACCGAAACTGGTTCGATCGCGTGCGATCAGATGTTGCAGCCAGGTTTTCCGAGCTTTGGTACGGCTCGGTGTCGCGACCGGGTTGTTTGGCCGACAGGGCCGGAGCACACCCTGCAACGGAATCGATTCCAGTGCCTAGGGCGAGCCCGGCCTCATCTCCAGAGCAGATCAGTCCAGGCATCGCTCCCGGTATGGACGTAGCTCCGCGCAGCAGTGGCCAGCAGGACCACTGACATACGACGGCGGATTGCGAAATATCGCAGTAAGGCTTCTAGGCGCGGGACGCGTAGATCGCATCAGCGTAACTATTTCAAATCAAACAGCTTTTTCATGACGTCAGAGTCCGCCGGGATAATTCGGGCTTTCGCGGGTAATCGTGACGTCATGGGCGTGGCTTTCACGAAGTCCGGCGTTGGATATGCGTACAAAAGTGGCGCGTTCGCGGAAATCGGCAAGATCGCGACCGCCGACATAACCCATAGCGGCTTTCAGCCCGCCTGCAAGCTGGTGCAGCACGCCAGACACAGGTCCTTTGTAGGGAACTTGCCCCTCGATGCCTTCCGGGACCAGTTTCAGCGTGTCGCGCACCTCGGCCTGGAAGTACCGATCGGCCGAGCCGCGCGCCATGGCGCCGACCGAGCCCATGCCGCGATAGGCCTTGAAGGAGCGGCCCTGATGCAGATAGACCTCGCCCGGACTTTCATCGGTGCCGGCCAGCAGCGAGCCGATCATGGCTGCACTGGCGCCGGCGGCGAGCGCCTTGGCCAGATCGCCGGAATATTTGATGCCGCCGTCAGCGATCACCGAGACGCCTGATTTGTGCGCCGTCTCGACCGCCGACATGATGGCCGAAAGCTGCGGCACACCGACGCCGGCAACGATGCGAGTGGTGCAGATCGAGCCCGGGCCGATGCCGACCTTGACGGCATCCGCGCCGGCGTCGATCAGCGCCTGCGTGCCTTCGGCGGTGGCGACGTTGCCGGCCAGAATGCGAACCGAGTTGGAGAGCTTCTTGGCGCGCGCCACCGCGTCCAGCACGCGCTGCGAATGGCCGTGCGCGGTGTCGATGACCAGAAGGTCGACGCCGGCATCGATGAGACGTTCGGCGCGCTCGAAACCGTCATCGCCGACGCTGGTGGCGGCGGCGGCGCGCAAGCGGCCCTGCGCGTCCTTGGTGGCGTGCGGGTTGAGCTGCGATTTCTCGATGTCCTTGACGGTGATCAGCCCGACGCAATTGCCTCGGCTGTCGACGACGACCAGTTTTTCGATTCGGTGCTGATGCAGGAGGCGCTTGGCCTCGTCCTGGTCGACATTCTCCTTGACCGTGATCAGGTTTTCACGCGTCATCAGTTCGTAGACCTTCTGCGCCGGATCGGACGCGAAGCGCACGTCGCGGTTGGTCAGGATGCCGACCAGCCGACCGATCTTCTGGCCGCCGGTGCCGCCATTCTCGACCACCGGAATGCCCGAAATCGAATAGGTCCGCATCAGCGAAAGCGCGTCGGCAAGGGTGGCGTCGGGGCCGATGGTGACGGGATTGATCACCATGCCGGATTCGAACTTCTTGACCTGCCGCACCTGCTCGGCCTGTTCGGCCGGCGAGAAATTGCGGTGGATGACGCCAATGCCACCGGCCTGGGCCATGGCGATGGCAAGCCGCGCTTCGGTGACGGTGTCCATCGCCGCCGACAGGATCGGCACGTTGAGGTCGATGTCGCCGGCAATGCGCGTGCGGACATCGGTCTCGCCCGGCATGACCTCTGAATGACCGGGCTGTAGCAGCACGTCGTCAAAGGTGAGCGCCAGTGCGCCGGTGGACGTTTCGATGATTTTTGCCATGGCCAGTCCTCGGAATACAGAAAAAGCGCTTGACCAGGATGGACAGCGCCGACTCGTCTTCTTCCCTTTCAGGATTGGCGCTGGCTCGTAACACGTCCCGCCGCCGATGAAAAGCCGATGATTTCACGCTCCCGTAAAGGTGACGTGACGCCGAACGGACGCCATCTGCGATTGCGGTCGCACAAAAGTGACCGCAAATTAATGCGACATCCGCCCCAAGCCGTGATAACCGCCCTTCGTGTCGGCTCGCCCCCAAGGTCGGCAAGCATTTGACGACGAAACATCCAGTTCGGACGCGTTCCTTGAACCGCACCATCCCGCTCATCCTGGCGGTCGCACTTTTCATGGAAAACATGGATTCGACCGTCATCGCGACATCGCTGCCGGCGATCGCCATCGACATCCATACCAGCCCGATCGCGCTGAAGCTGGCTCTGACGGCCTATCTGGTGTCGCTGGCGATCTTCATTCCGATCAGTGGCTGGATGGCCGATCGCTTCGGCGCCAAGAATGTCTTTCGTGCCGCGATCGCGGTCTTCATCGTCGGCTCGATCGCCTGCGCCCTTTCCGGTTCGCTACCGGCTTTCGTTGTGTCACGTTTCCTGCAAGGCATTGGCGGCGCCATGATGACACCGGTCGGGCGACTGGTGCTGGTGCGCGCGACACCGAAGAGTGAGCTGGTCGCGGCTATGTCCTGGCTGACCGTTCCGGCGCTGGTCGGGCCGCTGGTCGGACCGCCGATCGGCGGCTTCATCACCACCTATTTCACCTGGCACTGGATCTTCCTGATCAATGTCCCGATAGGCCTGATCGGCATCTGGCTGGCGACGCGCTTCCTGCCGCGGACCGAACCAACGCAGAACCCGCCACTTGATTTCATCGGCTTCGTGCTGAGCGGGCTGGCGGCATCGGGCGTGGTGTTCGGCCTATCGGTGGTCAGCCTGCCGTATCTACCGCCGATCGTCGGCATCATCACAGTGGTAGTCGGCCTGGCGTCGGGAGTACTCTATTTGCTCCATGCGCGCCGCGCCAAAAATCCGCTGCTGGCGCTGGAACTGTTCCGCAACCAGGTGTTCCGTTCCTCTGTGCTTGGCGGCTCGTTGTTCCGCATCGGCATCGGCGCCGTGCCGTTCCTGCTGCCGCTGATGTTCCAGATCGGCTTCGGACTGACGCCCTTTCAGTCGGGAATGATCACCTTCGTCTCGGCGATCGGCGCCATCGGCATGAAATTCGTCACCGCGCTGATCTTCCGCGTCGCCGGCTTCCGCCGCGTGCTGGTCGTCGGCTCGTTGGTCGCTGCGGCGTCGATTGCCATCAACGGGCTGTTCACACCCGACACGCCCTATCTGCTGATGCTGGCCATGCTTTTGGTCGGCGGCTTCATCCGCTCGATGTTCTTCACCGGCGTCAATGCGCTTGCCTATGCCGAGGTTTCGGCTGAAGACACCAGCAAGGCGACGCCGATTACCGCTGTCTTCCAGCAGCTTTCGATCGCGCTCGGCGTGGCGCTGGCCGGCGGCATCCTGGAAGTTTCGACGTCAATCCATGGCGGTCCGCTTTCGCTGGACGACTTCCACATCGCCTTCTTCATCGTCGCGGCTGTATCGGCGGCGGCGGCGCTGTCGTTCGTGCGGCTGGCGCCCGATGCCGGCAACGCCATCTCCGGCCATGGCCGGCTGAGCACGCCCAAGACGCTGGAACCGGTGAGCCCGCCTGGCAATTGAACCGAATGGCTTTAGGCTTCGGGCTCGCCCTGCCCTTCGCTATCGCTCGAAGCGTTCGAAACGTCGACTTTGCGTTCCGGCCCGCCTGGAGGCTCTCGCCCTTTGAAATCCTTGGCCAACAAATAGAGCTCGACCGATTCGTCGCGCGACGCCGGCGGCTTAACGTGATGGACCGAGCGGAAATTGCGCTTGAGCATGGAGAGCAGTTCGTTTTCGGCGCCGCCCTGGAAGGTCTTGGCGAGGAAATGCCCGCCCGGCTTCAGGACCGACAGCGCGAAATCGGCCGCCACCTCGCACAGATGCATGGTGCGGATATGGTCGGTCCTCTTGTGGCCGGTGGTGGGCGCCGCCATGTCGGACAGCACGACATCCGGGTCGCCGCCCAGCGCCGCGGCCAGCTTCTGCGGTGCCAGCGGATCGAGGAAATCCATCAACAGCACCGGCGCACCGGGCACGGCATCCATTTCCAGATAGTCGATGCCCACGACATGCGGCTTGTCGGCTGTCGATTTCGTGCGCGCCGCCGCGACCTGGCACCAGCCGCCGGGGGCAGCACCCAGATCGATCACCTTCATGCCGGGTTTCAGCAAATGATGCTTGTCGTCGATCTCGATCAGCTTGTAGGCCGCGCGCGAGCGGTAGCCATCCGCCTTGGAGCGCTGGACATAGGGATCGTTGATGTGGCGCTGCAGCCAGCGGCGCGACGATTCCTTCAGGCCGCTCTTCTTCTTGATCCGCGTCTTCAGCACGCGAATGCTCGCAGACCCTGGTTTTTCCGGTTTCTTGGTCATTGCCTAATTTCTTGCCTGAGTATGGTCTCTGCCGAAAACCGGTCGCCACTTCTCGGGATCACGCTCGCCTTCTTGCCTGAGCATGATCTCTTCCAAAAACCGGGTCCCACTTTTCGGGATCATCCTCTGCCACGTCCATCGTTGCGCCAGACGCCGTCGTCGGCCATCAGCTCACTCAATATGCCCTCGCGCAGGCCACGGTCGGCGACGCGCAGCCGCTCCGACGGCCATACCGCGCGGATCGCCTCGAGGATAGCACAGCCGGCGAGCACCAGATCGGCGCGATCAGCCCCGATGCAAGGGTTGGCGCAGCGCTGCTGGAAATCCCAGCCGACCAGCTTTTCGACCATGCGGTCGACGCTGTCGCGGTCCATCCACAGCCCGTCGACGCGCCGGCGGTCGTAGCGTTCGAGGTCAAGGTGGACGCCGGCCAGAGTCGTCACAGTGCCCGACGTGCCAAGCAGATGGAAATTCGGGCTGGCCTTGAGATGGCTCAACCGGTCGCGACCGTCGAAGCTTGCCAACCGGTTGGCGACGTCGTCGACCATGGCGGCAAAGATCTCGCGTGTCACCGTGCGGCCGCCAAAACGCTCGGCCAGCGACACGACGCCGACCGGCAGCGACGTCCACGACACGATATGGTGGGCGAGCCGCGGCGAACGGCGGCCGCTGAGGTCGATCAGCGCGATTTCGGACGAACCACCGCCAATGTCGAACAGGACGACGCCTTGGGTGTCGCGCTCGACCAGCGAACCGCAGCCGGAAACCGCCAGCCGCGCTTCGGTCTGGCGATCGATGATCTCGAGCTTCAGGCCGGCCTCGCGCTCGACGCGATCAAGGAATTCGACGCCGTTTTCAGCCGAGCGGCAGGCTTCGGTGGCGATCAGCCGGGCTTTTCTGATCTTGCGGTTGCGCAATTTGTCGCCGCAGATCTTCAGCGCCTCGACCGCGCGGTCCATCGCCGGCTGGCCGAGCCGGCCGTTGGCTGTGAGCCCCTCGCCCAACCTGACGATGCGTGAAAAGGCGTCGATGACGCGGAACTGGCCATGCCGCGTCGGCACGGCAACCAGCAGCCGGCAATTGTTGGTGCCGAGGTCGAGAGCCGCAAACACCGGAAGCTCCTGCAGCGGCGACCGGTGGGCGCCCGGTTCGTGCCGTGCTGGCGCAACGGCGGGCAAGACCGCCGAATTGGGCAGTTTTGCTGCTTCCGCCGCCGAACTGGCGTTGCCGGGCACAGGCGATCGATTTCCTATGGGGTGCGCCTCGTCGCGCGCAAAAACCTTGCGCCCGCGCCTTCGCTTGCGCCGCTTCTTGGGCTTGCCCTTCTGGCTATGGGTTGAGTCGCCAGCCTGCCCGTCGGCGGAGCGGGACTCCGTCGGGCGGCTTTGCCGCCATGAGCCTGCTGGCCCTGGGGAAGCGCTGGACGCACCCACCTCCGGCGCGCCGGCGCCGGTGTCGCGGTCTTCCACTGTCGTTCCTTCCGGCGCCGCGCGAACCGATGACGGACGCAGCAGGCGCTTTGACGTGTTTTAAGTTGCCGCCAGACTAACAGTGCCGCGCCCGATCACCAAGAGCCGCGCGCTCAATTTTGCCGGCTCGGCGCGTGAACCGCCATTGAGGCCGTGCCACGCAATGTACCCGTAAGCCTCGATTGGTAGGCGCAATGCCGGCTGGCGTCCCGTTGGGCCGCCCCTCGACGCAGACAATTCCTGCCGGCTGCCGCAACGCAAACCGTTCGCGGTTGAATAGCCGGCTTCAATGAGGCATTTCTGAAATGAGCGTAGGAATCCGGCGCAACCGGCCTCTCGACAGCAAAGGAAGCGGACCCGCAACGCATGGCAATCAGGCAATGAACTGGAGACGCTATTTCTGGCCGGTCGTCGGCATTGCGGCGGTGATTTTCTCGCTGCTCCTGCTCTGGCACGAACTGCGCGGCATCTCGCTGGACGATGTCTGGGACGGGATATCGGCGATTCCAGCTCGCCGCTGGATTCTCGCGGCGCTGTGTTCGGTCGTCGCCTATGCCTCGCTCGCCGGCTACGACCACATAGCGCTCTTGCATATCGGCAAGAAAGTGTCGTGGCTGTTCGTCACGCTCTGCTCCTTCACCACCTATGCGCTGTCGCACAACATCGGCGGGTCGGTGTTCTCCGGCGCCGTCATCCGCTACCGCGCCTATGGCACCAGGGGGCTCACCGGCCAGGATGTCGGCGTGCTGGTGGCGATTTGCTGGATCACCTTCGTGCTGTCGACGATCCTAGCCTCCGGCCTCGTATTGGTCTTCGAGCCTGAGATTCTCGACCGGTTTTCAGGCATCGCCCATCACGGCCTGTCGGAAGCGGCGGGGATCGTGATGCTGCTGCTCGTCGCCGCCTACATATTCGGCAGCTGGCTGCATCTGCGCCCACTGAAGATCGCCAGCTTCCAGTTGCACTACCCGGCGCTGCCGATCGTCGCGCGGCAATTGCTGATCGGCCCGGTCGAACTGCTGGCGGCGGCTGCGATCATCTTCTTTGCCCTGCCATCGATCCACAACCCCGGCTATTTTGTCGTCCTCGGGGTTTTCCTGGTCTCGTTCTCGATCGCGCAGATCTCGCATGCGCCGGGTGGGCTCGGCGTGTTCGAAGTGGTGTTCCTGGCGGGGCTGTCCGACATGGATCCGGTCGGCGTGCTGGCGGCACTGCTGGTGTTCAGGCTGTTCTACCTGGTCATCCCGCTGATTCTGGGCCTTGGCATCGTGCTGTTCTTCGAACGGTCGCAGTTCAGCCGAAGCGAGAGCTGAGGCGCGGGTGGACTTGGCGTCGCCCGACGCAATGCGTGGAACCAACTTACAAAACGGACCGACAAAACGTTGCGATTGAACTGCCGAGCAGGCTTGACTATTTTCCGCTGGCGGCTACAAGGCAGCGCTCAAGCGGCTTGGCCGCTCGGCCCGCACGGTTCATGACCGCGCTTGCTGGGGAATAGGTTAACGGTAGACCCACGGACTCTGACTCCGTTAGTCCTGGTTCGAATCCAGGTTCCCCAGCCAAACTGGATCTCCCTTGGACACGACGATCCCTTGGGACTGATCCGTCGATAGCGCCGCAGTCGTTTCGGCAAGCAAATCAAACGGTTGTCGAAAGGCAGCGCGAACCTCGCCGTCTTCCCACGTGCAGTTCGACAGTAGCAGATTCAGAAGCCGTTTCTTCTCACCAGGAGCTTGGCGGGCGAACAGTTGCCGGGCATTTCGCGCTAGCTCCAACAGGCGCACGCCATCCTCCATGTATGATTCCTCGGCTGCGCCGTGCCGCTCGATCTCGCGTACCAGGCGTGTCTGTTCTATACGCCATTGCGCTGACATCCGATCGTAAAAGGCACTGTCGATGCGTCCATCGAGCTTGTCCAGGTACATTGCCTGGAGCCGATCCTCGAGGCGCTTGTATTCCTTCTGGCATCGCAGGATCGCCTGTTCCTGCTCCTTCCGCTCATCGGCGTGGCTGGCTTTGAGCGCGTCGCGGACCCAATCCAGCACCTCCTCATCGAAATGAAGTTTGTCCAGCAAGCCGCCAAAGGTCTCTTCGAGGACCTCCTCGCGGACGTACTTGCGGCGGCACTCGGCATAGCCACCACGGCCTTTGTCGCTGTGACCGGTGCAGTGGTAATAGACGTATTTGCCTTTCTTGATCTCGGCCACTACCGCGCAGCCGCATCTGGCACAGGTCATCAGGCCGCCGAAGGCAAATTCATAGCCGTAGGAATGGATAGGCGTCGCATGTCGGCCCATCAGCACACCTTGGACCCGCTCCCATAGCTCGATCGACACCAGCGGCTCGTGCTTGCCGTGCTGCAGCTTGCCGTTCCATTGAAACAATCCGGTGTAGAGACGATTGCGCAGAATCGAGTGCACCGTGCTCACCGGAACCGGATGCCCACTCTTCGGATACACAAGGCCTTCCGCGTGGGCTGCCTTCGTGATTGCCTTGAGAGAATATCCGCCAGTTGAGTAGCGCTCGAACAGCCTCGTTATCATCGGCGCCAACTCAGCGTCCGGTTCAATGACCTTCCTGCCGTCGCTCCCTGTGACGTTGAGATAGCCAAGCGGAGCCTTGGTCGGCCAGATTCCCTGCTCCGCCTTCTCCATCTGCCCTTTGCGCGCTTCCTCCGAGAGATTGTCGATATAGTTCTTAGCCATCAGCACTTTGATGCCGTGCATGAACTTTTCGGACGAGCGCGAGTCCTGTGAGAGGATCACGCCTTCCTTGGCGAGGTGGATCTCGACGTCAAGTTCGTCGAGCGTCACCCAATCTTTCAAATTGCGATAGAGACGGTCGGTCTTCTCAACCAGAACAACCCGCACGCCAGGGTGCTTCCGAAGGTATTTGACCATCTCGTTGAAGTTGGTCCGCCCGCTGCTTTTGGCAGTCTCAATGTCTATGAATTCCTGGGCAATACCAAACTGCTTCTGAGCCGCATACTCCCTCAGAAGTTTGCATTGGGCAGGGATGGAAAAGCCTTCCTTCTCCTGTTCCTTAGAGGAGACCCGAGCATAGAGCAGCGCCTTCACCAAGCCGCTGCGAGTTGCAATCTGCGCAGTTTTCTTGACCATCTCTTAGCCTCGTCTCCTGAGGGCGGAGCGAGGTGAAGCCTCGCTCATTCCATATTTTGCCATTCGGAAAGGAGGCGGAAGAACCCGGTGACGTTTTCCACGATCTGGCGCGCATCCTCCCTGGTGAGCTTTCGGCCAGTGCGCTGCTCGAACAACTGAGCCGTTCTATCCAAGAAGGCACCATCCACGGCGCAATTCTGTGGAGACAGGGTCGTCTCAACCGACCGACAGGCGTTCCTTGGTCTCTTCATCGTCTGTGCCCGGTTTCAGTCGCTTTGCAGCACCAGGCAAGGATCGCCGATTTCTCTCCAATCTCGAATGGCCGATGTGTACGCTTCAGCCGCCTTTTCCGCGCCGCCGCCTTGGACGGCTAGGGGCTAAACCCCTACCCTTCCCTTCCGGGTTCCGTCGGTCTGAGCGCGGACGAAAAACAGTCTTGATCTGCCGACGCGAGCGCGCCTTCTTGGCCCAGCCGCATGACATCGTCGAAGGCCGAGCGAATCTGCGGCCAGGGAAACTCTACGCCTCCCTCCCGCACCTCGCTCTCAAGAAGCACCGCATTCAATTTGGCCGCTACGCCGGTAAGGGAGGTGGCAGGTGCCGCAGCCAAGGCTTCGAGCAATTCTTCGGCTCGATCGGCTGCCGTGATTTCCGCCTCTGTCACGGCCGAATAGCCAATTCGCTTTTCGGCGGCATTCCAGCGTGCCTGATGAGCCTCCAAACTGGCTTCTGCATCGGCGCGAGCGTCATCGGCCTCCGCATCAGCATTGAGCACCTCGCGGAGTGCCCTGATAGAATGAACCGTCAGATTCTCGCCACCGGGCAACTGGACGGTCACACAAGGGTAGCCGATGGTCTCCACAAGCGTGCGTTCCAAGTGCGCACTTTGATTGCAGAGGCGCTCGCTCAGTTCGTGAGCAGTGCGCCATTCTCGCCAAATCGCCAGCGCGGGATCGGAAGGTACCGCTGCTGCCGGCGCCTTGTCGGCAAAAGCACCTCTTTCCCATCCTAAGATTGCAATCGCCGTTGCACCAAGTACCCTCCTGCGGGTGACGAAAGACAAAGGCGTGGTATTGTCGGAATCAGCCATGATCCGAGCTCCTAAACAGCTTGGTAGTGGTCAGGCCGCACCGAGTGTATCGAGCACCGGTGCGGCCGCTAGTCACCATCGTTTATGTCACTTTTTGTGACTTTTAACAAGATGAATGTCATGAAAACGGACATACTGCCTCAGCAGATCCGAGCAGCTCGGGCCTTGATTGACTGGACGAGAGAGGACCTGGCGAACGCCTCCGGAGTGACAGTTCGGACGCTCGCCAGAATTGAAAGCTCTCAAACGCTCCCTAGGCCGGCAACACTTCAGGCGATATCTTCTGCGTTGGAAGCGGCGGGGATCGAATTCATTTCGCAGAATGGAGGGGGACCAGGCGTCCGCCTTGCGCTTCGACTGGACGACAGCTGACACCACCAACAGCCGTTCTGCTATGGAGTCTTTCCGAAGAGCGATCGTTGGCGGGATCGGAAAAGCCTAACTTCAGTCCGCTAAGGGGCCGCTTCCTGTGTCCGGTTTCGGTGATCGCCCAGCGGTAAGCTGCCTTTCTGCGCCCGACCCCATTGCGGACATCGACGCGCCGCCGTTTCAAAAGCGGCTCAGCGCCCCCTTCCCGCCATAGAGGCTGGTCGCACCATTTCCCGCGAGCAGTCGTTCCACTAAAAAGGCCGTGGGCGGCAAGCCGACTGCCAGGTCTTAGGCAGCAGCGTCGAAAATCTTACCTTTGGTGGTCAGGGCGGTGGGCAACCCGCCCTCTTGGCCCATTCGACAAATCCGGCCAGATGGACATGTCCGCGGCGCCGCAATACAATTACGGATAGTTCCTGCCTTGGGAGCCATCGCGCAGTATGGCTGAACAACGCGCTCAACGTCGCCTTGCCGCCATCCTGGCCGCCGATGTGGTCGGCTATAGCCGCATGATGCAGCAGGACGAAGCCCGCACGCTAGCGATACTGAAGGATCGACGGAAAACCGTTCTCGAACCGACGGTCGCCAATCACGGTGGCCGGATCATCAAGCTGGTAGGTGATGGTGCTCTCATTGAGTTTGCCAGCGCTGTGGACGCAGTCGAGTGCGCCGCACGGCTGCAAGAACGCATGGCTGCCGGAAATGCTGACCAGTCGGACGGTCTCCAGATCGTGCTGCGCATTGGAGTCAACCTGGGCGACGTCGTAGTCGACGGCGATGATCTCTACGGGGACGGCGTGAATATTGCGGCGCGGTTGGAAGCCCTTGCCGATCCCGGCGGCGTTTGGATTTCAGAAGACGCTTACCGGCAAGTTCGAGGTAAGCTCGCGCTTTCGTTTGACGATCTTGGTGCTCGGGTTCTCAAGAACATCGCCGAACCGGTCCGCATCTATCGGGTCACAAACACGCCGGCAGTAACGGTTACGGCGACGACGACTTCGACACCTGAGAAGCCTTCGATCGCCGTGCTGCCGTTTGCCAACCTGTCGGGCGATCCTGAGCAGGACTACTTCGCCGATGGAATCGTCGCGGACCTCATCACCCAACTGTCGCGACTGCGCGATCTGCTGGTCATTGCTCGGAACTCGACCCTCATGTTCAAGGGCCGAACTGTGCGGGTTCAGGATGTGGCGCGCGATCTGGGGGTACGCTTTATCCTTGAGGGGAGTGTGAGGCGCGCAGGGAACAGAATTCGCGTAACGGCTCAGCTGATCGATGGCGCGTCGGGTGGGCATGTTTGGGCCGAGCGCTATGACCGGGAGCTCACCGACTTTTTCGAACTTCAAGACGAAATCACCAAAGCCGTCACCGTTGCACTCCAGGTTAACTTGACCGAAGGCGACACAGCGCGGATCGCGGCCGAAGGGACCCGCAACTTGGAGGCGTGGGAAGCCTTCCTGCAGGGCCAGACCGCAATACTGAAGTTCACAAAGCTCGACAATATCCAAGCACGATTCTTCTACGAACGAGCCGTACATCACGATGCAAACTATGCGCTCGCCTTCGTTATGCTGGCGCACACCCATTGGTTGGATGCGCGGCTTGGCTTCACCCCCGATCCGGCGATCTCTCTTGGGCTAGCAAAGGCGGCTCTTCAGCGTGCGGAGGACCTTGTAGGCGAAACCGGCGCAGTTCTGCACTACAAGGGAAATGCTGCGCTGATGGAGCGGCGCCACGATGAAGCCCTTGAATTCCACCGCCGCGCGGGCGAACTGGCGCCGAGCGACGCCTACTGCGCGGCCGCATTCGGCATGACACAGGTCTATAGCGGCGATTTTCAGGGAGCCATAGCAACCCTGAAAACCTCGCGGCGACTCAGCCCATACGCCATCAACTGGGCTATCTACTACCTCGCCTGGGCCGATCTCTGGCAGGGCGATCTGGAGCAAGCGCGGTCCGATGCTGCGCTCTACCTGGCGCGCGAGTCACACGAGCCTTTTGCCTACATCTTATCGGCAATCACCGCTGCCGCCACTGGCCGGCTCGACGCCGCCCGCGGTCACATCACCGTCCTGCTTGGCAAGCATCCGGAGATGACTCGCTCTGGTGTTGCCGCCGCACAGTTCTATCGCGATCCCGAGCGCCTGCAGCGAATTATGGCTTGGCTCAAGGATGCGGGTCTGCCCGAATGACATTTTCTTGGTCACTTTCTACAGGTCTGTATGTGACACGAAGCGGTCACTAGCACCTCGCCACCGGACTGACCGCTTTCCACCCCATGGTGGTCGGGGCCGTTGAGATTGATAACCCGTCGAAGCGGTCATCCGCGTCGCGCCGGATGACCGCTCAACGTCAGATTTCGGTCCGCTCTGCCAAGAGCAGCGCGTCCTCCACGTCGACCCCCAGATATCGGACCGTGTTCTCAATCTTGGAATGTCCGAGCAGTATCTGGATGGCGCGGATGTTTCCCGTCGCCTTGTAGCTCATCGACGCCATGCACTATTGAGATAGGACGATGCCGCGTCGGAAACTTCTGTCCGCACGTGCAATGGCCGTAGGGCCAATATCGGCTATACGAAATTCGGAGGATGATGGCTGCTGCCCCTACGTCAGGTGGAGGGAAATCAGCCATGAAGATCGCTGTCTTGCCGAAGCGACGCCGCTTATCGAGCCAAGTTCTTGCCTTGGCTGTGCTGGTGCTGATGACTCTCCCGCTGGCGGATCACGTGACTGCACCTTTGGCGGACGAGGACGTCTCCCCGCCCGTTGAAGACATCGCCGCCTTGCTTCTGATCGTCGGTTGTTCGGATGGTCTTTCCCAATGCCATGAACTGCCCGCCCCGGTTTCCATCTTCGAAACGAAGGAGGATTGCGATCAGCAACTTCCAGACTCGCTCGGAGCCTTTACTGGGCAATTCGAACAGGTCTACGCACAATGCCTTTCGGTTGACCCGGTCATGGAAGATGAGGATGCCAAGCTCGTCTGGGAGGTTCACCCCGACGGAACCCTAACTGCCTCGGTCGAGGTAGCACCACCGCAGAGGATTGAACCAACCAGCACGGTTGCCCTTATTCGCCCTTAGAAACGGCTATTGACCCGGCACGGCGTTAATGCGCGGGCAAACCTCTAACGCACCAGAACCACCATAAATTCATGGCCGTCGGCAGATGTCCGCTTTGATGCATTGCGAACTCGAATTGGACGCGCGAGGCATCACCAACTATCGGACAAGAGGAAGTCTGATCCGGAACGACGCACCGCCGTGATCCTGATTTTTCGCACATATCAGTCCATTGTGCGCCTCGATAATAGTGCGCGTGATGGACAGCCCCATGCCCATGCCTTCCGCCTTGGTGGTGAAAAATGGTTCGAAGACCTCTTCCAATTTGTCTTCGGGAATGCCCGGTCCGCGATCAGACACGCACAACTCGGCAAACTGTTCAACGCGCGAAGTCCGGATGCTGATGGTGTGATTTTCGCTCGGCGTCTCGTTCATCGCGTCGATCCCGTTCACGACAAGATTCACAACGACTTGTTGAAGTTGAATGCGGTCGCCGAGGATCGGAAGCGCATACGGTGTGATCACGCTGAGGAGTTCGACTTTTCGGCCGATTGCTAGCGCCGAAAGAAATTCGACGGTTTCCCGTGCGAGGTCGTTGAGGTCGAGGCTTTTCAGTTCGAAGGGTGCCTTTTTCAGGAGGCTGCGCATCCTCTGGATGACGTCGGTAGCGCGCCGGTTATTCTGCAAGATATCGCTCACGATGTCGCCGAGTTCAGGGATGTCGGGGCTCGGCGATTTCAGGATGAATTCCGCGGATTCGGCGCTCATCAGAATAGCGCCGAGCGGCTGGTTTATTTCGTGGGCAATGGAGGCGGTCAGCTCGCCGGCGGTCGAGACGCGGCCGACATGAGCAAGCTCTGCCATGCGCTGCCGGGACTGGACTTCGGCCACTTGACGCCGACGATGCTCACGCAGCAGGACTGCAATAAGCCCGGCCTGTATCAGAACAACCGCAGTCACAAGGGCAATTTGCCAGGGATACCGTTCCAATTCGGTTAGCTCTTGGAAGTAGATTTGGCTCTCTGGAGGGAGACGGGCCTCGCTGATACCCCAGCGTCGCATCTGCTGCCAGTCGAACATTAGCTTACTGCTGGAGACTTCGGAAAAGTTTTGCTGAGGCACCGCGCCTGTCAGCAGCCGCAGAACCATCTTGGCTGTCTCAGCGCCATGCGCGGTGAAACTATACAGGCTTCCCCCTACGATACCGCGACCGAGGTATTGATCGACAAAGGCATAGACGGGCACGCTTGCCGCGTTGGAAACACGTTCAACGACCTCATGTGGAACGACGGGATGGCCGCTGCCGTCTCGAAACATCGAGACGAAGAGGACGATGTCTCCGTGCGGCAAATGCGAAAGCCTCGCGAGAAGCTGTTCCAGGGGGAGTTCGGACAGGTAAGTAAACGAAACCCGGTTTTCATACGGACGGAACTCCTTCTGCGCCGCCGCGAGAAGGCTCTTGTCGAAGTCCGTCGTGCCGGAAACGACAACAACGCCTTCGGTCGCGGGCTGGAGACGAAGTGCAACCTCAAGTGTCGGCGCAAACTGCCTCTTTACAAGAACGCCGAACACGTTGCGTGGGAGCGCACGCGTGCCAAGTTGTCCTCGATCAAGCCCGCAGAACACAATTGGTGTGTTCGGAAATATCTGATCACCGTAGTTCAAAAGGAAATTAAGCGCAGGGGCCATGACGGCAACTGCTACGTCGATCTTCTTCTCGGCATATTTTGCACGGAGGAAGTCCCGCAGCAGCGTGTTGTAAGAATCTGAGCCAAATCGGGACAAATCCATCGACTCGCGATAGACCTCGATTGGCTCGGTGGAGTTGGACTGCAGTGTATGGACTAGTTCCGCGCTCAACACCGATAGACCAGGCAGTTCGACCCGTTCGTCAAAAAGCAGAACGATATTCCGCGTGGCAGCCGACACCGGCAAACAGCCAGCTATCGATATGGCTAAGCTCGCGCAGGCAATTAGAAGGTTGGCGCGCAGTCTCATGGCGAGCGGCAACACGAACCTGCTGCAGGATCGGATCTGAGCGGCAGTCTCGCCAATTGAGGTCAAAAGAATGACGGCGGCGGCGATCCACATATTGACCAGCCGCCTCATCCTCGATGTGTCCCATGCTTCTATGCAGCCTCGATGGGTCGCGATCAGTCTGTCTAGGATTTCGCGAGCATCCAAGGTAACTGCCATGCACTCGATGACCAGCCAGTCGAGGCTGAGACTGCCGCTATTGGCGAGCATTGGCAAGACCGAGCCCGGCGATGTGGGCATCCATTGTCCGAAAGGCGGAGATGCGACCCCAACAGGAGCGTGCAGAAAGGTCGAAAATTAGCAAAATAGACCTCCGGTGCTGGGCAACTGCGACCTCCAGCGTGGTTGCCGCTAGTGTCTGCTTTCAGTGGTTGGCAGGACTGGGTTCTACGGCCGAGATGAGGGGCACAGCTGCCGTTCACGTCGCGGCAGAAGCAGATCCGGTTTGGGGGCCAGAAGCGGAAGTTCGCTTCAGCGTCGACCGGCGCCGATCAGCCCTGCATGATGGATTGCAGGATGGCCTGCATGTGCTCTTCCAGGTCGAGTTCGCCCGTGCCTCAACGGGCAATAGGTAGTCGGCCTTGGCCCGGCGGTCGCCTCGGCTGGTCGCAGAATAAGAACAGATGGCCAGCAATGCTTGCTCTTCATACCGGTCTGCGATCTTGCGGTCGTGCCAACTGCTGCCCGCTCGATAAACAACCCGATGGAGTACGGCATAGGCGGTGTCATGGGCTGAGATATGGGCACACCCGTCTTGCGGCACGGTACAAAGTTTTGCGCTGAGCCGCCAAAGGCTCATAAAGCGTTAATCGCGTCGTGATACCGGACGACCGTGGCCGACCAGAATGAGCCTGTTTTCCGACAACTCGCAGCGGCGCCGACTACGGCCGGCCTGGCCACGCGCCTCGCCGTAGCCGAACTCCGACGCCGCGGCATCGATCCGGCCCCTTTGCTCGCCCGCGCCGGACTGTCAGCGGTCGCCCCCGATCACGACGGTCGGATCGATGTCAGGTCGCAGATCGAATTCCTCGAGCAGGCTTCGCGCACCCTCGGCGACGACTTCCTCGGCCTGAACCTGGCCGAGCAATTCGATCTGCGCGAACTCGGCATGCTCTACTACGTCGCCGCCTCGTCGCATTGCCTCGGCGATGCTCTACGCCGCCTCGAACGGTACGCCCAGGCGGCGAATCATGCGTTGATCTTGCGGATGCACAAGGGCTCGACCTTCCGGCTCGCGCTTTCCTATGCAGGCGTGCCGCGGCACCTCGACCGGCACCAGATGGAGTCCTTCGCACTGACGCTCGTCCGGCTCTGCCGGCAACTCGTCGGCCACAGGATTTCTCCGCTCGTCGCGAACTTCGTCCACCAGCGCTCGGGCGATCTGCGCCGTGCGCGGAACCTCCTGGGCTGCGACGTCAACTTTGGCGTCGACTCGGACGAGTTGATACTCGACCCTGCGCTGCTGGACCGGACGCTGGTGGCCGCCGATCCATTCCTTAACCGGCTGATGGTCGAGAATTGCGAGCAGGCGATGGCCGCCCGCCCCACCAACGTGGGCCCGTTCCGCACGATAGTTGAGAACACCATCGCGCCGCTCCTGCCCCACGCCGAGGCGAGCGCGAAGAAGGTGGCCGGCAGCCTCGGGCTAAGCGAGAGGACGTTCGCACGCCGCCTCGCGGCAGAAGGGCTTAGCTTCGGGGCCATTCTGGATGATCTCCGGCGTGATCTCGCCATTCGCCACCTGGAGGAGCCGGGCCTGCAAATCTCCCAGATCGCATGGCTGCTGGGCTTCCATCAGCCAAGCGCCTTCAGTCATGCCGCGCGGCGCTGGACCGGCAAGACTCCGTCCCAGTACCGGCGTGGCTTGTCATCGTCCTAGCAGATCCTGAGCGGCGGCTGCCGCCGTTGCAGCCAATGTAGTTGATCGGCACCGCCAACGACTTGCGCCCAGCCGCCACTGTCCTTGCGTCAGTGCACAAGGCATCCACCTAAGCGAAGAACGCCAGACCCACCGGATTGAGTCCAGTCACACATGGCTCGACGCCGTCGCTTCGGGTTGGTGCAGGAAGAAGGATCGAGGATATACTATGGCATTGCAGACGTTCGCCGCAGCGACTCGGGGCAATGAACTGAAGTCTGCGTTCTGGCAGTGTGCCGGGGCGCTGACGGCGGTGGCCGTTTTCTCGGGCATAGTGAATATCCTCGGCCTGACCGGCTCGCTCTACATGCTGCAGGTCTACGATCGCGTGATGCCGTCGCACAGTGTACCTACGCTTGTCGGCATCACCATCATCGCGGTCTTTCTGTACGCGGTCTACGGCCTGCTCGATTTCGTCCGCTTGCGCCTGCTCGTTCGGATTGGCAACGCACTCGACCAGAAGCTGCATGGCAAGGCATTCGCAGCCTCGCTGCAGCTGCCGCTGAGGGCAGGACAAGAGGGATCGCGCATCCAGCCGATCCGTGACCTCGACCAGATCAGGAGCTTCGTCTCCGGAAGCGGTCCGACCGCCTTCTTCGACCTGCCGTGGATTCCATTCTACCTCGTCATCATCTACATGCTGCATCCATCACTCGGGCTCCTAGCGACGCTTGGAGCAGTGGTCATCGTACTACTGACCCTCGTCGCCGAAGGGCTCGCGCGCGCGCCGTCAAGGCGTGCATCCGAATCGATAGTTGCCCGCACTTCCTGCTCCGACGCGGGCCGCCGCAATGCCGAAGTCATCCGCGCTATGGGCCTCTCCAACCGCTTCGGCAGACTCTGGAGTGAGCAGAACCTGCGCTTCCTGCAGGATCAGCGGCGGGTTTTCGACGTCATCGGTGCGACCGGCGCGCTTTCACGCACGTTCCGCATGATGCTCCAATCGCTCATGCTCGGCCTCGGCGCCTACCTCGTTATGGCAGGCGAGGCGTCTTCGGGCGTCATTATCGCTTCCTCTATCATGCTGGGCCGATCGCTTGCGCCAGTCGATGTCGCGCTCGCAAACTGGAAGGGCTTTATCTCTGCGCGAAGAAGCTACGACCAGCTATCCAGAACGTTGAACGCCTTTTTCGAGCAGCGTCAGCCGATGGCGCTCCCGCGACCGCAGCACACGCTGTCCGTCGAAGGCCTGACAGTTACTGCGCCAGGCCAGCAGAATGCTCTTATCCAGAACGTCAGCTTCACGCTGCAAGCGGGGACGGGGTTGGGCGTTGTCGGGCCGAGCGCATCCGGCAAGTCGACCCTGGTGCGCTCCATTGTCGGTGCGTGGCCGTCGCTGCGCGGGACGGTCCGGCTAGACAATGCAGCGCTCGAACAGTGGGATCCCGAGGCCCTTGGGCGGGATATCGGCTATCTGCCACAGGCTATCGAATTGTTCGACGGAACGGTCGCAGAAAACATCTGCCGCTTCGACAAGGATGCCGATCCCAAGGACATCCTGGCAGCGGCGCGGACGGCTGGAATCGACCGAATGATTCTCAGGCTGGCGGATGGGTTCCAGACGCGCATCGGCGAAGGCGGCAGCGCGCTCTCGGCCGGGCAGCGGCAACTCGTCGGGTTGGCGCGGGCACTCTACGGAGAACCTTTTCTGGTAGTGCTCGACGAGCCTAACTCCAATCTCGATGCCGACGGCGATGTCGCGCTCGCTACCGCCATTCAGAGCGTGCGCCAGCGTGGCGGCATTGTCATCGTCGTCGCCCACCGCCCATCGGCGCTGGCCAATCTCGACCAGGTGCTGGTGATGGCAGGCGGGACCTCGCAAGCCTTCGGCCCGAAGGAAGAAGTGCTTGCCGGCATCACCCGTCCGGTGGCCCATACGCAACAACCAGCGGCTCATTCAGCTTTGCGGCAGACCTCGACTGTCGTCCCCTTACACGATCGAAAGTGACCTCGGTGATTTCAATGTCCGTTTCAGAAAAGAATACGCATTCCGGCGAAGGCATCAGGGCCAACATCCTGTTCGGCCTGGCGGTATCGATCCTGCTCGTCGGCGGTGTCGGCGCGTGGGCGGCGAAGACATCACTCGCAGGGGCCGTCATCTCGTCGGGCACCGTTGTCGTCGAAAGCAGCGCCAAAAAAGTCCAGCACCAGACTGGTGGCGTCGTTGGTGCGATCCTGGTTCGCGAAGGCGACCGCGTCTCGGCGGGCGATGTTATTGTGCGGCTCGACGATACAACTGCCCGTGCCAACCTACAGATCATCGCACAACAATATGACCGCACGCTCGCCCGCCAGGCGCGTCTGCAAGCGGAGCGGCTGGGCTTGCCCGAGATCAAGCTGCCCAACAGCCTTGCCAGACGCGCCGGAGAGGCGGATGTCGACGCCTTGGTTGCCGGCGAGAAGGCGTTGTTCCAAAGCCGGACCAAGGCTTCGACAGGGCTGAAGGCCCAGCTCGAGGTTCGTTCGGAACAGTTGGCGAAGCAAATTGAAGGCCTGACCGCCCAGCGGGAGGCGACGGACAAATCGGCAGCGCTCGTCGAAAGGGACTACAACAGCCTTCAGACGCTCTATGAGCAAAAGCTCGTCTCGCTCGAGCGGGTAAGCACACTCCAGCTCGAGCTGTCGCGGCTCAAGGGCGAATCTGGCCGCCTTATGGCCGCCATCGCCGAGACAGAAGGCAAGATCAGCGAGACAAAGCTGCAGGCCCTCCAGGTCGACGAGGAGATGCGCAAGGACGTCAACGAGGAGCTGCGCGAGCTCGACGGCAAAGAGGTCGAGCTTGTCGAGCGCAAGGTGGTCGCGCAGGACCAGCTTGCCCGCACCGAAATCCGTGCACCCCAGTCAGGGTATGTGCAGGAGCTTGCCGTCCACACTATCGGCGGGGTCATCGCTCCGGGCGAGACAATCATGCTGATCGTGCCCGAGCAGGACCGGCTCGTGGTCGACGCCATGATCGCCCCCTCCAGCGTCGACGACGTTCGCCCCGGCCAGTCTGTGTCGATCCGCTTCTCTGCCTTCGACGCTGCCACGACGCCCGAATGCGAGGGCACCGTGCAGAGGGTGTCGGCTGACCTGATCAAGGACCCGCAGCGGCAAACTTCCTATTTCGTCGCACGCACGACCGTCGACGACCTGCAGGCCTGCTTGCAGGATGCCAGACGGCTGCAGCCGGGGATGCCAGCGGAAGTCCACATCCAGACCGGCGAGCGCGACGTCTGGTCCTATGCAATGAAGCCGCTATCGGACCAGCTGCACAGGGCGTTCAAGGAATAGTGGAGTCCGGCTGGCTGGGCCGGAATGTGTGGTACGCGCGTGGCATAAGCGCTCGTGACAGCCAAACACAAGTCTTTGGCGTGCGGCGACAGGCGCCACCCGAGCTCAATCCTTATCTGTACGTTGCAATAATAACCATCCATCGCTCTATACAGGAGAACACATCATCATGGCGCTCATCAACGCCGACATCCCTTTGGACATGTGGTCCGACTTTGACTTTAGTTCGATTAACGGTTTCACCAATTATGTGTACAGCTCAACAGATTTCAAGTTGAATTACAGTAATGGTTTGGCAGATCATTTTACAGGATACGGGTTCACCTACAATTATTATTACGACAACTACTATAATATATATGTACAGCCGAACGGCGGTGGCATCGTTACCAGCTACCACGTCGATGACGCCTACGGCTATGAGCCAATCACGATATCCGGCATCAGTATTCCGTTTAGCGCAATCCTTGATGCTGCCGCCACCTACTCGAGGGCGGACGACGCAGCAGTCGTCGTGACTGCGCTGGCCGGAGCCGACACTATCTTGGGTAGCATCTACGCGGACAGGCTCGACGGGTTTGGCGGGAACGACACAATTTACGGCTACGACGGGAACGACGCTGTCTACGGCAGCGCCGGCAACGACTATCTCAGCGGGATGGCAGGCAACGACTACCTCAACGGCGGCACGGGCGCCGACACGATGGTCGGTGGCGCAGGCAACGATGTCTATATCGTCGATAATGCCTCCGACATCGTCAACGAGGGCCTCGCCGGCTCGACCGGTATTGACACAGTGCAGTCGTCGATCAGCTTCAGCCTCTCCGACACTGCGCACGTATTGGGCTCGGTCGAAAACCTGACGCTGCTCGGATCTGCCAACATCAACGGCACCGGCAACTCGATTGCCAACATCATCACCGGCAACACTGGCAACAACATCATCAACGGGCTCGGCGGTGCCGACACGATGAGCGGCGCCCGGGGCAACGACACTTACTATGTCGACAATGCCGGCGATCACGTGATCGAGGCCAATGGCCAGGGCACTGATAACGTGCAGGCCTACGTTTCCTTCAACCTCTCCGGTCAGGAACTGGAGAACCTGGCGCTGCGCAGCGCGGCTTCTATCAACGGCACCGGCAATTCCATCGCCAATGTCATCACCGGCAATTCCGGCAACAACGTCATCAACGGCCTGCTCGGCAACGACACGCTGTCCGGCAGCACCGGCAACGACAGCTTCCTCTTCACCACGGCGCTCAACGCCTTGAGCAATGTCGACCGCATCACAGACTTCTCGGTGGTCGACGACACTATCCGGGTCGATAACGCCATCTTTGCAGCGCTTGGCGGCAACGGCACGCTGACGGCCGACCAGTTCGTCAAGAACACAACTGGCCTTGCGGGTGACGGCAACGACCACATCATCTACGAGACCGACACCGGCTGGCTCTATTATGACAGCAACGGCAGTGCCGCTGGCGGCTCGACCCATTTCGCCACGCTGGCTGCAAACCTTGCGCTCACCAACGCGGATTTCCTGGTGATCTAGTCCCTCCATTTGGGGGCCTGTAGCTCCTCACCGCGCTGACTTCCCACCGCTGCGGGGCCCATCAAGCGCGTCCCCGCCTGCGGGAGGGAGGACACCGGCCGAGGCCGCCTTAGCGAGTTCGCAGGGTGCAGGTACGAACGGCAACACCGCAAATTCGCGTTGGTTTCTTCCCCAGGGGCTCGGCAGCCAGGCTGCTAGCAAGACGGCCAGCCTCGCTTTGAACCCTATGAAGGCGATGCGAATCGCGCGCCTGCCAGGGGCCCCATAAGCCACCCCCAACCCCCTCCACCGACGAACCCGGCGGGGCGGGTGCCATTAGAACGCGCCGCGTAGGCAGACAGGCCAGCGCGCGTCAGCAACCGCGCGGGATCGATGTTGTGTCGCTCAAGCTCAGCAGAGGCCAAGCGCGCGGCCAGACCTGCCGCAGTCGGTATGGCTGCCAGTGTTCGAACGACCGCTGCACTCTGTTCGACCACTGGCGCACACCTCTCGGACCCGCTCGACCCTCACATTATGAAGCTTGGCAGCTAAGCGCAAATACTTGTCGCAGCGTTGCAAGATCAATTCGGACGAATCATCGATGCGAACGGTACGCAGGAAAAAGATCCAACCGCAGGCGCTGAACGGCTGGCGGAAACTGGGACGTGTTTTCGCGATCCTGTTCCTGCGACTGACGACAGGACACCTGCGTCGAGGAGGCGGCGGCGCAAAGGGATCCAACTTTGCGCCGCTGTCCTCCGAGCCGATTAATCAAAGCATGAAGAAATTGGCGGGGACACGACGTCAGGCGGCGCCCAGGCAAGTCGAATGGACTATTCGCACATGACGATCTGCGCAGTGGCACCAAGCAGCAAGATTTTGGCGTCGCGACCCAACGGGCTGTGCCACAGGGTTCCCATCTAGCTGGTCATTCAGGCTAACTGCTCCCGATCTTCATAGAGCTGTGACAAACCAAATGTCAGATAGATTTCGATTGGACGTCGCCCTCTACATCGCAGCTGCGGCGCGTGTGGGACGCAAGGTAACTTATGGAGAGCTGAGCGCCAAGTTTGGCGACCTGGCAAACGGCTGGGGACCAGTCCTCGCCGTAATGGCTGGCCGGCTGCACAAACGGGGCGGCCCGCTATTGCCTGTGTTGGTGGTTTCCGTGGACACAGGGCTGTCGAGCGAAACAATTTATCGCCAGTTTGGGCTGATGGGCGACGCGGCGACGCGGCGACGCGCGCAGAACAGCGGAAGTGCTATGATTTCAACTGGCCCGGATTCTTCTTCGGATGGGTCTCGAAGGAAGGTGGTATGCCCGCCAGGTATCGCGCTAGCGAACGCCGAAGCAACGAACTCTGCGAACCGATCATTGACGCCGAGGCGCGCTAACGCTTCTGGCCTTGAGGCAGTGAGACACGGACAACAATCCCCGACAATCTAGCTCAGGTCATAGCTCGTGCGGACCGGCCACTTTCTGACACCAGCAACTGATCGCCGGCGAAGCTCGGCTGCAATGGCGCGAGTCATCTATTTGCCCGGACTACGATCAAAGCGGGTTCTGTGCCTCATTCAAGCACCAGATGTGGTAACCGCCTTGCTTGTGTACGGCGCCCTCGACCTCCTTTTCGAAGCCGGGGAAGCGCTCGCCCCATTCCTGAAGGGCACGGATGAACGAGAGCCAAGGGCCGTCAACCGGGCCCATGCGCTCACCGGGCATCACGATGGGTATGCCGGGCGGGTACGGCATGATCCCGACCGCGGTGACGCGGCCCGCAGTCTTGTCCAACTTGAGCAGCTCGGCATTTCCACTCTGCAGCTGCTGGAATGCGGCACGCGGCGTCGTCACGATCTCGGGCAGGTTTCCAAAGGCGGCGGCCTGAAGCGCATCTACGCGCATCGCCCGCATCGCCTCGAACATCTCGTCAGCAAGATCGCGGAGGCCCATGTCGCGGTAGCGATCCGGCGCGACTGCGACGATTGCCGGCAGTACCTGTGAAAGCGGCGCGTTCGCGTCGTAGTCGGTCTTGAAGTCCAGCAGCGTGCTGATCAGTGTGCCCCACTTGCCCTTCGTTATGCCCATGGTGAAGAGGCACAGCACCATGAAGTCAGTCGTGCGTGAGGGTATCGTGGCATTGCGGCCGAGATAGGCAGACACCACGGGGGCCGGAATGCCCCGCTCCAGCAGTTTGCCGTCGTCACCCATGCCCGGCGTAACGATGCCTGCCTTGATGGGATCAAGCATACACCAGTTCTCCTCAAGGTCGGCGAATCCGTGCCACGCTGCGCCAGGTTCAAGGACCCAGGCCTCCGGGTCGTTGGCCAGCTGGTCGCGGTCGGCATCGGCGAAGTCGACCATTGCACCGGTCTTCGCGTCGCGAGCTTGCGGGGCGTTCCAGGGATGGAAGAACCACTCGTCCCTGCCCGCAAAGTGGCGATGCACCTTTGCCAGCGCCATGCGGAAATCCACTGCCTCTCTGATGACCTCCTGGGTAAGCGTCCGGCCACTTTCACCGTCCATCATTGCAGCGCCGACTTCGTTCGACGCGAACAGCGAATAAAGCGGTGACGTCGTCGCCTGGATTACAAAGGATTCGTTGAAGCGGCTGTGTTCAACGGGATTACGCCCGTTGCGTATGTGGATGAAGGACGCCTGAGACAGCGCCGCCAGCAGTTTGTGCGTCGAGTGCGTAGCGAAAAGTGTGGGACCATCCTTGGCACGGGTCTTAGGGTCGCCCCGCATCGCATGGCGACCGGCGTACATGGCATTGAAGCGGGCATAGCCATACCACGCTTCATCAAAGTGCAACCTGTCAATGGTTTTGCCCAGCTCGGCCTCGGCTGCCTCGGCATTGAGACACATGCCGTCGTAGGTACAGTTCGTGACGACCGCGTAGACAGGCTTGTCGCCCTTTGCCTGCGCGCGCAACGGGTGGGAGGCGACAGCAGCGGCGATTGCCTCAGGCTTGAAGCTGTTGCGCCGTAGCGGCCCAATGATCCCGTACCGGTTGCGCGTCGGGGTCATGTAGATCGGTATGCCGCCGGAAAGCACCAGCCCCTGCTCGATCGATTTGTGGCAGTTTCGGTCGCAAAGCGCGAACTGATTCTCGCCCACGCAGGCCATGAAGATGGTCCGATTGGATCCCGACGTGCCATTGAGCACAGAGTAGGATAGATCTGCACCGAAGACGCGGGCGATGAAGGCCTCACTCTGCTTCACCGGTCCGCTGTGATCGAGAAGTGAGCCGAGATTGCCCCTTTCTATCCCGCTATCGGTTCTGAATAGGTTCTCACCAAAGAAATCGAAGAATACCCTCCCTATCGGCGACTTGGCAAAGGCAATTCCGCCCTGATGGCCGGGCGCCGACCAGGAGTGCTCGTCAGACTGGCTGTAACGCAAAAGTGCATCAGTAAACGGCGGCAGAAGTTGTGCCAGATACCGCCGGATTGCTGCGAGCGCCCGGCCGGCAACGAATGTCGCCGTGTCCTCCAGCATCCAAACGAACTCATCGGCGAGCTGCATCGCCTCGACTGTCATCGAACCCCTGGTATCACGGTCGGCCATGAGAAACACTGGTGCTCGAGAGTTGCGCGCCCGGATGGCGCGCAGCACCTCGATCGCTGCAGCGTGACTGCCCTCGTCGTTCATTCCCAGCGTCCAATCCACGAAGTAACAGTGCAGGCCGGCATCCGAGTTCACGATCGCCAGGCCGTCCTCGTATGAGGTTGCTTCAGCGACCCCTACGTTCTGGTGGCGAAACTCCTCCACCAGTTCTGCTACGGCACGCCCGCGTGAGCTGCCTGGTTTCGCCAGCTCGTCATCGACAATCAGAGCGCGCATTTTGAGCTGAATGTTCGTGCGTCCCAGCATGTCTTATGCCCTCAAAGCTTGATCAACCCTTGTGCGTCGGCGGGAACCAAGCTGACTCCCGATGAGTCTCTTGCGCTTGGCGTCATTGCAAGGCGGTGGAGGTTGACCGCGGCGGCCAAAGTGCGCTGACATCGATGAGCCACCGAGGTCACGCTAGTTCCTCCTCACTAAGATTGAGCGCTGGAGCGAGGTAACGATCAAGAATCAGGCAGGTAAGTTACCGTAGCATTGGACGGCCTCGTCCCGCGTACGTGTTGCTAGCATGTTGATGATCGTGGAATCGGACACGGCCGTCCGCCTGAGCCGCAGCACCAATGAACGAACGGCGGGGTTCAGGATCATCGTAAGATTCAAAGACGCCATTGCGGCGCAAAGCGGACCCACCTTTATGCACGCCGTTCTACGCGAGAGCACTCCCACCCTCTTAAGCGACTTTACATCATCCCGAAACTGGGCGCAGATCGAACCAGCGAGGCAGAACCGGAGAACGCCAGCTGTGCGGAGTAAGGTACGGACTGCAACGACATTGCGTGACGGCGAAATTCGCCGCCGAAATTACGCTATTGCCGCCGTTTGTACCCTCACTCCCATTCGATTGTTTCTGACCCAGCTAGATTATTGATCTACCTGGATTTTTTCTTTGCTTGCCGCTCGAAACGCCGCAAAAAATATTTTGAGGTTTCACCAACTATCGGGACCAATCGGGCGATTTTTGCACTTTACGGCGTTCGACAGCGTGCCCAAGCTGTCTCGAAAAGTACCGTCACCGCTCTACGGACGATCTAGCGAACCCCACTAGTCCCATTCAACGTGGGTCGCCAAGTTGTTTCTTGCGCCTTTTGCCTGTGGCAATTCGGAAGAACGATTCGTCAGGCGAATGAATCAGATGGCAGTACCGACGACGGCGCCAATGCCGGCCGTCAGCGCCATCGCCAGCGCGCCCCAGAATGTGACTCGAACCGTTGCCCTCAACGCATTGGCGCCGCCAGTTTTCGCACCGATGGCGCCCAGCACGGCCAGGAAGAGGAGCGAGGCAACGGATACGGTTGCGGCAAGCCAGGCGGCCGGCGAAACAAGCACCATCGCCAATGGCATGGCCGCGCCAACCGAAAATGCAGCCGCTGAGGTCAGCGCGGCCTGAATCGGTCTTGCCGTCGTCATCTCCGAAATACCGAGTTCGTCGCGTGCGTGGGCGCCGAGCGCGTCCTTAGCCATCAATTGGTCGGCGACCTGCAAGGCCTGCTTTGGCTCCACGCCCCGCCTGACATAGATGTTCGCAAGTTCCTGTCGCTCGAAGTCTCGCTGTGTCGCCAGTTCCCCTCTCTCACGCGCAAGGTCGGCTCGCTCGGTATCGGACTGTGAACTGACCGAGACATATTCGCCGGCCGCCATCGACATCGCGCCGGCGACCAGTCCCGCTACGCCGGTCACCAGAACGTTGGAGGCAGCGGCATTGGCTGCCGCCACACCAACGATCAGGCTGGCCGTCGAGACGATGCCGTCATTGGCGCCGAGAACGGCAGCGCGCAACCAGCCGACGCGCGATACGAGATGGTTCTCTGCATGCAGACGGCTCATGACGTGCGCTGCGGCCGCAGCATCCTGACAAGCACATCCGACTTCACATAGAAGTGCTGCCACAATGCGGCCGCCGCATGGAGCCCGACGACGACGATGATCACCGGCTTGGCAAGCTCGTGTATCTCACCCATCGCACGAAAGCTGAAGTACCATGCCAGTGCCCCAGTAATCGGCATCCCGAAAATAAACAGGTAAAGCAGGAAATGGGCGGCAGCGGCGATCCGCTTCAACGCCGCGCCTTCTTCGAATGGTGCAGCCGGCACGCCGCGCAATAGACGGACCGCAACCCGCCAGATCGCCAGCGCCAGAACGGTCAAACCGACATAGACATGAATATTCGCGTTGAAGATGTCGGCAGCTGCCGGCTCGGTGCCGCGCGAGAGCGCCCGGTAAGCCGGCTTGATGTCCTCGCCAATTACAAGCTGCAGGACGATCAGCACCGCGATTGCCCAATGCAGCAGTATCTGGGTTTTGGTGTATCCGGCCGGCTCGTTGGCAACAGTCATAGGCAGCTTACCTCGCTTAAGTGGACCTTCCTACCTCGCTGCTTATGCGAGAATCTTGATCTAGGACAAGTCAATTTGCCCTCTCCCCTTGAGCTTTCAAGCGCGCCCCTCCCAGCTTGAACTCGGCTGACAGCCAGTTGTCAGCTTAGTCGTGGGATATTGCACCCGAAGCGAACCAGACGGATCGCCTTGCCAGATTCAACGTGGAACACAATTCCGATGAAACAGATCGCCTTGTCACTTTTCGTGATCGCCGCCTCGGGCGCTTATGCATGGGAGCAGGCCGGCAAGGATCCGGCAAACGATATGCTTGGCGACGCGCTGCCGCCCAACGCAGTCGAAGCACCTGCCGAGCAACCAAAAGAGCCGGCATCCGCAGCGACTTTGCCGATGCTTCGGCCCCTGCCGGTGCCGATCGACCTGCGGTTCCGAACAAGGTTCCCGATTGCCCGGGAAACGACGGCGGGCATAGCAGTTTCCACCGAACGGCAAAATGATCCAGCCAAGCAGATAACGGTTCCGATGGCACCACATCAGTCGCCAACGCCACCTAAGCAGGCAGCGGCTCCGGCTGTCACCGATCCCTCGTCATTAGCATCGTCATTCGCCATAACTCCGGCCGTCTACATACCTGTCCCACAGCCGAGGCCGGCATATCCGGACGCGCCCGCACGTGTTGTCCCAGCGGGTATGCAACTGGCCGCACAGGGTTATGCCGACGGCGTCTACACCGGCCCGCCCGCCGATGCTTATTACGGCATCATTCAGATTCAGGCCCTCGTACAGGGTGGGCAGCTTACGGCGCTGAAAGTGCTGAAATATCCCTCCGATCGCCGCACCTCCATCAGCATTAACAGGCAGGCGCTGCCCATGCTGCGCGACGAAGCGATCAGCGCCCAAAGCGCCAATGTCGACATTATTTCGGGCGCGACACTGACCAGCAGGGCCTTTATCCAGTCGCTGCGCGGCGCGCTGAAGAAAGCGTCTTCCTAGTCCCATGCGAGAAACGCGAATTTTGATGGGCATGCCCGTTACGGTCGACATCGGCGGCGCGTCGAACGGTGAGCTGATCGACACCGTCTTCGGCTATTTCGAGCACATCGACCAGCGCTTCAGCACATACCGGTCCGACAGCGAGATCACGGCCATAAACCGCGGCGACGTTCCAGTCGTCGACTGGAGTGGCGAGATGATGGAAGTGCTGGCCATTGCCGAACGGACGAGAAGCGAAACCGCCGGATACTTTGATATTCGCAAGCCCGACGGTTCGCTCGATCCTTCCGGCATTGTCAAGGGCTGGGCAATCCGCAATGCGGCCGGGATTGTTCAACGGGCCGGCATCAGCGATTTCTTCATCGAGGCGGGAGGCGATGTCCAGTCCTGCGGCAAGAATGTTTCGGGCCATGACTGGAGTGTCGGCATCCGCAATCCCTTCAAAGAGGACGAGGTCGTAAAGGTCGTCTATCCCCGCGGTCGCGGTGTCGCGACCTCGGGCACCTATGTCCGCGGTCAACACATCTACAACCCGCATGGAATTGGCAGCCCGATCCAGGACATCGTCAGCCTGACCGTCATCGGCGCCGATGTGCTCGAAGCCGATCGTTTCGCCACCGCTGCCTTCGCCATGGGCCGGGACGGCATTATCTTCATCGAGCAGACGCCAGGCCTGGAGGGGTATGTCGTCGACGCCAATGGCCGCGCCACGCCGACAACCGGGTTCGGGGCCTTTTGCCTGCCATGATCAAAACAGTCGACCGATTTCTCGATCACGTGACCATGTACAGGCTGGTCCTCTACTATCTGATGGCGCTGGTCGGCGCGGCGTTCGTGCTCGGCTTCTTGAATCTCATACCGCATGATCCGATTGCACTCGCCTTCACGACGGCTTTGGCGCTGGCCGCCTGTTGGCTCACCAACAAGGTCTTTGCGCATACCTTCGCGGTACCGGCTAACAACGAGTCCGTCTACATCACCGCTCTCATTGTAGCGCTCATCCTTGATCCGGTAGCCGTCACGGACACAAAGGGGATCGCGGCGGTGGCACTCGCGTCCGTCTGGGCGATATCATCCAAGTTCATTCTCGCTATCGGCCGGAAGCACCTTTTCAATCCGGCTGCGTTGGGCGTGGCGCTGTCCGCGCTGCTGCTCGACCAACCAGCCACCTGGTGGGTTGGCGGCAATCTGGCGTTGCTTTCGCTCGTGCTCTTCGGCGGCATGCTCATTGTCCGGAAACTACGCCGGCTTGATCTAGTCTCGACCTTCGTTATCGTGGCGCTGGCGACCATTCTGGCAGCCACGGACCCATCGCAGTACTGGACCGCGCTTACTGAGACCCTGGGTTCGTCGCCTCTGCTGTTCTTTGCCTTTGTGATGCTGACCGAACCGCTGACCGCACCGACGATGCCTTGGTCGCGGATCGTCTTTGCCGCCATCGTCGGCTTACTGTTTGCTCCCAATATCCATATGGGCTCGTTCTATTTCACACCGGAACTGGCGCTACTCGCCGGCAACCTCTTTGCCTATGCGGCGGGCCCCAAGGGACGCTTCGTGCTGACCCTGGAACGCATCGAGCAATCGGCTGTCGACAGCTTTGATTTCATCTTCCGGTCGCCCCGCAAGCTCGCCTTTGAGGCCGGCCAGTATCTCGAATGGACGCTTGGCCTCGATCGTGCCGACAATCGCGGCAACCGCCGCTATTTCACGGTTGCATCAGCGCCCACGGAGGAAACGGTCCGCCTCGGCGTCAAGTTCTATCCGCAATCAAGCGCCTTCAAGCGCGAATTGATGACCATGAAGCCAGGCAGCAAGATCCACGCCGCGCAACTGGCCGGCAACTTCACGCTGCCCGCCAAGCGTGAAACCAAGATCGCCTTCCTGGCCGGAGGCATTGGCATCACGCCGTTCCGCTCGATGCTGCAGTATCTCCTTGACCGGAAGGAGGCACGGCCGATCGTGATTCTGTACGGAACCGAGAGCCAAGAGGACATCGCCTATCGCGACGTGCTTGGCGCCGCCAGGCAGGAGCTTGGCATCAAGACGGTGCATGCTGTAGCTCGAAGCGCAGAGCGGGGCCAATATGCCGGACATATAGATGAGCACCTGGTGCGCCTGGCTATCCCCGACTACCTCGAGCGGACTTTCTATATTTCCGGCCCGCAGGCGATGGTCAAGGCGCTGCGCCAGAAACTGCTGGCCATGGGCGTTCGCCGCTCGAAGATAAAAGTCGACTATTTCCCAGGCTTTGCCTGAAGCACGCTCAACTGTGTCGCGGCAAGGAAATGGTCACGACCAGACCCGGATCGGCGTTAGCCATGGCAAGGCGTCCGCCATAGGCTTCGACGATGTCGGAAACGATGGCAAGGCCAAGGCCGTTGCTGCCGCTCTTGCTGTCGAGCTGGACGCCACGCGACAAGGCGGTCTCCCGATCGGCATCGGGTATACCTGGGCCATCATCGGTGACAGTGACGATCACCTCGCCAGCGGTGGCGGATGCACCGACACGGACTGACGACTTTGCATAGCGTGCGGCATTCTCGACCAGATTGCCGAGGATTTCAGACAGGTCGCCTTCATCGATCGGCGCCGTCAGAACTTCTGCGACGTCCATCTTGAATGAAAGCTGCTTGCCGCTTGGCGTCCGTTTGACGACCGCAATGACGCCAGCCGCGACGTCCGACACCCGGCAGGATGCCTTGCCGGAGACGCCTGGCGCAAGGCGGGCACGCGCCAGCTCCCGCTCGACATGGCGCCGGATCGCTCCGGCGCTCTTCTCGATCTCGTCGGCCAGACCCGTCTCGCCTTTCATTCGCAACGTACGGATATCGGCCGACAGCACTTGCAGCGGCGTCTTCAGGCCGTGCGCCAGATCGGTGGCGCGCGAGCGGGCTCGCGCAAGAGCCTTCTCCTGGGCATCGAGAAGACGGTTGATTTCGTCGGCGAGCGGCTGCACTTCGTTTGGTGCCACCACATCGAGCCGTGCCGCTCGCTGTGCGATCACGTTTCTGACGGCGACCCGCAAGGTCTCCAGCGGCGCAAGGCCGATGGTGATCTGGATGAAAAACGCGGCCATGAGAACTGCCGCAAGCATCAGGAGGGCTGGAGCAAGATCGCGAACATATTCGCTTACAGACACCTCCACGGTTCGATGATCTTCCGCCACGATTGCGCGAAAGGAACGGCCTCCGGCATCGATGATCGTACGCTCGACCGCAATACTGAGTTCGCCACCAGGGCCCTTGAACTCCTCGACCGCTCGCAGCTCACCACTTGCGCTCCGGGCAGGCAGGACCAGCTTGGCGTCCCACAATGATCGCGAACGCTCAAGGCTGCCGGTGGCGATGTCCTCCACTTGCCAGTAGTAACCGGACAGCGGATTGGCGAAACGCGGGTCAGTGAGCGCTGGGGTCACGATCAGGCGGCCATCGCTTGCGAAGATCGTTGCGCCGATCAACTCGTTGAGGTCAACCGTCAGCTCGCCCACCACGCGTCGTTCAACGTGAAGTTCGAACAGATAGCGGAGGCCGGCGCCGGCGATGGCGAGTGCGACAAGAATCGAGATGGTTGCCGCCAACCACAGCCGGAAGCGGATCGAGTTGCCCATCAGGCGGGATCATCGGGCATCAGATACCCGAACCCGCGTCGTGTTTCGATGACATCGCTGCCGAGCTTCCGCCGCAGCCTCGCTACAATGACTTCGATCGTGTTCGGATCGCGGTCGTTCCCTGAATCGTAAAGATGCTCAGCCAGTTCGGTCGGCGCCACCACCCGCCCTGCATGATGCATCAGAAACGCCAGGAGCCGGTATTCCAGCGGCGATAGGGAAACGGGAATGCCGCGAAGCGATATCCGCATTTGGCGCGTGTCCAGAAGCAGCGGGCCGGATCTCAACACTGGTGCCGCCTGCCCTGCTGAGCGACGCAGGATTGCCCGCAACCGGGCGAGCAGTTCTTCCATTTCAAAAGGCTTGGGAAGGTAGTCGTCAGCACCGGAATTGATGCCCTCGACACGCTCCGTCCACATCCCCCTTGCGGTCAGGATAAGAACCGGAAACCGGCGGGCGTTGGCTCGCCAACGTTTCAATATCGTGAGACCATCGAGCTTGGGCAAACCGAGGTCCAGGATCGCTGCATCATAGTTCTCGACATCGCCGGCGAACCAGGCAGCCTCTCCATCGCGAACGGTATCAACCGCCATTCCGGATGCCCTAAGGACTGTAGCGATATCGGCCGCGATACGCGGCTCGTCCTCGGCCAGGAGGATCTTCATCAGTCGCCCTCCCCATCAGGCATGATGACACCGGCACCGGCGTCGACGTCGACGGTCCTTCGCCGGCCATCTGCATCGACGACCTGGAACCGGTAGACCCATCTGTTTGCCTTGCGGATGAGATCGACCGCAACAACATCGCCGGGAGCTTTGGCGCGGACAACGTCCAGTATGTTGGCAAGACCCTTGATTTCGCCGTGCTCGTACAGATCCCGCGCCCGGTCATGGTCGCCGTCATCGTCCTCGTCGGCTCGGGCAGCGAGAGGCATGGCCAGGACAAGTCCCGCGAGACCCAGCACCGCGACACGCTTCAATTGGCTTTTCATCGGCAAGGCATGTCGCACGTTGAAGCTTTCAATTTGCTGTCAGTCATCCTCAGCCCCCCGCAAGCAAAGGGCTCATATCAAGGCATTGTCGCGTCCAATCACGGCCGCGCCGAGTAAGGATACCAGACCATGCGCAATTCCATATTTGTCCTTGCAGCACTTGCGGGCCTCACGATCTTTGCCTTGCCCGCGGCCGCTGAATCGGACGAAGGATCATGTGGGGCGCCATCCTCCGTCGCACCTGTCGGTCCGATCAATCTGGACACTATCCCCATACAGGATGCCACCGGCCCCAAGGCCATCAAGGGCGTTGGCGATGACGACGAATGCGGCGACAGTCCCACCTCCAGTAGAGCCGCTTTCGGCAGCACTGAGGACGACGGCCATGGAGAAGACGACTAAGAACACGGAGCTATTTCTGCTCAGGGATCATTGAGCTTGGCCCCGCTAGCCAACCGCTCGTCGTCAAGGCCGACATCCATCTATCGCTTCGCCATTTCTTAGTCCGAGAGTTCTTTCTGATGATCGATATCCAACATATCCACCCAATCCTCGTGCATTTTCCAATTGTGCTCATTTACATGCTTGCGACTATCGACCTTCTGGCGCTCGCGAGCAGCAATGCTGTGACAAGGCGCTCTGGCGTGGGCACGATTTCCACTTTTGTCGCTCTGGCAGCGGGCGTCTTCGCTATTGGAACCTGGTTCTACGGCGGACTGGCGCTTGACTATGCTGAAGCCGCGGGCTTCAGCAGCGACATTGCAGAAATCCACGAAAGCCTCGGCGGCATCACGGCCTTCGCCTTTCTGAGCTGGGGCGGCGTCCGGCTCGCTTTGTGGGTCCGCAATCGCGAGATGGGGCCTGCGGCTATCGCCGTTCCTGTGATCGAGGTTGCAGGCGCAGCGCTTGTAACCGCTACAGCTTACTACGGCGGCCTGCTTGTCTACGATCTCGGGGTGAATGTGGCCAAGACTGCCTTCGCTGGCTAACCTGGCAGATCGGCTCACGGACCATGGACGGGCTTGTCGCAAGGCCTCATGGTCGGCTGTGGGCGGGTTGGCCGCATTTCTTGCCATGCTTTGATCCTCAATCATGCATTATCTCATCGGATGTGGGCTGAATGGGATATGATCCCACCGCTGATGGCATGCCCTGCCCTCGATCGACGCGGGTGCCTGCTCTCATAATCGAAGAACCAGCGCTTGGTTATCTCCGAAGCCAACAGATAGAGAGCGGTGATGGCAACGAGCCCGACAAGCACTGGCAGCGGAAGCGGCACGAAGCCGAAGCGTCCGGCGAAGGGCACGTAGGGTGTAGCGATCGCAACAACCGCAACAGCCAGCGTAAGCCATGCAAGCAGGAGGCTGGGACGGCTCTTCCAAAACGTCTTATGCGTGCGCACGATCAGCACGATGGCGAGTTCCGTCAGCAGCGACTCGACGAACCACGCAGTCTGGAAGGTAGCCGCTGTCGCATGTGCAAACAGCAGCAGAAAGGCGAAGGTGGCGAAATCGAATAGCGAGCTGACCAGGCCAAAGCCGATCATGAATCGCCTGACGAAGCCGATGTCCCAGCGACGGGGTCCGCGCACCTGGTCTGGATCGACATTGTCGCTGGCGATGGCCAGCGAGGGAATGTCCGACAGGAAATTGTTGAGCAGGATCTGCGCAGCCAGCAGCGGCAGGAATGGCAGGAACAGCGACGCGACAGCCATGCTGATCATGTTGCCGAAATTGGCGCTGGTCGTGATCGAGATGTACTTCATCGTATTGGCAAATGTCTTGCGGCCATCGTCGACGCCGCGCACGAGCACGCCCAGATCTTGCTTGAGAAGGATGATATCGGCCGCTTCGCGGGCGACATCGACTGCCTTGTCGACGGAGATGCCTATGTCTGCCTCATGAAGGGCGGGCGCATCGTTGACGCCATCACCCAGATAACCGACGACATGGCCGCGGCTCCGGAATGCCTGGACGATGCGCTCCTTCTGGTTGGGATCGATCTCGACGAAGAGATCAGTGTGCTGCACACCTGCGAAAAGCCCGGCCTTCGTAAGCTTTGAAAGGTCCTCACCGGTCATGATCCTTTCGGCGCGCAAGCCTACGGCACCGGCGAGATGTGCGGCAACGTACCGGTTGTCGCCCGAAACAACCTTTACCGCGATACCGCGATGGGAAAGTTCGGCAAGCGTTTCCTTGACACCTTTCTTTGGCGGGTCGAGGAAAAGCAGGAAACCCGCGAAGGCGAGATCGATTTCGTCGTTCCTGCTGAACGTTTTCCGGTTTTCAAATCGACGGATTGCCAGGCCCAGAACGCGGTAGCCGTCCGCGCTCCAGCGCCGGAATTTTTCGTCAATCGCCGCGCGCTGCTTCTCATCGAGGGGTTGCAGCCCTTTGGCCATGCTGACGAAGGCACACGTTTCGAGGACATTTAGTACGGCGCCTTTGGTGATCAGAAGATCTGAGGCATCCTTGGTTCGCACAACAACGGATAGGCGCTTGCGAATGAAATCATAAGGGATCTCGTCGACTTTGGTGAAAGCGGCCAATGATGCGCCTTCCCCCGGCGCACCGACGATCGCTTCGTCCAGCGGGTTCTTCAGTCCGGTCTGCATGGTCGCGTTGAGACGTGCCCAAAGCAGGATGTCGGTTGACGGATTGCCGTCGACATCAAGCCATCCGTCGAGGTGGATGACGCCTTCCGTCAGCGTGCCGGTCTTGTCAGTGCAGAGCAGGTCCATGCTGCCCAGATTTTCGATGGCGTCGAGACGGCGCACAATGACGCCGTTTGCAGCCATCGCGCGGGCCCCTCTAGCAAGGGTAACACTGATGATAGCGGGAAGGAGTTCCGGGGTAAGACCAACCGCCAGTGCCAGCGAAAACAGCAGCGATTCAATCAGCGGTCGATGCAGCATCAGGTTGGCGAAGAACACCAGGATGACAATCGCCAGCATGATCTCGGTCATCAGATAGCCGAACAGCCTAATACCTCGGGCAAACCCTGTTTCGGGGATTTGTCGTTCCAGGGCCGTGGCGATGGATGCGAATTCGGTGCGGGCACCGGTCGCTGCCGCAAGCACGGTTGCGGTGCCGCTGCGAACCGATGTGCCCGTAAAGACCGCATTGCCGCGCTGTGCGACGGAAGCCTCGGGAGCCGACCGCCCCGGTGCTTTCACGACGGGGAAGGTCTCGCCGGTCAGTACGGCCTCACTGACATTGAAATCGCGGGCATCCAGAATGATACCGTCCGCGGGAATGAGGTTTCCGGCGGAAAGCCGGATCACGTCCCCCGGCACGATATCTTCGGCTGCAACCGAGCACTCGATACCATCACGCAGCACAACAGCCTTGCGCGAAATGCGCTGTCTCAGCGCCTCCGTGGCACGCGACGCGCCGTACTCCTGGGTGAAGCTGAGGATGCAGCTTGCCAGCACGATCGCACCGATGATTGCAGCCTCCTGCCCCTCGCCGACGAAAGCCGACACGGTGGCCGCGAAGATAAGGATCAGGACCAGTGGGCTACGGAACTGACGGATAAACACGGTCAACGCCGAGGTGCCGGACCGTGATCCGGGTGTGTTTCGGCCAAATTTTACAAGCCTCGATGCGGCCTCGGAAGTGGCAAGCCCGGAGGTAAGCGTGTCGAGGCGTCGCAGGAGGTCATCGGTCTCGATCGACCAATAGGCACCTGCGTCTGCCGCGACGGGTTGCTGGTCAACTTCGCCGGGTACGATACGAGAGATCATCACTACGACCTAAAGCGGTCGGTGCTGCTCTCTTCGATCAGCACGCGGTTGACCCCGCCGAACGCCCATTCCCGCAGACGGCTTTGACCATAGCGCGCCGGAGACGCATCTATGGCTAGGGTCACGACAATTGACTTGTAGGACATAGCGGACGCCTTTCGCTGGGCGATCGAATGCATGATGAAGTGCACCCGCTGGCGCTCAACGCCTTGATGCCGGTCAAACGCGCGCCGATTGCAGGCCGCCTCCGAGAGGCTCGCGTCGCGTAGCTCTTGATCCGGATCAAGGGCCGCCGTGGCGAGGGGAATATCATTCGGCCGCACAAGGAGAATTGCGATGCAGTGTATCAAGGTCGACGAAGCGCTATGGGCGTCCAGCATGTTGCCCGAGGGCATTCTGGAGCGTTGGTTCATTGCCAGCGGCGACACGATCAAGGCCGCTGAGCGAATAGCCGAAGTTCGCGTTGAAGACGCACTGCACGAGATTGTCGCGCCGGCCGGTGGCCGCGCGACGATTGTCGCAACAGCGAATGCCGTCATCGAACCCGGCTCGATCCTCGCAACGCTGGAGCCGCAGTCGTGAGGCATTCCACGCCTTACGGCGGCGTTTGCGCTCAGCCTCAACAATAACCTTAAGGATGTATAGATATGCAGGCCCAACATGCCGTCGCCTGGCTGGACCATCGCGAAGCCAAGGTGTTTTTCTTCAATCGTCAGACAGCCGCAAGCGTGAGGCTTGTCACTACGCTTGCGCATCTTCAGACCCATAACAAGGCAGGCTCGGTAGATGGCAAGCGGGCGTCGGAAAACCGAGCCTTCTACGACGATGTCGTCAGCGCCCTGCAACCGGCGAAGGAATGGCTGATCGTGGGGCCGGGAGAGGCAAAGGATGAGTTGGCCAAGCATATCCGCGACCACCATCCCCACTTGAAGGATCGCATTGTCGGCGTTGAGCCGGCGGATCATCCAACGGAGGCCCAGATCGTGGCGCATGCTCGATCGTTCTTCCGTGCAGCTGACCGGATGTTGCCCTAGCTTCAGTCCTGGGCTACTGGGACCGCGATCGGCCGCGAGGTCGACTGCATGTCTCCGAGCTGCTGGCGTGAGATCCAATCGTGCCTGCCATCTCCGTGGCCTCGATCATGGTTGTTGCAAGCTGCTGATGTAGGCGATGATTGCCTCGATCTGGTCGGGGCTGGCAACCCACTCAGGCATGTCCGGGTGGCCGGTCGAAATGCCTTCGGCGAGTGCTTCCTCGAGATCCGAGATCGGATAGCGCTTTGACAGGGTGCGAAAGGCAGGAGCGTCCGGGTGGCTGCTCACGTCGGTTTTTCCAATGGCGTGGCAGCGGGCGCAATTGAACTCCACCAGGGCCTTGCCGTGTTCCGCCAGGCTGTCCGCGAGCGCCGGCACCACGGAACCAAGCAATACCGCCGCAAGCACGCAAACCCGTAGACGCCAGTGACCACCGCTGCTCATACAGGCGTTCATGGTTGGAGGCCTCCGCATTCCCCGATCTACGCGACTGTCTTTGCTGCAACGTCCTCGACAGCGGTTTTGGCTTCGTTGCGCACGCGGCTGGCCGTTTCCGAAGCGAGCTTGGAGGTCAGCGACGCGACCTTGCCGGCTTCGGTGGCGTATTCCGATGCCGCATTCTGCAGAAAGGTGGAAAAGATGTCGAAGGCGTCGCTGAATTCGGAACCGTCGATGAGATCCTCGGCCAGCTTAACATCCTGCTCGTAACGATGTTTCAGAAACGCCAGCGTTTCGATCTGATAGCGCATCACCGCCTTGAAGGCGTGCGCCTGAAGAGACGCGGCAGCGAGGATGAGCTTCTGGCCATTTTCCGCCATCGGCAAGGGTTGCGTGCCGAATTGCCACGGCTCCGGTTGGATCTGCATGATCGGTGAACTCCCTTGTGAGGCGGCGCAAACAAAGTGTCCGCCAGACAACGCTACCGCCATTCGTCGTCGGGTCATTGATTAAGATCAAGGCGCATGACCTTTACCGGAGTGCACGGGCAATCGAGCGCCATCAGGTCTCGCCGTATTTGACACGCATCAAGGCCCTTGCCCTTTCTTCGTGGCTAGCTCGCCTCGAAAGCAAAAAGGGCCGAAACGATGGCTTTCAAGACGATCATGGTTCAACTGGACGTGGACGCCATCGGCGCACCGCTCATCTCCGTCGCGTGGGACTTTGCGCAACGGCATGATGCCGATCTGATCGGCTTCTGTGCGGCGGAGCCACATTTTGTCATGCCAACCGGCACTGACGACAGGGCCGCCACAAAGGCCATATGGTCTCAGGTGGAGGAGATAGAGGGTCGCCTCAACTGCTTGAGCGAGGAATTCCTAAGCACTGTCAACGGCGGCAATCGCGCCTCGTGGCGCGGCGAAATAGGAAATCCGACCCTTCAACTTGCGCTTAATGCACGCGCCGCCGACCTGATCGTAACTGGGTCGCCGACGGCCGATCTGATAGTAGACCATCACCGCGCCCTGGACATCGCAAGCTTCATCCTAGCAGCCGGCCGCCCGATACTTGTGGCGTCGGAACCCTGTGCTCCGATCAAGGCCGAAAGCATCCTGATTGCATGGAATGACACGCGGGAAGCGCGGCGTGCCGTTGTTGACGCCATGCCCTTCCTGATCGACGCCCGGGATGTTGTGATCGTCACCGTAGATAATGGGGATACCGCACCTCGGGACAATGTTGCAGATGTCGAACTCTTCCTGAGACGCCACGGGGTGAAGGCGCGATCGAAAGTGTTGGATGCGCGGTGCTCCGAACCAGCGGAGATCCTCCTCCAGATCGGACAGGAGATCGCGGCCGATCTCATTGTTCTCGGCGGCTATGGTCACAGCCGTGTGCAGGAAACGACTTTTGGCGGCGTGACGCGCTCGCTACTCCAGAGCGGGTCGTTCCATCGGCTCATCTCGAACTGAGGTGGCGCGCCCGTGCGTGGAGGCCCAATTGATCCGGCGCAATGCGCAGACGCCCTCGACGCTTCGGGATGAAGATGGAAACTTCAAGGAGCATGCCATGAGCCAGCTGTCCCATACCTCTTTCGGCAGTTTCACCCACGCTGCTCAGCAGGCGCAGCAGGGGGTCAACGAGCTTGCCAGGGATCTTTGCTGGAGCGAACCGAGCGCGTGTCGCCTCCTGCGGTCCGTTTTGCACACGGTGCGAGACTGGCTGTCGCCAGCGGAGATGGCCGATCTTTCCGCGCAACTGCCCGTCTTGATCCGTGGCATCTACTTCGAAGGCTGGAATCCATCGGTGCTTGTGCGTGAGCGCAAGAAAAGTGATCCTCAGCGTCTGAACCAGTTTCGGCTATGATGAGGACGTCGATTTCGATGTCGCAATCAACGCGGTGTTCAAAGTTCTCGACCGTCACATTACGCATAGCGAAATTGAGCAGGTAAGAACCTCGATGAAGAAGTCGCTTCGAAAACTGTGGCCGGTAGATTGACCGATGTTCCGCGACCGCAAAGAGGCTGGGGAGAAGCTCGGCACGGAACTGAGCAGGCTTCAACTGCACCAGCCTGTCGTGCTGGCTTTGCCGCGAGGTGGCGTTCCTGTCGCGGTGGAAGTGGCCAGGGCCCTGAATGCTCCTCTTGATCTGCTCATTGTCCGCAAGATTGGCGCCCCCGGCAATTCCGAGCTGGCAGTTGCCGCGATCGTCGATGGCGAGCCTGGGGACGTTGTGTTGAACCGTGAGATCGTCGAGGCCTACGCGCTCGACGACGACGCGCTTCGTGTCTTGGTCGCCAAGGAACGTCCTGAACTCGAGCGCCGGTGCATTGCCTATCGAGGCAACCGGCGGCCCATGTCGATTGCTGGCAAGACAGCGATCATCGTGGATGACGGTGCAGCGACCGGCACAACCATGAAGGTCGCGATCCGTGCGCTGCGGCATCGCTCGCCACGGGAAATCATCGTTGCTGTTCCGGTCTCTCCGCCGGACACTGCGGCTGATTTGGCAAGGGAAGCGGACCGTTTGGTATGCCTCAGCCAGCCAGGGCGGTTCCGTACCCTGGGTCACCACTACCTGCGGTTTCCGCAGCTCTCTGACAGCGAAGTGATTGCCGCCATGGACGAGGCTGCCAAGCTGTACAAGACTGGCCATCGGCACGTCGCCGGCGATGGTTCAAGAGCTAGATAGAAGAGGAGATCACGTCACGCTTGTCCGCACACTTTCGGCCTTGGAGTGCACGAAAATCCTGACGACCAATCGCGTTGGCCGCTTGGCATGCACGAAGGACGGGCAGCCCTACGTCGTGCCCTTCCACTACGCCCATGCGGCTGCTCATCTTTACGCGTTTTCCATGCCGGGCAAGAAGATCGACTGGATGCGAGCCAATCCGCTGGTGTCCGTCCAGGTCGACGAACCTGGCCAGGGACGAGGATGGAGAAGCGTCGTCGTCGATGGTCGCTACGAAGAACTGCCTGATCGTATCGGCTACAAGCTCGAACGAGATCATGCCTGGGCGGTCTTGAGCAAGTACCCGGACTGGTGGGAACCTGGCGCACTCAAGCCGGTCGTTCCTCCCACGGCCGAGAGTGCACCGCATGTTTTCTTCCGAATCCTCATCGTGCAGTTGTCGGGACGAGGAGCAAGTGCGTAGCTTCGCTTCCCTTCGTTGCTATATATGGAATGGGCCGGCGTAATCTGCGCCAGCCCGTTGTTCGCTGCGGTCGAATTTATCGAGCCATCAAAACCGGCAGAGATTGCCCTTCAAGCATCGATTTGGTGACGCCGCCGAAAATCCTCTCGCGCAACCGGGAATGACCATAGGCACCCATAATGATAAGCTCCGCTGCAACGTCACCTGCATGCTGACGAAGCACGTCGGCGACAGAATGGTCCGCGCTCGGCAGTCGTTCGACCGTAACCTTCACGCCGTGCCGGGCAAGATAGGTCGCGGCATCTGCTCCGGGTTCTGCGCCGTGATGGAACTCGTCCTCGATCGGGTCGACCATGACGAGGCGCACATCATCAGCACCTTTCAGCATGTCGAGCGACTCGCGAACGGCGCGCGCTGACTCAAGGCGGGCGTCCCAAGCAACCAGGATGCGTTTCGGCTTCAGCGTTGGCCGCACGCCCTCGGGAACTAGCAGGATAGGCTTTCCCGATGAGAACAGCGCTCCTTGGATGACTTTATCCCTGAGTGTCGGGCTTGTGAGCAGATCTGGGCCAAGAACGGTCAGATCGGCATAGCGGGCGCGCCTTCCGATGACTTCGTCCGCCCAGGCCGTGTCGGGGTAGTCGTCGCTCAGATCAGCCGATACCTCGCTGTGCGAAAGAAAGGCGCCGACTGTCGAGATTCGCTTCTTGAGCCTGTTGACCTCGACCTGACGCTCCTCAAACCAGGCTGGCGAAACGACACCCAGATGCGCACTGCCTGAAGGTGGTGCGGCCAGCTCGAGAACGAGCACCGAGAGATGGGCGCCGATCTGTTCGCACAGGCCGGCGGCCAGCTTGAGATCGCCCTCGCCCTGGTTCGGTCCGGTAACCGTAAGCAGTGTCTTGAACGTCACGGCAACAAACTCCTCATTTCGAAAGAAAGTTCAATCGTTGCTGAAGCGTAAGCGAGAGGGGCTGGTGCGTTCATTGCGCTGAATCAAACACTTTGGTGCGGCGGCATTTGATCCGCATCAACGCACTGTCGAGCCGGGGCTGTAGGCTTGCGCCAATCAATCGGGGGAACGCAGATGAAGTTCCTGATCGCGGTGGCCTTGGCGGTTTTGCCCTTCAATGCGACGGACGCCCAGGAACTCGGCAACGGCAAGGCGGAATACATGAACTCCTGTGCCGTATGCCACGGTCCGGAAGGCAAGGGCGACGGACCGCTCGGCGACGAATTGATCAAGCGGCCGGCTGACCTGACCCGTCTTTCGAAACACAATGGCGGCGCGTTTCCCTATTGGCGCGTTTTCGCCATGATCGACGGCCGCACAATGGTGCCGGAGCACGGCGATCGCGACATGCCGGTCTGGGGTCGCGAGTTCCTCCCCGGCGACGTGAAGAAATATGGTCCGAACGCCGGGGAAATCGTCACCAGGGAACGGATCCATGATCTGGCCGGTTATGTCCAGACGCTGCAACGATGAGAGCAGATGATGGAAACAGTCTCCGGAAGACGCAACATCGAGGATAGCGAACCATGATCGTTGACGGCCAGCAAGCCGCTATCGCGTTTCTGCTTGATCCTGCCTCATACGGCGCGACTACGCCGGTCGAGGCGATCGAGACCCATATCTCGCGTATTTTTCTGACTGGCGAACGCGCCTTCAAGATGAAGCGGGCAGTCAAACTGCCCTATGTCGATTTCTCGACGCCGGCCCTTAGGCTCAGCGCTTGCGAGAAGGAGGTGGAACTCAACTCGAAGACGGCACCCGATCTGTATCGGAGTGTGCGTCGCATCACGCGCGAGGCGGGCGGCAGACTGGCCTTTGACGGCACCGGTCAGATGGTCGAGGCCGCGATCGAGATGGTCCGCTTCGATCAGTCAAGGCTGTTAGATCGGATGGCAACCGCAGGAGAATTGACCCCGGCATTGATGACGGCTGTCGCACGCGTGATCGTGGGGTATCACCGTGCCGCGCCGACGATCCACAATGGCAGCGGGTCGTCCAACATTGCGGGTGTGCTCGACATCAACGAGGCAGGGTTTGCCACCAGCCATGTTTTCACGGAGGCGGAGGTCAAGACCTTTGCCGAAACCTTCCGCACCGCCTTCGCCCGCCATTCCGGATTGCTCGATCGTCGCGAAGCCGCGGGCAAGATCCGCCGGTGCCATGGCGATCTACACCTGCGCAACATCTGCCTCTTCGACGACGAGCCCCGCCTCTTCGATTGCATCGAATTCAACGACCAGATCGCCAGCATCGATGTTCTGTACGACCTTGCCTTTCTGCTGATGGATCTTTGGCACCGGGGTTTTCCCCGGTTCGCCAATCTGGTGTTGAACCGCTACCTTGATGAAGCCGACGATGAGGACGGTTTCATCCTGCTGCCTTTCTTCATGGCAGTGCGAGCCGCGGTGCGCGCTCATGTCACCGCGACCCAGGTTGAGGAAGGCAGCGAAGATTCCGAAAAGTTGATTGCCGAGGCCAGATCCTACTTCGAACTTGCCCGGACATTTCTCCAGGATACCTCGCCACGGCTCGTTGCCATCGGTGGCCTGAGCGGGTCCGGGAAAACGACCACAGCGGAGGCGCTCGCCGCCTATATCGGAGCGCCACCCGGCGCCCGCATTGTTGAAAGCGATCGCATCCGCAAGGCCATGCATGGAGTGCCCGCGGAAACCAGGCTGCCGAACCGGGCTTACCGGCCCGAGGTCTCCGATCGCGTCTACCGCGAAATGGCGTGGCGCGCCGGGCTTATCCTTTCCGAGGGCTGCTCTGTCGTCGCCGATGCCGTTTTCGACAGGCCGGCCGATCGTGAGCGGATCGAGAAGGCGGCGCGCGACCGGGGTATCCCGTTCTCCGGATTTTGGTTGGAGGCGGATCCACTCGTCCTTTGGCAGCGGGTCAGTGAACGCAAGGGCGGCCCTTCAGACGCCACCATAGACATCCTCTCGCGGCAATTGCAGCGTAATACCACCCAGTCCGGCTGGCGCAAGATCAACGCCGACCAAGAGCTCGTCGACATCGTTACGGAACTGAGAGAGGTTTCCAAGAGCGATACTTCCAAGACCCTGCGCACAGCCTCCTGACTGGTTCGGATGATCAATCCCGACGGAGTTCGAGCGTGGCCTCCACGAGGCCGGGATCATTCGGAAGATGCGTTATCGAGAAGCCGAATTCGCGGCACATTGCCAGCATCTTGCTATTTTCGCTAAGCACAATGCCTTCGATGCGGCGGATCCCATCGGCTTTTGCGTAGTCAACGATCTGCCTGAGCAATTCCCAGCCCAGACCATGACCCTGCAGATCGGTGCGGACCAGCAAGGCGTATTCGGCAGCAACGTGGTCCGGATCGCAAGACAGACGGCTGATACCCGCCAATGCGCCAGAGCTCGTCTCCAGAGCGACGAAAGCCATGTTGCGATCGTAGTCGAGTTGGGTGAGTCGCTTCAGCATCTGGTCGGAGAAGCTCTTGCGCGGCGACAGAAAACGCAGGCGCAGATCGTCAGGCGAAACCCTGGCTAGGAATTCGGGATAGAGCGCGATATCGGCCGGCTTGATAGGCCGGATATGATAGTGCGTGCCGCCGGTCGAAAACTCCTTTTCCCAATCCGACGGATAGGGCCTGATGGCAAGCGTCGGGTTGGGGCCAGGCTCCTCCACCCGCGCGGGCTCGATCTCGATGCGGGCATCGAGCGCAATTACACCCTCGGCGTCGGCCAGCAACGGGTTGATGTCCATCGAAACGAGACACGGAAAGTCGACGATCATCTGGGACAGGCCGTTCAGCGCGGCAACGATCGCCTGCCGATCCGCCGGCTTGCGATCTCGGAACCCGGCAAGCAGGCGACCGATCCGCGTTTGCCCGATCAAGTCACCGGCAAGAACATCGTCGAGCGGCGGCAGTGCGATCGCGGTATCGTCCGTCACCTCAACCGCGACGCCACCGGCTCCAAACAGCATCGCCGGGCCGAAGATTGGATCGCGACTGACGCCAAGGATCAATTCCTGCGCCTGTCTTCGTATCACCATCGGCTGGACTGCATAGCCCTCGATATCGGCTTGCGGAGCGTGCTTGCGCACACCCACCTCGATTGAGCGTGCGGCCTCGCCGGCGGCGGCGGCGGCAGTGATGCCAAGCACCACCCCACCAACGTCCGACTTGTGCGAGATCGTCTTGGACAGCAGTTTGACGACGACCTGCTTGGATGCCCTGAGAAGCCGCCCAGCCGCCGCCTCCACTTCGGTGGAAGATCTGGCGACGATCGTCTCGGGCACCGGAATCCCATAGGCGGAGATCGCCGCCTTGGCTTCGGGCTCGGTTAGTAATCGCCGGCCTTCCCTGGCGACCTGCCTGAATATGGCAAGCACGGCTTCCCGGTCGCTCGTTGTGTCCTCGCTGCGACTCGAGGGCGTCCGCATCAATGCCCGCTGGGCTCGCGACCATTCGCTCAGGTAGGAGACTGCGGTTGCGGCATCGGCGGGCGTCTCGAAACTGGCAATGCCGGCGTCCTGAAGAACGCGTCGCCCTTCGCGCGCCGTGTGTTCGCCAAGCCAGCAGGTCAGGACCGGTTTGCCGCCGATCTTGCCGTCCTTGGAAAGTGTTGCCACTGCGCCCGCTGCCGCTAGCGGCGAGCCAAGCCCCGTCGGGCAGTTCATGACCAGGACAACGTCGGCCCTGGGATCAGCCGCTACGGCTTCAACGGCGGCCCTGTAGCGCTCCGGCGAGGCGTCGCCGATGATGTCGACCGGATTGGCGTGGGACCATGTAGGCGGCAGGGCGATATTCAGGCGGGCGATTGTCTCTGGCGAGAGCTCGGCCAGTTCGCCCTTGCAGTCGATGAGTTCATCGACGGCGAGCACACCGGCGCCCCCGCCATTGGTGACGATGCCGACCCGGGTCCGCTCGAGCGGAGCGAAACGGGCGGTCGTTTCAACCGCATCGAACAACTCGGCCAGGCCTTTGACGCGCAGGATGCCTGCGCGCAGCAATGCCGCATCGACGACGCGATCGGCGCCCGACAGCGCGCCAGTGTGGGTCGCGGCCGCTTTGGCTGATTGCTCGTGGCGGCCAGACTTGATCGCGATGACCGGCTTGATGCGTGCAGCGGCACGGGCGGCCGAAATGAACTTGCGCGGATTGGGAATGGTTTCGAGATACATCACGATGGCGCGCGTGTGCGCATCGCCCGCCAGCATGTCGAGACAATCACCCACGTCGACATCCGCCATGTCGCCGAGAGAGACGATCTGCGAGAAGCCGACATTGTTGTGTGCCGCCCAGTCGATCAGCGACGTGGCAATGGCGCCGGATTGCGACAGCAGCGCGATGTTGCCGGGCCTGGCGGCCATGTGTGCAAATCCGGCGTTGAGTTTGACGGGCGGGATCATCAGTCCGACCGTGTTCGGCCCGATGATGCGGAACAGACTGGGCTTGGCGGCATCGAGCATCGCCTGGCGCAGGCCGTTTTCACGTGTCAGCCCAGCCGTGATGACAACTGCCGCCCGCGTGCCCTTTTCAGCAAGGTCGTGCACGATGGCGGGAACTATCCCAGGGGGCGTGACGATAACACCGAGGTCCGGAACACCCGGAAGGTCCGCCGCCTTGGAATAGCAGCGGCGACCCGCGACCTCGGAATATTTCGGGTTGACCGGCCAGATATCGCCTTCGAAGCCGCCATTGACGATGTTGTCGAAGACGACACGGCCGACCGAGCCGTCACGCAAAGATGCCCCAAACACGGCAACCGACTTCGGAGCGAACGCATGTTCGAGATTTCGGATCGTCACCCGTTATGTCTCCCATTCGTGGGCGATAATCGCCTAGTCGATCTTGCCCGTTCGTTGCGTTGGATCAAAGCGTTCTGCGGCCATCGCGATTAGCTCCTACGCAAGGTCACTCGCAAAGTGGCGACGAGCTGTTGCGATCAACGTTTGGAGAGTTAGATGGGTTACTATTTTAGCAAGATCGTCGCCATGCCATTCACGGCGGTAATCGACCACGTGACCGACAAGCTCGCAAGCAAGGGGTTTGGCGTTCTGACCTCGATCGACGTCCAGCAGACCATGAAGGCCAAGCTTGGCGTAGATTTCAGGCCCTATGTTATCCTGGGCGCGTGCAATCCGCATCTCGCATGGCGGGCGCTTCAGTCCGAAGACAAGATCGGAACCATGCTGCCTTGCAGCGTAATCGTCACGGAGGTCGGACCAGGAAAGGTAGAGGTCGCAGCGGTGGATCCGGTCGCTTCAATGGGCGCTATCAGCAATCGTGAGCTTGCGCAGGTCGCGAACGATGTGCGGCGCCTGCTCGAGGAGATGGTCCGCGAACTCTAGCGCCAGGGCCATCAGGGTTGTGGGACATTGTATGAACGAGTCGGCGCTGCGGCGCGCATTGCTGGTCATTGCCATCCTGGGTCTCGCCGTTGGAATCGGGGTCTGGCGAACCGGATTGGGACCAATCGAGGCCGACACAATCTGGACGATGGCGACCTTGCCCGTGGTGGCGGCTCTCGCCATCTCCATTCTGCGTGATTTCTGGATCGGCCGCTTCGGTGTCGATGCAATTGCGCTGGTTTCGATGTCCGCCGCGCTGCTGCTTGGCCAATCGCTAGCCGCGGTGGTTGTCGCGATCATGTATGCCGGCGGCACCGTGCTCGAAGATTTTGCCCGCGGCCGCGCCGAGCGGAACCTCAAGGCACTCACCGACCGGTCGCCGCGTGTCGCACATCGCAAGGCGACAAAAGGAACAGAAACCATCCCCATCGAAGAGGTCGCTGTCGGCGACACTCTGCTGGTACGTGCCGGAGAACTGCTTCCCGTCGACGGCATCCTATTGGATGCTTCGGCCTCGCTCGACGAGGCTGCGGTGACCGGAGAGCCATTGCCGGTGCCGCGCAGCGCTGGCGACACGCTCCGCAGCGGCACCGTCAACGCGGGCGAGACCTTCAGCATGCGGGCTTCCGCCCTCGCAGAACAGAGCACTTATGCGGCGATCGTGCGCATGGTCGCGGCGGCGCAGACCGCCAAAGCGCCCTTCATACGCATGGCTGACCGTTTTGCCCTGTTCCTGTTGCCGGCCACCTTGCTGGTTTCCGGCATCGCGTGGTTTATCTCCGGCGATCCGATCCGGGCGCTCGCCGTGCTGGTCGTCGCGACGCCCTGCCCCCTCATTCTCGCCGCACCTGTTGCCTTCATCGGCGGCGTGTCCCGCGCTGCACGCGCCGGTATCTTGATGAAAGGTTCGGCGGCGCTGGAGGCCCTTGCGCAGGTTCGGACCGCGATCTTCGACAAGACCGGCACCTTGACCATCGGCGGCGCCGAGCTCATCGAAATCGAAGCTGAACCCGGCTGCAATGCCGACCATCTGCTGCAGTTGTTGGCATCGTTGGAACAGGCCTCGCACCATGTGCTCGCAGACTCGATCATCCGGGCGGCGCGCGGGAGGCAGCTGATGCTTTCGCATCCGCATGATGTCCGCGAGCATCGGGGCGCGGGCCTGAAGGGTCGGGTCGAAAGCATGTCCATCGCGGCGGGATCGCAGGCTCTCGTGCTCGGCGACAAACCACTGCCCAGATGGGCGAAAGGCGGTGAAGACCGATACCGGGACCAGCCGGTGTTGAGGGTTTTTGTCACGCTCGGCAATCACCTTGCCGGCATTTTCACCTTCGGCGATGCGCTGCGTGCCGATGCTCACGACGCGCTCGCCAATCTGCGTTCGGCTGGCATCACGCGCATGGTCATGCTGACAGGTGATGACGGTGCCGCCGCAAAGCGTATTTCTTCCATGCTGGATCTGGATGTCATTGTCGCAGATGCTGTTCCAGCGGATAAAGTCGCGACTGTAGAGGCCGAGAAAGCAACGGCACCAACAATGATGGTCGGTGATGGCATCAACGATGCACCCGCTCTTGCCGCCGCGACGGTCGGCGTCGCCATGGGCGCGCGCGGGGCGACGGCCTCTTCCGAGGCGGCGGATGTCATCGTTCTCGCTGACCGGCTGGAGCCTGTCGCCGAGGCGGTGCGGGTCGCCCAACGCACGCGCGCGATCGCCCTGCAAAGCATCGTTGTCGGGCTGGCGCTCTCGGCGATAGCGATGGCTGCGGCGGCCATGGGGCAGATCACGCCAGTGGCAGGCGCATTGCTGCAGGAAGGGATCGACGTGGCGGTTATTCTCAACGCGCTGCGCACTCTTGGCGATGGACGTTTCGGGCGCGCATAGTAGATGACCACAAATCGGTGAATGGCCTTGGCACAGCAGAACCTGGTGGTTTGCAGCAAATGCGGCGGGGTCAACCGCCTGCCGCCGGCTCGCAATGCGGGGGAGGCGAAATGCGGAAAGTGTGGGACCAAACTGTTTTCGGGGCACCCCCAGGACGTCGACGCCGAGACCTTCAATCGTCAGATTACTCGTAGCAGCCTGCCCGTTGTCGTCGACGTCTGGGCACCGTGGTGCGGCCCCTGCAAGATGATGGCGCTGGCTTACAATGCAGCAGCAAATGAACTGGAGCCGCGTGTTCGTCTGATCAAACTCAATTCTGACAATGAGCAGGCTGTTGCGGCCAGGTTCGGCATTCGCAGCATCCCGACCATGATCCTCTTTCATGGCGGACGAGAAACCGCACGCACATCCGGCGCAATGACAGCAGGCCAGATCGTCAGGTGGGTTCGCGACCGCCTTCCGACGGTCGCCGCCTGAAAATTGCCGCACCATGGATCCGTTCATTGCCCGGCTCGGACTGGCCCTGGCAATTGGCTTGCTCGTCGGTCTGGAGAACGCGGCTGGCGGGAGCGGGAGGTGCCCGATCGCAGCCGCACGGCCAGCATTCGTACCTTTGGAATATCCAGCGCTCGGCGGGATTCTGGCCGCACCCAGCACTCGGATGCGGTATCGGTGCTGGTCGGCGAATCGCCTGCTCGGTGCGTTGCGGCTGATCACGCATTCGGTCCGTGTATACGATCTGTCAGGCGCTGCTGGCGGCGCTGGCGGCAAATACGATCGGTCACCTGTCACTGGCGGTGTTTGCCGGTCCGATCAGGTTCTGGTCGCCGCTGGCCGCCGCAACCCTGGTCGCTGTGATCGCTGGCTACAGCGCTGCCGAGCGTCTACGAGAAACGAGCCTCTCACCCTTCTTTGACGCGGATCAAAGTCAAGTGCTGTCGCCGCTTTATGAAACTCGGTCAAAGGAGTTTGCCATGACCAAGCTGAATGACCTTACCGAGAAATTCCGGCATATCCGGCTCTTGCTTGCCCGTGAAAAGGGCCATCTGGAAGGTGACCGCCAAGAGGGCTATGACGTGCTGGCTCCGTTGACCGACGAAGGCCGAATCGATGCCGACGAATGGAAGTTGCACAGGGCCTCCTGCAGTGTTCGCAGGTTTCGAACCGGCGAGGAAGACGTGATCGGCCGGCTGAGGCGCAAGCCCGGAGGACAGTGGTATTTCGACTATGCCGAAGGCGATCGCGACGACGAGATCGGCTTCCATCTTGGCGACGAACGCTTCGTGACCGGTGAATATGTGTCGATCCAACGCAGCGGCGCCATGCACACTTACCAGGTGGCGCGGGTAGAACGGCCTTGACGCCTCGGGGCCAAGCTCCCTGGGAGTAGACCATGTCGCGACGCATCCTGATTGTGGTCGGCCATCCCGACCCGTCCCCGGACCGACTCTGCCGCGGTCTCGCCAAGGCCTATGGCGAGGGCGCGGAAAAGGCGGGGCATGCCGTTCGCCGGATCGATCTGGCAACGCTTGATTTCCCAATGCTGCGGACGATGCAGGCGTTCGAACATGATGCGGTTCCCGACGAACTGAAGGACGCAGTCGAAGCGATCGTCTGGGCTGAGCACATCGTCTTTGTCTTTCCGCTGTGGCTCGGAACCATGCCGGCTCTGCTCAAGGCATTTCTCGAACAGGTCATGCGGCCAGGAACGGCCTTTGCCTACCCGGACAAAGGTGGCGGCTTCACCAAGGCACTGCTTCGCGGACGCTCCGCGCGCCTCGTGGTGACGATGGGAATGCCTTCCGTTCTTTACCGACTATGGTTCCTCGGTCACGGTATCGCCGCCATACGGCGAAGCATCCTGCATTTTGTAGGCATCAGTCCGGTACGCGAGACCTTGTTCGGCATGGTCGCGGGCACCAGCGATGCGACCCGCGCGAAGTGGATCCGGCAACTGCACGGACTGGGTGAACGGGCAAGATAACGCTCGTTGAATGTTAATCACGGCACCAGCACGGCGGCGCCGGTCAACCTCCCTTCCCTCAGATCGTCCAGCGCCTGATTGGCCTGTTCCAGCGGATAGACCTTGGTATGCGTGCGAACCTGCGCGCGCTTTGCAATGGGAAAGAACTCTTCCGCGTCGCGGCGCGTCAGGTTTGCCACCGATACAAGTTCACGCTCTTCCCAGAGTAATGCGTATGCCATCGCTGGAATGTCACTCATGTGAATGCCGCCGCAAACCACCCGGCCACCCTTGCGGACAGCACGAAACGCGATCGGCACCAAGTCACCGACAGGAGCGAAGATGATCGCGGCATCGAGCTGCTTGGGCGGAGATTCATCCGAACCGCCTGCCCAAGCTGCTCCGAGCGAGCGCGCAAATTCCTGTGCTTCTTTGTCGCCCGGCCGGGTGACAGCGAAAACCTCTCGACCTTGCCAGATCGCGATCTGGGCGACGATATGCGCGGCGGCGCCGAAGCCGTAAATCCCGAGCCGCTTGCTATCACCGGTTTTCCTCAGGCATCGCCAGCCGATCAGGCCCGCGCAAAGCAGCGGCGCCAGCGATACGGGGTCGGCATCTGGGTCCAGATCGAAGGCGAATTGGGTGTCTGCAATGGCACGGCTGGCGAAGCCGCCGTCGCGCGTATAGCCCGTGAAATCTGGCTGATCGCAAAGATTTTCACTCCCTGCGACGCAGTAGGAACAACGCCCACAAGTGTGCCCGAGCCAAGGCACGCCCACTCTGCGCCCGATCCTGGAACGCGCGACGCCCTTGCCAACAGAATCGATGATGCCGACGATTTCATGACCCGGGATGAGCGGCAGCTTTGGATGAAGCAGATCCCCATCCGCCACATGCAGATCGGTCCGGCAGACCGCGCATGCCTCGACCTTAAGCCCGATCTCGCCCACCCCAGGTATCGGATCGGGCCTGTCGACCAGTTTCAAAGGGGTGCCGACGCTTTCAAGCATCATTGCTCTCATGACGCGCTCCATACGCCGCGGAAAACAACGCCGAGACCGCCCAGTCTGTTTGGTCGAGCCAGCGTTCGGCCCAGCCGTTGACTTTGCCTTCGGTCGTAACCTTGCCGTCGTGCGGCGGCCAAACCGACAAGACCAGCGATCCCGGCGAGCTTTCAAAAACTGCGACAGTCGCAGGCCAAAGGGTTGCCAGGTGGCCCAAGGCCTATGGATCGACGGTGAACTCGGCCCACATACCGGCTCCATAGTGACCTGGTACGTTGCAGATAAGCAGGTATTTTCCAGCCTTCAGTTCGACGGTCAATGCGCCTGATTTGCCGGGATCGAGCTCCGAGACCTCGCCCTTGTCGCCAGCTTTGTCTTCGTCGACCCGGTTCTCGGCCTCAAGGTAGGGAAGCGGCTTGCCGGGATCCGCAAGGTACATCACGATCATTTCGTGGACGGTGTCCTTGGAGTCATTTTTCACATTGAATGTGACCTCCCCGGCCTTCACAGCACCTGGCGAAGCCGTGATGCCCATAGTCGCCTTTGCGAGATCGAGGCCCGGCACCGCATAGGCGAGACCCATAGGCATCTCCATGCTCGCGCCTTTGTCCCACAGCGAAATCTGGACAAGCGCCGCAGCCTGGACGGCGCCCGCACTGCCGGCCACGAGCATTGCGGCAGCAAGCCCGAGCGCTGCACTCCTCGATATTGTTTTCATGGTGATCCTCTTTCAGGACGGCAGCGGAAGCGCTCTACATCCCGACCGTCATCCTGCTCTTGGCATCACCCGCCGTCCTTGCGCCAGATCAAACTGACCGGCGCAAGCATGATCGGCGCCGCCGATGCAAATGTCGGCGGTTGTCAGGTTGAATTGGCAATGTCGGACCGAAATCTACCCAAGGCACGGCGATCGGGAAAACTGGCTTGGCACCCTAAGGCTGCCTTTGCTGTTCAGCCAACGGCTATTGACCCGTATCAAAGCTGCCAGCCTTGTCTTCCTGTTTAATGCCTCCCATCAGAGCCTTCAAATTTGGGAGAGCATCATGACTACTGCCGGAATCAACATCCCTATCCCTGGAGTCGCGACGTCGGCGTCGCCGAAGCTTCGACTCGGTTCTCTGACCGCATTGGTCATTGGGTCGATGGTCGGTTCTGGCGTGTTCAGCCTGCCGCAGAACATGGCCGCCGGGGCCGGTCCTCTTGCCGTCATGATTGGCTGGGCGATCACCGCCGTCGGCATGCTGGCGCTGGTGTTCGTCTATCAATCGCTTGCAACCCGCAAGCCCGAGCTCGACGCCGGGCCCTACGCTTATGCCAGCGCGGGCTTCGGCCCCTTCATCGGCTTCAACAGCGCCTGGGGCTACTGGATCAGCGCCTGGGTCGGCAACGTCTCCTACGCGGTGATCGTCTTTAGCGCCCTGTCCTATTTCTTCCCGGCCTTCGGTGACGGAAATACCTGGCAGGCTGGCTCGGCGCATCGATCCTGCTGTGGCTGATCCATGCCCTGGTTCTCGCCGGCATCCGGCAGGCCGCCGTCGTGAACCTCATCGTCACGGTGGCGAAGATCGCTCCAATCGTCCTGTTCGTTGGGGTTGTTGCCGTCGCCTTCAAACTGCAAGTCTGGTCTCTCGACTTCACCGGTTTCGGCAACGCCGGTCTCGGCTCGATCACCGCCCAGGTGAAGAGCACGATGCTGGTGACCCTGTGGGTCTTCATCGGCATCGAAGGCGCTAGCGTATTCTCCGGCCGGGCTGAGCGCCGAAAAGACATCGCCATGGCGACAGTCCTCGGCTTCTTCACTTGTCTCGCCCTCTACGCCCTGGTGTCGCTGCTGTCGCTCGGCATCCTCAGCCAACCTGACCTCGCCGCGCTGAAGAACCCGTCCATGGCGGGCGTGCTGGAGGCGGTCGTCGGTCCCTGGGGGGCTGTCCTAATCAACATCGCGCTTGTCGTGTCGGTGATCGGCGCCTTCCTGAGCTGGACGCTGCTTGCAGCCGAAATTCCGCACGTCGCCGGCAAGGACGGGACGATGCCGAAATTCTTCGGCTCGGAGAGCGGGCGCGGCGTGCCGTCGACTTCGCTTCTTATCACCAACCTGCTCGTCCAGGCTTTCCTGGTAATCACGCTTTTCGCGCAAAGCACCTATCAGGCGCTGTTCTACATCGCGTCGGCCGCAATCCTGGTTCCTTACATCTTCTCTGGAGCTTATGCGGCCAAGCTCGCGCTGACCGGAGAGAGCTACGAGAGTGGCGAACAGCGCATCGGACCGCTTTTCGCCGGGTTGCTGGCAACGGTATACGGGCTGTGGCTCGTCTACGCGGCAGGGCCGGCCTACCTCTTCATGTGCGCGATCCTCTACGCGCCAGGCATCATCTTCTACATCTGGGCGCGCCGTGAAACCAATCAGCGCGTGTTCCATCCTGCCGAAGCGGCGCTCGCCGGAACCCTGATCGCTGTCGCCATCCTCGCCGTTTACGAGATGTGGACCGGCGCCATCAGCCCGCTGTGAAAGGATTCGTTCGATGACGAACCTGGGTGTCCACTCCGAAGTCGGCCGTCTGCGCGAGGTGATGGTCCATCGTCCTGACCTCAGCCTGCGCAGGCTAACACCGGAGAACTGCAAGGCGCTGCTTTTCGACGACGTCCTGTGGGTCAAGCGGGCCCGCCAGGAGCATGACGTCTTCGTGGATGCGTTGCGCGAACGCGGCGTTCTGGTGCATTCCTTCGGGGAACTCCTCGCGGAGACAATGAGCCTGGCCAAGGCCCGCGACTGGCTCCTCGACCGCCGGGTCCATCCCGGCGTCGTTGGGCTGGATATGGTCGGCGAGATGCGGGGATGGCTCAACGAGATGCCGTCAGGGCAGCTGGCATCTTACCTTGTCGGCGGCATCGCCCGGGCGGAGCTTCCTTTTGAACCCAAAGGCCTGACTGGAAGGACGCTCCTCCCCCAGGACTTCGTGCTGCCGCCGCTGCCGAACCAGCTCTTCACCCGTGACAGCTCCTGCTGGATTTACGGTTCGGTCTCGGTCAATTCCATGTACTGGCCCGCCAGGCGCCCGGAAGCGGCCAATGTCGAAGCCGTGTACCGCTTCCATCCCCACTTTCGCGAAAGTGGGGCTCCTTTCGTGTCGCCAGACTTGGGAACAGGGACCAGCCTTGAAGGCGGAGATGTCATGCCGATCGGGGGCGGTACGGTTCTCGTCGGCATGGGAGAGCGCACCACGCCGCAAGCCGTGGGCGACTTGGCGCGCAGCCTCTTCGCGGCTGGCGAGGGGACGCGCGTGATTGCCGCCTTGATGCCACGCGATCGCAGTTTCATGCATCTCGACACCGTCTTCACCTTCTGTGATCGCGACCTGGTCACCATGTATCCGCCCGTCGTTGAGCGGTTGCGCACCTTCTCGCTGCGGCCGGGCGATGGAGAAGCGGCGGTCGAGGTCACCGCTGAGACCAAACCGTTCACCGCAGTGGTTGCTGAAGCCCTTGGTCTGAAGTCGCTGCGCATCATCGCCACAGGTGGCGACCGTTACGAGGCCGAGCGCGAGCAATGGGATGATGGCAACAATGTCGTTGCGGTCGAGCCCGGAGTGGTCATCGGATACGACCGCAACGTCTACACCTGCGTCGAGCCGGAATTGAAGTGATCACTGTCGAGGGCGCCGAACTCAGTCGCGGCCGCGGCGGCGGCCACTGCATGACCTGTCCGATTGTCCGCGACGCGACTTGACCAGAGAGGAAATCCACATGTCGATCAACCTTCATGGCCGCTCCGTCTTGACCCTGGACGATCTCACGGCCGACGAAATCCGCTTTCTTCTCAAGCTGGCCGCTGACCTCAAGGCGGCCAAGCTCGCCGGGCACGAGATCCCGCGTCTCGTCAGGAAAAACATCGCTCTGATCTTCGAGAAGGATTCGACGCGCACACGGACGGGGTTCGAAGTCGCGGCCTACGACCAGGGCGCTCACGTCACCTATTTCGGGCCCACGGGCAGCCATATCGGCCACAAGGAATCCATGAAGGATACAGCGCGCGTGCTCGGCCGCATGTATGACGCGATCGAGTATCGCGGCTTTGGCCAACATCAGGCCGAACTGCTTGCCGCGCATGCTGGCGTGCCGGCCTACAACGGTCTCACCGACGAGGCGCATCCGACGCAGATCCTCGCCGATTTGATGACCATGCGTGAATTCACGCACAAGCATCTGTCGGACATGACCGTCACTTTCGTCGGTGAGGGACGGATAATGTCGCGCTGTCGCTTGCACTCGGAGCCGCCAAGGTCGGCATCGACATGCGCATCGCGTCGCCAAAAGAGCTCTGGCCGGATGAGGAATTCTGCGCCCATGTTCGGGACCTGGCGCAACGCAGCGGTGGCCGCCCTCATTGATCCTCGTGAACATGGTCCGCGATCGCGTTTGATGCGTATCAAGGCCAACCGACGGGATGCCTGTTTAGTTGAAACTGGCTAACAGGTTCGGAGGCGGTCATGGCTCACAAACAGATATTGTTCCGTTCAGTCGCGCGCGAAAAGATCCTTCGCGGCGCGACCCAACTCGCCGATGCCGTACGAGTAACGCTTGGGCCGCGCTCGAAGTCTGTACTGATCGAAAAGAAATGGAGTGCCCCGATCGTTTGCAATGACGGGGTGACGATTGCCAAGGAATTCGACCTGAAGGACCCGGAAGAAAATCTCGGCGCCAGGATGCTGAGACAGGCAGCCGAGAAGACCGGTGAAATGGTCGGCGACGGCACCAGCACGTCCACCATCCTCGCTCACGCAATGTTTGCCGACGGCGTTCGCAACGTCGTCGCCGGCGCCAGCGCGATCGACATCAAGCGGGGCCTTGATCGCGCCACCAAACGCGCGATCGATACACTCAAGCAGATATCTCGACCGGTCTCGACCAGGCGAGAGAAGGAACAAGTGGCAACGATCTCAGCGCACAACGACCCGCTCATCGGTCAGTTGGTCGGCGAGGCGATGGAAAAGGTCGGCGGCGAAGGAGTCATCACTGTCGAAGAGTCGAAGACCACTGAAACCGTTCTGGACGTCGTCGAAGGCATGCAGTTCGATCGCGGATTCCTGTCACCGTATTTCGTGACCGATCCCGAGAAGATGGAGGCAGTCTTGGAGGACGCGGTCGTCCTCATCGTCGAAAAGAAGATCGCTTCGCTCAACGACCTCATTAAGCTGCTGGAAGCCGTGGCCAAGTCGGGGTCGCCCCTGCTTGTAATTGCCGAAGAGGTCGAGGGCGAAGCGCTTGCAACCCTGATCGTCAATCAGATCCGGGGCACCTTCAAGAATTGTGCCGTCAAGGCGCCGGGCTTCGGCGATCGCCGCAAAGCCATGCTGCAGGACATCGCCATCCTGAGCGGCGGACAGATCATTTCCGACGATCTCGGGCTCAAACTCGAAAATGTCGCGATGGAGCAGCTGGGGCGTGCAAAGCGGATAGTCATCGACAAGGACACCACGACGATCATCGGCGGTGGCGGGGACGGCAAAGCAATCAAGGGTCGTGTTGAACAGATCCGGCGCGAGATCGAGAACACGACCAGCGACTACGATCGCGAAAAGCTGCAGGAGCGGCTGGCCAAGCTTGCGGGCGGTGTCGCCGTCATCAAGGTCGGCGCGCCGACCGAAGCCGAGATGAAGTCAAAGAAGGAAGCCCTCGACGACGCTATCAGCGCCACCAAAGCCGCAGTCGCCGAAGGTATTGTGCCAGGCGGCGGCCTTGCCCTATTGCGGTGCATCACGACCGTGGCTGACGAGGAACGGCATTGCGAAGGCGACGAGCGGACCGGCGTACAGATCCTCAAGCGAGCTCTCGAAGCACCGGTCAGGCAGATCGCCGAGAATTCAGCTGTCGACGGCGGGGTTGTGATTGCCAAGATGGTTGAAGGCACCGGCAATTTCGGATTCGATGCTGGACGCAAAGAATACGTCGACCTCGTCGAGGCCGGCATTATCGACCCGACCAAAGTGGTGCGCATCGCGCTTGAAAACGCCGTGTCGGTCGCCAGTGTTCTGCTGTTGACCGAGGCGACCATGACCGAAATTCCAGAACTGGCAAAGGAACGGGCGCTGGAGCCCGAGATGACGATGTAGGCACGACGACAGCGAGGCCGATCGTGCCCGGGCACAGCTTTGCTTAGGGTCTTGGCCATGCATCAGAACAAAAACTGGCTTCACCGCATTCCTGAAGACGAGTCCAGGAGCAAAGAAATGACCTTCAACACCATAATGGTTCAACTCGATATCGATTCACCGGCAGCACCACGAACGACATATGCCCGCGAATTGGCTCGAAGGTTCGAAGCGACACTGATCGGTTTTGCCTCGGCTGATGCTTACGTGTTCGTTCCCGGTGACCATGGCAGCATGGCCGCGGCGGAGATATTGCGTCAACGCAGGGCGGAAATCGAGGATCGCCTGAAAATTCTAAGGGAAGAATTCCTGTCCATTGTCGGAGACAAAGCGTCCTGGTGCGAGGAGATCGGAGATCCGACACGTCTGCTCGCGACGCATGGTCGCGCCGCCGATCTGATCGTCACAGGAAATCCGGCAAGGGGCATCGCCAGCGACCGCCACCGCATAGTCGATGCTGGCAGTTTGGTGCTGTCGGCGGGTCGGCCGGTGCTGCTTGCGGCCGACAAACTTGCTCCGCTCAACCCGCAGAACGTTCTTGTAGCGTGGAAGGACGCGCGCGAAGCCCGGCGCGCAGTCAGCGATGCACTGCCCTTTTTGGCCAGCGCACAGCATGTACTGGTGGCGACGATCGAAGAACCGGACCAGATAAACGCCCGCGAAAGTACCGGAGACGTTGTTCGGTTCTTGGCGAAGCATGGCATCAAAGCAAGATCCGAGGTCATAGGCGTCGGCGGTGCAGACCCGTGCGAAGCCGTCGCCGAGCTCGCCGCTGCGATCGATGCAGAACTTGTGGTCGCCGGCGGCTACGGTCATAGCCGGATCCGCGAATGGGCTTTCGGCGGCATGACCCGCTCCCTGCTCAAGCAAGGCACTGTCAATCGGCTGTTTTCAAACTGACTAGGTCACGATGACGTTGCTCTGTGCCAACGGCTGGCCGCATCGACGTTCGGGCCCATGTCTACGTAGTTTCCCGTAGGGACATAACCGAATTTCGCACGCCCCCGATTCGCGCGATTGCTGTTGTCACGGATCAACCGGGGAAACAGGCATGCAAACCCATATCGCCTCAAGGATTTCATTGCCGTCACAACCCTCCCAGCCAAATTTGCCCATAGTTCTTGATTTCGTGCCGTTGCAGCCACTCAACTTCTTCCAGGCCGGTTCGGAAATCTATGCGCAGGGCGAAAAGGCCGGAGGTCTCTATCAGGTCGAGTTCGGCGCGGTCCGCACCTATCGTCTCCTTGCCGACGGTCGCCGACAGATAAGTGCCTTCCACTTGGTTGGCGAGACATTCGGTTTCGAAGCTGACACGACACACCATTTCTTCGCCGAAGCTATCAACGCAACCGGCATCCGTGTCTATCGATTTGGTGCCGGGGCGGATGTCTCCGGCCAGTTGCTGCCCCTGGCCCTCAGAGGCTTGACCAGGGCCCAGGAACACCTCCTTGTCCTCGGTCGCCAGAATGCCATCGAACGGGTCGCGGCGTTCCTAGTCGACATAGCAGAGCGGCAAGGCGGATTGCGGCAGGTCGAGCTGCCAATGTCGCGCATGGATATCGGCGACTATCTCGGCCTCACAATCGAGACCGTGTCGCGAGTCTTCACCCGGCTGAAGGACAAGGGCGTTATCCGCCTGCTGAGCCTGCGCAGCATAGAAATCGTCAAGCAGGACGCGCTTCAAATCATGAGCGAGTAAGGGCGCGTGCCTCGAAAAGAGACGAGACAGCCGCGCCGCAACACAACCTCGAACCTGGGAGATAATGATGGGTAGCACGCTTGCCACGCATACAGGGTTTCGCTTCGATGTACGCCGCGCACGCCCCCAGGATGAGCCGGCCCTGGCGAAATTCTTCACCCATGTGACGCCGGAAGACCTGCGCTTCCGCTTTCTTGGCGGAGTGAAAGAAGTTTCTCATGAGCGGCTCGTAGCTATGACGCGGTCTGATGACCCTCGCATTCACAATTTTCTTGCGTTCTCTCCAGAGGAAATGCTGATCGCGGTGGCAACGCTGGCGTGCGACCAGGCCAATCGGCACGGGGAGGTCGCGATCTGCATTCGATCAGATCGCAAACATATGGGCGTCGGTTGGGAACTGCTTGCCTATATCGCAAAGTATGCTGACGGGATCGGTCTCGAGACAATCGAGTCTATCGAAAGCCGAGAAAACCGTGCTGCGATCGAACTCGAGCGCGACATGGGATTTAGTGTCACTGCTGACCCCGACGACCCGACACTTGTCGTAGTTCAGCGAAAGCTCGGCGCCCCCCTGCCCCGCTAGACTAGCAACCGGTCTTGCGCAAATGGAGGTCGCATCGGGGCTCTTGTTCAAACGTTGAGGATTTCCCTGGAGATCGTTGCTTCCTGGTCAGTGGGGAGGACAAGGACGTCGACGCGGGACCGCGGGCTGCTTTCTTCGTCGTTCCGGTTCAAATCATTGTCGACGCCAGCGGGAAGCAATGCGGCGGCTTCGCATATCCTTTGCCGTGCGCTAGCTGGCAGCTGATGTGTACGACTATCTCTGTGGGACGCCGTTGCTTGCGAGGCATCTCGCCGATGGCTTTCTCGACACTCGGGTACTCCTGTGTAGAATTTGAGCGCGAGCACTTTTACTCTTCGAAGTGCCCCACACTTGCTGGCAGATGACGTTTCGATGTCCCAATGCGATCCGTTGGTCGCGCATCTCCGTTCGAGCTGTGGCGAAGGACATTTTTGTGTCGGCATTGATCCCAATCAATGTGCCCTCCGCTCGCAAGGGCTCTGATCCTGTCCTTGCTCGGCCGAGCCTGATTTGGCGACGTGGGCGCGATGAGCTGCGGCAAGACCGCGGATTCGCGAAGCAATGGACCATTTTGGTGACAACACCTGGCAAGCGGGTCCGCTGACCTCCAACTCTGCGCCTCTTGGGAAACCTAATGTGGAAGGGTGGAGGCGGCGGTACCTGTCAATCAACTCACTCCAAGGAGAAGAGCCATGGCCGAAACTGCCACCAAACTACCTGTCAAGACAGAGAAGAGCACTGGGCCGGCGCCGGCCGGCAACTGGACTACTCCGTTCGAAAGCCTGCGTCGCGAAATCGACCGACTGTTCGACGACTTCCATCCCTTCGATTTTCGGCTGCCTTCGACGCGCTCCCTGTTCGGTCGTGATCTGCCGTCCCTGCACAATGCGGGCTGGTCAGTCGCGCCGGCCATGGATCTGGTCGAGAAGGACAAGGAGTACGAGATCACGGCCGAACTGCCCGGCATCGACGAAAAGAACGTTGAGATCAGACTCGCCAACCGCACACTGACCATCAAGGGCGAGAAGACCGAGCAGAAAGAGGACAAGGAAAAAGACTACTATCTGTCCGAGCGCCGGTATGGCTCCTTCCAGCGTTCCTTCCAGCTGCCTGAAGGCGTCGACGCCGACAAGATCGAAGCAAACTTCGCCAAGGGCGTTCTGACGGTCAAGTTGCCCAAGACGGCCGAAGCCCAGAAGGCCGAGAAGAAGATTGCGGTAAAAGCTGCGTAACAGGCGTGACGACTGGTCGCCTCGGCGCGTTTGTTCCGCGCGCTGAGGCCTTCCAAGACGAGACAAATTGCCAACCTAGGTTCATTTCTCGAGCGGATCGAGCAGGGTCCTTCGCTTGACCGCATCCTGTTCCTAGGCCAGGCGTTGTCGGAAATGCTCGGTATTGAGTGAGCGATCCGCTTATCCACTAGCGGCCTCCCCACAAGTCACAGCCAAATCGCCCGCGTCTAATCCCGTCAGCATGCGTTGGTTCCACCAAAGGCATGCTGCAGATAGCGCGTGCGGCCCTGAGCATGGAGATCCCTCCCTATACGAATGCTGTCGAGCAATCCGCACCTACGGCGATACCGATTTCGCTGGCGCTCGTTGATGCAGGTCAAGGCCGCCAAACGCCACCGGGTGTTTCTTTAGCGTTCGGAAGTCGCTCTGAAGGAGACGATCGATGTTCAATTTGCGTGGTCTTTCCTCCGCAGTTCTGATGCTCAGCGTTGTCGCGATGCCTGTCGCGGCCGGAGCTGAAGACAACGATTCTGGCTGGTGGCATCGTTGGGGAATGGGCCGAATGATGATGGGCCAATGGGGTATGGGCGGCCCGATGGGTGGCTACGATTCAGACGAGATGTTCGATCGGATCGACGGACGCCTCGCTTTCCTCAAGACGGAACTGAAGATCACGGACGAGCAGACCCCCTCCTGGGATGAACTTGCCGGTGTGATCCGCAGCACAGCCGAGTCGCACAATGCACTGATGCAGGGGATGCTCAAGGAATTCCAGGATGGTGAATTCCTGAAGAAGCCCTTGCCCGAGCGACTGGCTTACCAACAGACCCATCTCGAAGCACGTCTAGAACAGGTAAAGACTGTCAGGGCAGCCGTCGAGAAACTATACGCAAAGCTGAGCGATGAGCAGAAGCAGTCGGCTGACGAGATTGTCCTACCGATGATGGGGATGGGTATGGGGCGCTCGGGCGGCTTCGGCCCTGGAATGATGTCCAGATAGCCTCCATTGCGACCTGACCGTGCAGTACGCTGACCGAGCCGGATACCGCAAAGGAACTGAACGCATGTTCACGGTACTTCGCCTTGTGACCGCTAGCGAGCGATCCAAGAATACCGTCACGGAACGCCGGTCAGACTTCATCGCGCCAGAAAGACAGGCAGCGATTGATCTTCAAGCATCGACTGGGTCACGCCACCGAAGATGCGCTCGCGCAATCGCGAATGGCCATAGGCGCCCATCACCATCAGGTCGGCTGCTGTATCGACCGCGTGCTGGCGAAGAACGTCAGAGACGGAATGGTTTGAACTCGGCAGTCGGTCGACCGTAACCTTCACGCCATGCCGGGCGAGATAGGCCGCGGCATCGGCACCAGGTTCCTGTCCATGGTGGTATTCGTCCTCCACCGGGTCGACCATGGCAAGGTGCACTTGGTCGGCGCCGATTAACATTTCGAGTGATTCACGGACGGCGCGCGATGACTCTAGACGAGCATCCCACGCAACCAGCACCCGTTTCGGCCTGAGTGTCGGGCGCGTCCCCGGGGGAACGATCAGCAGCGGCTTTGCGGATGAAAACAAGACGCCCTCGATCACTTTATTCTTCAGCGTCTCTCCAGCGAGCAACTCCGGTCCGATCACCGTAATGTCGGCATAGCGTGCACGACGACCAATTCTTTCGTCAGCCCCGCCAACCTCCGGGTATTCGTTGGAGACATCGGCCGAAAGCGCCCTTTTGGCCAGAAAAGCCGACACGGCAGTGGCCCGCTTCTTCAAACGCCTCTCATCGGCCTGCCGCTCCTTCAGCCAGTCTTCTGAAACGATTGCTGCATACTCTCCGACTGGTGGCGGCGCGGCGATGGCAACTACAAGAACAGCAAGATGGGCGCCGATCTCATCGCAAAGCTCGGCAGCGAGTTTGAGATCGTCGTCACCCATATGCGGTCCCGTAACCGTAAGTATCGTCCTGAAAGCCATGGCGGCTGCTCCCGGTCCTTGTGTCAAATTCCATGACAACGATAACAAGACCGTTCGGTATGCTCATTGCGCTGAATCAAAGACCATGCAGACGCCCAATTGATCGGGATCAAGATATGTGCTGGTCGGCGCGGTAGGCTCAGCCGATCAATCGGTGGATGCGCACATGAGATTTTTGATCGCAGCAATTCTCGCGACCATGGCCTGGGAAGCGTCTAGGGCGCAGGAAATGAGTTACGGCCAGGCAGAATATCTGAACTCCTGCGCTGTCTGTCACGGCATCGACGGCAAGGGCGACGGACCCTTGCGCGACCTGCTGGTCAAGCGTCCGGCCGACCTGACGCACCTTTCCGAACGCAATGGCGGGACGTTTCCCTATTCGAGGGTCTTCGCAATCATTGACGGCCGCTACGCCACACCAAGCCACGGCGACCGCGAGATGCCGGTCTGGGGTCGTCAATTCCTTGAGGACGATGCAAAAACCTACGGCCCCAGTGGGGGCGAGGTGGTGACCACGGAACGCATCCACAACTTGGCGGGTTACATCGCCACGCTGCAGCATTAGACCCAGGCTGCGAAGATCGCCAAATGCCCCATTTGCGCGGACGAAACGAGTGGCGGGCAGTGAGGACTACGAGGTCGAGTACCTTGCCAAGAAGGCAGGCATTACAGTCCAGAAGTCAGGCATTACAGTCCAGCAGGCAAAGGAACTGAGAGCTAACACGGCAACAATGGAACGGGAAGCCAAAGCACTCGGCAAGCGGTGACGACTTCCGATGAGCTACTCCAAGATCAGACGAACGATCAAGGAAGTACTCGTCTACAGGTTTTCCCGCCCCAAGCCCCCGCGTCATCCGACCCGGTTCATCGGGCCAGTGCTCGTCGTCGGCTCCGCCCCTGGATCTAACCTCCCCAAGGGATTCGACGAGAGTTTTTCGGTTCTCACCGTCAACGGTTCCCAGTCGGTGGCGAGGAAATGGGGCATCGCCAAACCTGACGCGACCTTTCTCCATTTCAACCAAGTCGACGGCACGAACGACAATGCCGTGGCCGTACGGCGCGTTCTCAACGGCGAAGAGACCGGCATCCTGTATGTGATGCGCTGGCAGTTCGGAGAGCAGCGCCTGCGCGATGGCCTCGCGGCATTTAACTATCGGTACGACCAGCTCCGGATGGTTAGCACGTACCAGCGCATTGCCCTGCACGAGGCGGTCATGGGCACGCGCCACAGCGAGTTGGACAATGCACGGAAGTTTTCGAACGGGATCACCGCTGTGCTCTATGCATTCAACAGCGGCGCGTCGACTGTCGTCATATCGGGCATCAATCCCGGCTCGACCGGCCATGTCTACAACGAACTCGGCTTGAGGAGGCTTCATAGCGACATGGACAGCTCGATCTTGCTGAAGCTACGCGGCCGTGGCGCCAATCTCTTCACGGCCGATCCTGAAGTCGCGGTATCGACCGGGCTGCCGCTGTGGCAGGCATCCCCAGTTCCACTGCCAGTCTGCGGTGCTCTCTCAGATGGCGATACGACAGCTGCTCCCGCGGCAACCTTGGCGTTGGTGAGCCCGAGGCCTGCTCACGTCGCCGCTCGAGGCAGCTAAGTATTACTGGTTAACACCGCCCGATGCTCTGTAATTGCAATAGTGTTAGCTGCAGCTAGGCTGATGTGGCAACGAAGTATTCGCACGTGTGAAGCGGCCGGCCATCCTGTTGCTCAACGAGTAGACGCCCCGCGGGTTTCTGGCCAGCGGGGCGCTAAACTGAACCCTGAGCGAAGCTCAGCTCTGCACTCATTCAAGGTTCCCAAAACGGAGAAGGTTAGTCTCCAGCACCCTTCCCGCTACCACCTTCAAAGTCCAAACAATTCTCCGGTCCCCTCATGGCTTCCCGGTAGCCCAGCGTTTGCAGGGTGTGTGGCCAAAGGCTGGGGAGTGCCGCAGCGCCCCAAGCGTGCAAATTGCTCTCTGAACGCCGATCATTCTCCGAAGCTGGGGAGTAGCGCTAAAAATCCCTAGGTTTTGACGACAGCAATATCAATGGTCTAGCGCCGGCCTTGCTGCCGCCAGTTTTGCGGTTCGCTCGCCTGTCCAAACAAGACCACAACTATGCCATCTCTTGCCAGGTCCGGCTTGCACCAGCTCCGGACATCGCCAAGCCACTACTCGGACGTCGCGTTTGGGGCCGGAAGTGGACGGGCAGCTTTTCGGGAAGACAATGTTAAGAGCAGCCGTTCCGTTGGCACCTCATAGCGGCCATCCAAGCTTATTGCTCCCTTAAATCTGATGTAACGAACGCGTGCGAGTCACTCCGGCGAGAGCAGTTCAAAAGTCGATGGTGCTTCTGACTCCAACAACGAGGGCGTTGGGGATTGCCTGGCCGGTCGCATCATCCGCAGCTCCTCCGCCGGGATGGACAATGTACTGGAAATCCGGCTGAATATTCCACCATGGTGCCGCGACGAAGTCGTAATTCACCTCGAATATGGTCTCGCCGGAACGTATCGGATACGCTGTGCCTGTTTCGGTTGCGGTGTCTCTATCAAGATTCGATGCCGCATGGCTGATAGCTGAATGACTAACGCCAACGGTCAACGTATCGTCTTTGCGCGTTGGCGATAGGCCCGTAAAGGCCAGGCCTACGTCGACACCCCACGCGACCAGATTCCTGTCAGAAGGCGCCAACTGCCCGCGCAAGAAGCCACCGACTTTGGTGCCGCTTCCCTCAAACAGCGTCTGGTCGACCAGCGCGTAGACACCCCAGTTCCCCGAATGCATGACCGAACCCACCGCTTGAGGCGACGCGAGCGGCACCACACTGCCCGAACCGCTCAGGCCATATCGCTCATCGGCAAACGTGCTGGTGTGATACCAGCCGCCGAGCTTGTAAGAAACCGATGGCCCGTCCGCAGCACCGTCCGGATTGAGTTCGTACGCCAGTTCGGCCATCAGCAGGGCGCCACCGGCCGAACTGAAGGTGGTGCCGTGTAGGTTGCAAACCTGCGGATCGTTTTGGCAATCTCGTCCGGCCGGGTCGCCGCTGAAAAGCCCACTGCGCACGACAAGTTTCGGCTTGAGGTAAACGGCTGAAACCACACCGAGCGTCGCAAGCGGATAGGCCGGTCCGCCGCTCGGCAAATCCGAGGCATTCAGCACAGGCCATCCAAACGCACCGTTTAGCAATTTCCCGGCTGAATTGCTCGTTGCGAAATCCTCGTCCGCCGCAACCTGCCCCAACCTGACAAAACTGCCGTCTGCAAACGTTTGCTGGACCCAGGCGGTGAAGAGCCGCGTCGTCGGAACCGCATCGATGTTACTCGGATCGCCGAGGCTGGCAACCTCAGCGGCGACATTGCGATCATTGAGATCGTGTATTTGATACACCGTCACATGGGCAGATCCACCCTGCCACCGACCCATCTTCTCAAAATCGAGGTCCAAGTTGACGTCGAATCGTCCTTCGTAGGTCGCGCCCTGGCGGATGCCGCCACCCGCCACATCCATGACCTCGCTCACGTAATCGAGGGTGAACTTAATGCCTTTGTCCTCAAGCGCCGTCCGGTCGCCATTCCAGTCCCCAGTGAGGTGATCCCACTGCCAGATTGAGCTACCTGCTTGGCCGGACGCGTCGGCGGCGCCGGCCGGAGCCGCGAGCAAGATTAAATCCGCCAAAAAAATGAATGACAGCGACCGTTGCAACCGACCGCATCGGGACTTCACTTGGCATCCTCCACAATAGGCAAAACCTCGACCACAGACATCATCCCACGACCTCGTGCTCAAGGATGTGGCAGTGCATCACAAATCTCCCGACGTGCACCGGCTCGAGTTCGTTTTCTGCGTTCCGATCAAAATCCCGGCGGCCGGCCCAGCGAATTTGGTGCCGCTGCCGTTGGCTGTCAATGACGCGGAATCGGACCTCGTATTTTCGCGCAAAAGGGACCCCGGCTTTCGGTTGTGGGAGGCACGCCGGTAAGCGCCCGATCAGGCGGAGCTGGTCGGGGTTGCACAGCCTGATCGGGCGCGGCTGATTAGCTTTTCGGCTTTAGCTTTGAGATCGGCTTTTGAAGCGCCAGGACTCGTTTCCGGTCTCGACGATCTCGCAGTGGTGAGTGAGGCGGTCGAGCAGCGCGGTGGTCATCTTGGCATCGCCAGCGAAGACGCTCGGCCATTCCCCGAAGGCAAGATTGGTGGTGATGATGATCGAGGTGCGTTCATAGAGCTTCGAGATCAGGTGGAAGAGCAACTGCCCGCCGGCCCGGCGCTATCATAAGCAACCGGCGTAACGCCCTTGTGGCTCCACCGAAGATTTGCGTAGTTGGAATCCCCCGACTGAAAAGCGTAGACGCCTTCCATAGGGCCATTCGTGCGGTTAAGCGCCTCCAAGAGATACTGCACTGGAGGCCGCGCCTGTTGGAAAGCTCCTGCGATTGCTACGCGACCGTTAAGGCATATTACCACAACTCCTGCTAAGCCGCTAAACCTGCTGAAGGCAGCGCAGAAGCTACCAAGTCGGCATCGCTTAACCGCTATCCCCAGGTTCCCACCCGGTTGGACCGTGCCGAAAAGAATAACTGGCTGAGATTTCGAACCCGGACTGCGAAGGCTGCCAGGCCCGACATTCGACCGTGATCCGTGGGTGCTCGATGCGAATGATGTTAAACGAATTTGCAGCTTGGCGAAGCCGCGATGAAACCGCCGTTCCCGCTTGAATGAGCAGCGCGGCGTAGCCGTCGACAAGGTAGCGCCGTGCGCTCGGCACGAAGCGCATAGTCGGTCGTGTCACGGCCTCGCAGATGGCTTCTGCGTCTGCAGCATCATTCTTCTGCCGCTTCAGATAGGGCTTCACATACTGTGCCGGCAGTAGTCGCACATCGTGGCCACGTGCGATCAGCTCGCGAGCCCAGTAATGCGATGAACTGCACGCCTCGATCCCCACCAAGCATCGCGGCAAGCTCTCGAAGAACGCCAGTACGCGCCTACGAGTCAGCTTCCTGCGAACGGAAACCTCACCAACCGCATCCACGCCGTGCACTGGAAACACGGACTTCGCAATATCCAGACCGACCGTCATAACGTTGCTCATCATAGCGCTCCTCCATCTCTGATCCCCCGAACATACCGCAGGGAGGGAGGAGAGCCGTCCACCGCATCAGAAGCGGACTGGCAGCTTCACGGTGCGGACCGTGAAAACCGGACGTTCAGGTGGACGTGGGCATGGTCGTTATCTAACCCCGGTGGGGACAGCCGGCTTGGCCGCATCAGGGGCACGGACAGCACCGATCCTGCTCAGCCTACAATTTCGTCGCGGGTTAGACGCCCCGTATTTTTTGAAGCACAGGAAGGAGACCCGAGACGATGTCTTTCTGCAAGACAGACAGCTCGATTCCAATTTGCATTTAAGCCGGGAGGCCAACTTTGCTGAGGCCCTCGGACAGATGGTCAACGTCGGCTTGATCGCGGAAGGGGAGCCGTCCAACATGCTCGGCAAAGGAGTATTTCGGATTGATCTCCATCAGTTCGCGCCAGACCCGGCCGGCTTCCTCGGCCTTGTCCAAATGGCCGAGCGCGACAGCAAGAAAGGCGCGAGAGAGGTCGGTCTTCGGGGCGAGCTGTATACGCTCCCTGAACAGCGCCGTGGCAGCTTCGAATTTGCCGGCGACAAGATAGGCGGAGCCGAGAAAGTGGATGTACAGCTGCTTCAACGCGGGATCGAGCCGGATGGCTTGTTCGATATGGGGAATAGCCGCGAGGGGCTGGCCGCCATAGATGTTGACGATGCCGCGCGAGTTGTGCGCCTGAGCGTAGTTCGGATTGAGATTCAGCGCCGCGTCCGCTTCAGCCGCGGATCGGTCGAGATCCTTTTTCCATAAGTAGAAGACCGAGGCGACATAGTGCACGAAGGCAACCTGCGGACTCTTCTGCAGGGCTAACTCGACATCGCGCTCAGCCTTTTCAAGCGACTCGCTCCAGCCATCCGTCCAATGGAACTGCCAGTTGAGCACCTCGGCCATTGCGAGGCCGGCATAGGGTTCGCCATAGCTCGAATCCTGGGCGATCGCTTGCGCGAACAGGTCGATCGAGCGCTCGAACACGTCGCGGTTCCTGATGGCCCCCCACAGCGCCTCGCGCCCGAGCAGGAAAAAGTCGTGTGCCTTGCTGCTGGTTGTTTTGACAGCACCAAGCATCGCGGCTTCGCTCGGGCTCAGTTTGATCATCAGCGCGTCGACGATCCGCCGGGTGACCTCGTCCTGGACCTCGAAGACGTCGCTGAGTTCGCGATCGAAGCGGTCGGCCCAAAGGTGTCCGCCGGTTTCCGCATCGATCAGCTGTGCGGTGATCCTTACACGGTTGCCGGCGCGGCGGATGCTCCCTTCGAGCACTGAGCGGACACCGAGTTCACGGGCCACCTGCCGCACGTCGACAGCCTTGCCCTTATAGGTGAAGCTGGAGTTGCGCGCGATCACCAGCAGGCCGCTGACCTTAGAGAGGTCGGTAATCACATCCTCGGTTATCCCGTCGGCGAAATATTCCTGCTCAGGATCGCCGCTCATGTTCTGGAACGCCAACACGGCAATTGAAGGCTTGTCGGGCGGCGCGAGCTGTGGCGAAGGCTTCTCCGGCACAGCGGGCTCCGCAGGTGTCGCGGGCTTCGCCTGAGCGGGGACTCCGACTTGCAGCGAATAAACTCGGACCGGATCGGCGATATTTTTGAGTTGCACCGCGCCGCGATCGTTGATTGCGAGATCGAGCCTCGCCTTGACCTGCCAGTATGCTTGCTCGGAGAGACAGATGCTGCCAGGCTCGCAAATGCCTTCGAGCCGCGCGGCGATATTGACGCCGTCGCCCATCAGATCGCCGTCGCGCTCCTCCACGACATCGCCCAGATGGATGCCGATGCGAAAGTCGATGCGGCGGTCCGGCGGCAGCCCGGCATTGCGCTCAACCATGCCATTCTGCACCTCGATGGCGCAGCGCACGGCCTCCACGACGCTGCGGAACTCGACGAGGGCTCCGTCCCCGGTGCGCTTGACCACGCGACCATGATGCACGGCGATCGTCGGATCGATCAGATCGCTCCGCAGCGCCCGCAGCCGCGCCAGGATGCGATCCTCGTCCGCGCCGGCGAGCCGGCTGTAGCCGACCACATCCGAGACCAGGATCGCTGCTATTTTCCGGGTCTCACTCACGTCGTGCTCCCTCTATCCAGCCTACTGCAGCCAGATCAGTGCCGTCCTTCTCAACATAGAGCCGTTAAGCACAGGGAAGATAGCCCCGAGCCATTGGTCGGATGGTCCGCATAGGATCGACCCGAGTCGTTCGAGACAGGTCGGCGAAGCGCCAGACCTGGCGCAATCAAGACGTCCAGCCCTGTCAGCCGCGTCTGCTTTGAGGCAGCGGCTAAGCAAATCTCTAGGGCCGACATGCGGCGCATAGCAGACATTCAGTCGCTGACCGACCGCGCCTCGGTCGCTTCATCCCCTCCACGTCGCAGAGCGGAGAACGGCCTGCATATGCTCTGCCAAGTCGAGCTCACACCTCCCCTCGATTTCTAAAAGATACCGAGCCTTGGCTAGGCAGTCCGCCTCCCCAACTGCAGGGTAGCCGCAGATGGCGAGCAACGCCCTCTCCTCCTCCCGGCTCGCTCTGTCGGACTGGCTGCGGCCACCGCCCTTGTGATGCAGGGCTTCAGCGAACGCAGCATAGCTTATGCGCCTCCATCAGCGCTTGCAGACTATCGGACGGTCCTCGGTCTTGACCTGGCGGTTCGGTACAGAGCGCCGTTGCCGCAACTGTTGAGGCGACGACTGCGCTGCCAGAATGGAGGAGCAAGGCGCGGCGGTTGATCCTAGACGTGGCGGACTCTCCATTTGCTTTGAAGCCTATTAAGCCAGTGACCTAAGCCGGCTAGACCGTAACACGATGGTTTACGCGTTCCTGTCAGGATGGAGAGGCTACTGGCAGACGACAGTCAGGACAGCCAGGCGATGCGCAGCGCCGGCGGATGGCGGCCCGACGAACCCTCCGGTGGACGCTTGGATTTGGTGGCGGACGTATCGCCTGCGCTCTTTCCATCGGGACCGTGAAGCCTACGCATCCGCAGTACGGAAGATGGCGCCAGCCGGCAAGCCAGCGCTCGGCCGCTATCTTACGGCCGACGCTGGCGATGTCGGCAATCGGGTCCGTAGTAAGCCTCTCTCCCGGCAGCCGAACCGGCCGCCCATCGCTAGCCACCGCAGGCCAGGTCGACGCGGTTCGACTTTGACTATCCACCACCTCGTTGTGTGCCGGCGAGAGGCTGCCTCAGCGCCGTCCCTGACTACGCCCCTTTCCCGGCCTCATCCTCATCAAAGTGCGGAAACGGCTCCCGCACATTGCACTAACTCACGGGGATAGCTGAGAAATCGACATTCTCGCAAGGTGCAGTAAACATGCGTACATTGCGAAATCACTATCTAACGCATTGAAAAACAAAGACCCGTCCGCCGCGCAATGTGCGGCCTTTTATCCTGCCATCTTAATCGGTTGTTTTTGGCGATACTTTGTAACCATCGTCTTTCCTCCTTCAGGATGCGATAATATACGAATCTATGCTCTGCGCTACGATTCCGCGTTCTGGCGTTGAGTTCCGATGCGCCGTGCAATCTTCCGCGCTCTGCGACGGGCTGTTTTGGCTGCATGAGTGCAGCGCTCGAACCATCGTGGCGCACTTTTCCATCGGACTGACGGAGCATCGTCACAGGCAATCGAGCGCGGTCCGGCCGTCTGTCGATCGGCGCGGCCGCAGGCAGGATAACGTGCGTTCCGTCGTTCCTGGTCTGCATCGGTCCTCATCCGCCGGAGCGGATCTCCCTTGTTCAGATGGCGTCGGTCAGCGGGCCGGCGCCATGCGTTTCAAATGCCGCCGCACTGCTCATCGATGCGCTCCCAGCAGCTTGCGGTCCTTGACATGGGCGCGCCGCTCGGCGGCGTCCTCACTCGCGGCCGGATCGCCGACGTAGAACGTTCCATCGCTCCACATGGCGTGCATGATCACCGCCAGCTTGCGTGCCACCGCGACACAGGCTTTGCGGTGGCAGGAGCGTTTGGCGATGTCCCGGCCCCAGCTCTTGACCCTGTCCTTGCCCTTGAAGCGCGTCATCAAACCTGACGCCGCTTCGTAGAGTGCGCGCCGCACGTCCGCGTCGCCGGCCTTGGAGATGCGGCCCTGAACGTCGATCGAGGTGCCTGACTGCCAGCGCCGCGAGGTCAGGCCAAAATAGGCCGCGACGTCGCGCGAGCGGTGGAAGCGGGTGGGATCGTCGATCGCCGTCATGAACGAAAGCGCCGTCACCGGACCGACGCCGGGGATGGCCATGAAGCGCCGGCACGGTTCGCTGCGCGCCACCGTTTTGACGACGAGATCGTGCAGGCGGCAGTACTGTTTCCACAGTGCCGCGCGCGCCGACAGCATCGCGTCCATCAGCTCGCTCGACAGCGGATCGTTCGCCACTGCCACCCGCACCGCCAGATCGAAGGCTCCGCGTCCGACCTTGCCCAGACGGATGCCAAACGACTTCAGCGAATGGCGGATGGCGTTCTCCAGGTCGAGGAACTTAGCCTTCAGATTGCGCCGGTGGGTCAGCAGAAGCCGCGTTCGATAGCAGCTTTCCGACTTGATATAAGCCTGGCGGAACCAGCCGGTGCGCATGATGTGGGCGATGCCGAGTGCATCAGCCTTGTCGGTTTTGTTGCGCTGCGCCGACATCGCGGCGCGCACGTGTTGCGTCTCCAGGCAGATGGCCGGCAGGCCAAGTTTCTTGAGTTCCGGATGCAGCCAGGGCGACAGCGAGCCTGCCTCGTGGCCGACGCGGCGAAGTCGCCCGAGAAAGGGCTTGAGGATTCCGAAGATCGCTTCCGGATCGGTCACCACCGCCGCCTCCAGATGCACCGCGCCCTCGTCGTCGACGACGCAAACCGCTGTCTCGTCCATCGCCACGTCCAGTCCACAAAAGAATTCCATCGTCCGCCTCCTGCGCTGTTTGACAGGTGCAGAATGTGCCGCCGAACTGCCGACCATCGCCAGCGGAGCCGCGGCTGACACACAGCTTTGCAGCCCTTCCATGCGACCGCCCCGATTACGGGCGGCAATCTTAATCGGTTGTATGTAAGCGTCCGGTCTCTGCACCCAGATTGAGTAGTGCATTTGCGCGACATGTCGGGCTCCTTCGTAGCATGGAGGATCTCCGGTGAATTTGAGACATTTCGAGAACAAGGCGCGGCAATCCTATTGGGTGGTTCACGTCGAGGCGTGGCAGCGCAGCGGTCTGACCCGGACGGAATATTGCCGCGTGCATCGCCTGACGAAGGACACGCTTGATCGCTGGCTGAAGTACTTTGCGGGCAACGACGCGGCCCGTAAGCAGGCGGAATTGCGCCGTCAGAAGCGCCTGGAAGAGCGAGCGAAGCGGCAGAAAAAGGGAACTCGGCGGCGCTTTGCGATAAGCGCGGATGTTCGCAACCGTGGTGTCCAGGCGTTCTGGGCCATGCATGTTGAAGCCATGAACTGGAGCGGCATGGCGTTCGCGAATACACCGCTGCGCTGCATCTTTCGCCGTATTCGCTGCGCATATGGCGTGACCGATTGGACGAGGGCGAGGTCGAAATCGACTGGCGGGCGCATCTTCATCCCTCCGCCAAGTCCAGGAGATTCTGGCTGATGCGAGGCCTGGGCTCGCGGTTACATACGTCGAGCAGGCTTCAGTCTTGCTGGCGGGGCCGGTTGAATGCCTGCGGGGCGGATTGATTGTTGGTGCCCCAGCGGCTGCTCAACGGCGCCAAGGAACGCGGATCAGCCTCGACTGATCCTTGCGCCGCGACCGCGACCGTCAAGCCTCGTCGCCGGCAATGTCTTCTGTGGATGGCTCCCGCGATGCAAGGGGTGATTTGACGTTTTGACGATTGGGTCAGGTGCGGTCTTCTGTCCGGCCTGTTGATGCAGTCGTTCATGTTGACCGCTGGCCTTGATGGTATCCGCGAGTCAGGTCCCACTCTGCTTTGCGGGCAATGACGCCCACGACATTCGCACGGGTTATCCCAGCTCCCGGTATGACCGGTTCGCCATCACATCTCATCGCCCTTGCAACTGGTGAACTTCCTTTTCCTTCTTGGGTCAATGTGGTTGGCGCCTAGGGGGTATCTGCAATCCGCCGCGAACATTGAGGGTGAAGGCATCGCCGCTGTCGTAGCCGGCCTCGGCTCCGAGGAAGAAACTACAGCCGCTATCAGCTTGGTAGGCCATGTCGGCTCCGACGCACCCAAATCCTTGCGAAACCTGTATTAAAACGTTCACGCCGCCGGCTAAATCAGCAGCGCGCGCTGATAATTCGCCAGGCGAGCTAAATCCTGTGTAAGCTGGGAGTCTGGTTTTTCGCAGGGTGGACTATGCACGTTTCGCCGGGGCTAGGGCTTTGATGAGGAGCGGCGAAGCGTACGGTCGAGATTTCGCCAAGCGTTTCGGGGCAAAAGAAGCCCCAGCACTGGTATCGAAAACCCTTCGCAAATCGGAGGTAGCCGCAACTTACTTGCGGCAATATTCACCAACCAATGAATTGTCGGACCCCCAGCCGGTGGTAGACGCCTATTTTGCAAGCTACGTCATGCTGGACAATCCAAGCTTCCGCCTCTGGGAGGACGGCAAAGCTGTTCGGGAGGCGCCAGTGCTGGCCGGACAAACGACGTTCATCGACCTGAGGCTTGCCCCTGTTATGCTCGTCAACAATCCAATGGACGCGCTGCATTTCTATATCCCGCGCGCGGCGTTTAACGCAGTTGCGGATAATGCCGGCGTGGCGCGTATCGGAGATCTCGTCCATGAGCATGGCCGCGGCGCAGACGATCCCGTTATGCAGGCGCTAAGCGCTGCTTTGATGCCAGCATTCAGTGCACCGGATCAGGCAAGCCGGCTATTCATCGACTATGTCACGTTGGCCGTCGTGGCGCATGTCGCGCACCGCTACGGATCGATGAAAGCCCTGCCGGCCCGTGGCGGACTAGCACCTTGGCAGCTGAGACGTGCCATGGAAATTCTCGATGCGCATATCGAGGGCGATATTTCCCCCGAGTGGCTGGCGTATGAATGCGGGCTGTCGCCCAGCCATTTTGCCCGCGCCTTTCGGGCTTCGACCGGCCTGCCGCCACACCGTTGGCTACTGCAACGGCGCGTCGACCGAGCCAAGAATGCGCTCACTAACACCGGGATGTCGCTTGTAGCGATTGCGCTGTCCTGCGGCTTTGCTGACCAGAGCCACTTCACCCGCGTCTTCAGCCGCCTTGTCGGCATATCTCCAGGCGCTTGGCGGCGTAGGAAGCATGACTCGACAGATCGCCTCGTCTAAGCAGAGCTTCGTGCGCAAATTCGCCAAGTGCAACGAAAACGGGCAATACGGCTGAAAACGGAGGAACGAGGATTGCCCCGATTGCGTGCGCTCAGCACGGTCAGGGAGGATTTTCGTGCAAAAGAAAACCAAAATTGGTAGGCGCCTCACTAGGTGGCTTGGAGCCGCCGCACTGGTAGTGGCCGCGGTGAGCAGAACCACGTTAGCGGCGGAAGCCCCTGCGGCACCGCCAATTCCGCCAAATCAATCAGCGCAGGATCTGGTCAACGCCCTGCATTCAGCATTTGGCGAGCATCATGCTCGCGCCGTCCACGCCAAGGGGATCCTGCTGGAAGGCACTTTCACCGCATCTGCGGAAGCCGAGACGCTCAGCCAGGCATTGATCTTCTCCGGAAAAAGTCTGCCGGTGGTCGCCCGGTTTTCCGACTTCACAGGCATACCCGAGATTCCCGACACGATTGGCGCAGCCAATCCGCGCGGCTTCGCGTTCAAGATCAAAGCAGAAGACGGCGACGAGGTCGATGTCGTGTCCCACAGCTTCAATGGGTTTCCGGTCGCCACCAGCGATGAGTTCGCGGTATTCCTGCGCGACATCGGCGCAAGCGGCCCGGGAGTGGCTCACCCAAACCCGATCGAACAGTTCCTAGAGACACATCCGATCGCCAAGACTTTCGTGTCGACGCAAAAGCCGCCGCCAGCATCTTACGCCACTACGGCATTTTTTGGCGTCAACGCTTTCACCTATAAAAATGCCGCCGGCAAGGCCGTGCACGTGCGCTACCGGCTCATTCCGCAGGCCGGCGAACTTTACCTAACAGCCGCGGATCTCGCGACCAAAGGACCCAATTATCTCCGCGAGGAGATTCTCGAGCGCATCGCTGCGCAGCCGATAGGCTTCGACTGGTATGCACAGATTGCCGAGGACGGTGACAAGATAGAAGATCCATCAATCGCCTGGCCTGAGCAGCGCAGGCTGGTAAAACTCGGTTCGATTACAATCACGAAGATCGTCGCCGATCAGGCGGCTGCAGACAAAGGTACGCTGTTCCTGCCCGGCCAGCCACATTCTGGGATCGATCCTGCCGATCCGATGCTGACGCTGCGCAACGAGGCCTATCCGATCTCGTTCCAGGAACGGCAATAGTCCGATGGACGAGGATAGGTCATCGCCGCCATCCGCCTATATGCCAACTATGAAGGCCTGCCGCGTCCACAGGTTTGGTCCACCCGAAGTCATAACGCTGGAGATAATTGCCCGCCCACGGCCCGGCCCGGGAGAAGTTCTCGTAAAGGTGGCAGCCGCCGGTGTTGGACCGTGGGACGGTTGGATACGTGCCGGCAAGAGTGCATTGCCGCAGCCCCTGCCATTGACGCTTGGATCGGATTTATCCGGGCTCGTCGAGGCGGTTGGACAGGGCGTCGAGGCATTCCGGGTCGGCGACTCTGTGTTTGGCGTCACAAACAGGCAGTTCACGGGAGCATATGCCGAGTTCGCCGTCGCATCGGCTAGCATGCTTGCGCGGAAGCCCGGCAGCGTGACGGACGTCACGGCTGCGGCGGTGCCAGTGATCGCCGTTACCGCATGGCAGGCGCTTTTCGACCACGCCCAGCTGCAACGCGGTCACACCGTGCTGGTTCATGGCGCGGCAGGCAACGTTGGTTCGTTCGCTGTTCAGTTCGCACGGCAGGCCGGATTGCGGATTATCGCGACAGGCGGTGCCAGAGACCTCGCCTACCTCGGCGAACTCGGTGCAGACGAGGTGATCGACTTCCAGTCCCGTCAATTCGAAACAAAGGTTAGCGGCGTTGATGCGGTTGTCGATCTGGTGGGCGGAGATACTCAGCGTCGCTCATTCCAGGTTCTCAAGCCAGGCGGCTGTCTGATCTCCGCCGTTTCGGTTCCCGACCAGGCCGATGCAGCCCGCTACAGGGTCCGCGCGTCGTTCTTCCTGGTCGATGTGACGACGCAATGTCTGGATATGATCGCCGGCCTCATCGACAGCGGTTCGATCAGATCACGCGTGGGCACAGTCCTCTCCCTTGGCGAGGCGGAGTTGGCCCATGAAATGCTCGAGGGAACGCGACCTCGCGCAGACGGCAAGATTGTCCTCAACATTAGCAACTGATGGAGATCCGATGCGCCTTAAAAGAAAACTTACGATCGTCGCGGCAAGTGTGACCCTTTGCCTAGGGTACACCCTTACTGTCCACGCAGACGACGACAAAGTCTCTCCAGTCTTTGCAGGAAAATTGCCAAACCTTCCCGGACAGACACTGACCGTCCTGCGCGTCGACTACCCGCCAGGCGGCAAATCCGGCAAGCATCACCACGCGGGATCGGTGCTAGCGTACGTGTTGTCGGGAACGATCCGTTCTGAAAACTCTGCGACCGGCCCCTCAAAAACCTACAAAGCAGGCGAGACCTTTTTTGAGCCTGCCGGCAGTGAACATCTAGTCAGCGAGAATGCCAGTAGCACCGAAAGCGCGAGCCTAATTGCAATCTTCGTCGCTGGAGACGGTGCGATTCTGAAGACTAGCGATTGAACCTTGAGCGGCGCGCATGACCCGCAATAAACTGGAAATGTCTGGTTTGGAGATAGCACTGAGAGGCCCTGAAAGACTGCATTGAGGCGCATCGCTGACCGACAGCTTTGGGCCGCTGGCAGACTCGCAGCTTCTGGATGCAAATCTTCGCGAGCGGACATTAATGAGCGGCGTGGGCAACGTCAGGATCTGACCGGATCCTGACGTTCGCTTCATGACTGTCTACGGACTGAAACCAGCCTTTCTGATTCCATATCGTCGGGTTGGAAGGTCATTCATCGCGCCAGTATGGGTGGGAACAGCTGAATTGGCGCGAGCCAATCAGACGGCGTTTGGTCTCCGATATCGTAGTATTTTCGCCCTGATGCAAGGTCATCGGGTTCTGGCCCCGAAGCGTGGCTACGAACTGGCCAAGCGAGCGGTCCGGCTGAATGGCCATCCACGACGTCTGCTTCTGGGGCGGAGACGAGTTCACCTAGAGGCGCATTTCGGACGTCCAGAGCTAGGTCTTGAACTGTACCAATGGTGCCCATTGATCACACAGATTCAGAGAAGGTTTGTTTCGGGTTCGTTTCCCTCTACCAACTGTGTTCGGCAAACGACCGTTTTCCGCATAGTCCGCGAATGCCACCTGGCCAAACGGCATTCTCCGGTGTTGGTGTATGGAAACTGCGTGCGGATTTCTATTGTTCGGATAACGCTCCACTAGCGGTACTGCACCTTTTCCAACAGTGCGAGAATATCTAGTTTAGAGCCAACGCAGTGAGCTGAACTCTAGGTCCGGTATGGAAGCAAAGCCGCCGACAAAAAACGTAGCACGCTGGCAGTTCGTGCTCACGCGCTATCTGGCGCACGTGCTAGAAGTCGATGCCATCAATGCTATCCAAATACCGAATCTAGTATCCCGCTTTGTCCATAAGCAACCGCAATTCGGGCTGAGGCGCGACCCAGAAAGTTCGAAAAGCTTCCAGGAACCCCAGTCGATCGCGAATTGTAGAACTATCTGACGACCGGTTTGGGCCGAAAGCAGGCGGTCCGGTTCCAGAATTAACTAGCGGGAAAGGCGCCATTTTGCTGGCGACCCCATCTCAGCCGCAACGACGTTGCTGACGCGTCGCGCCATAATCGGACCTCGGTGCGACTGCATAGGAACAACAGTGGGCCTCATGGCAGATTGAAACCAGCGTAGGGTTTCAGCGGGACGATTTCGAAGTCAAGCGTCCCCGCCCTCGCCAGCGGCAACGTCGCCAGCATCTCGCGAACCTCGATCTCGTCCCTCGCCTCGACGATCTGGCACGCACCGGGCATATCACCGCGATGCCAGATCTGGCGCGTGAAGCCGATGCTATAGAGATGGCGGGCCTGTGCCCCCTCGCTGGGTACCAGCTGTTCGAAATCAGCGTCGCTGAATTGGTCCGTTCGGCGTCGAGACAAAACAAGAAATTGCATCGGCCTGGTCTCCGAAGACTTACGCAACGGCTGCGATCATGTGGCGGGCATGCGCAGACCGGACGCCCTTGATCAGATCGGCGCCCTTTTCGCCGATCATCATCGTCGGCCCATTCGTGTTGCCGCTGATCAGGACTGGCATGATCGAGGAGTCGATCACCCGCAACCCGTCGAGTCCGCGCACACGCAGTTCGGGATCGACGACTGCGGTTTCGTCGACGCCCATCTTGCAGGTGCCAACAGGGTGATAGTCGCAGCAGGCATACTGCCTGATGTAGGCCATCAGTTCCTCGTCGGTCTTCGCAGCCGGCCCAGGCAGCCGTTCGACCTTGACGAACTTCGCGATTTCACTTTGCGCCAGCACCTCCCGGATGATCCGTACTGATTTCAGTGCCATGCCGCGATCGTAGGGATCGGATAGATAGTTGGGGTCGACCAGCGGCTCGCCGGCGGGGTTCGACGAGCGCAGCTTCACCGAGCCGATGCTACGTGGCCGAAGGAATGTCGAGTTGATGGTAAAACCATACCCGTCGAGCCGCGTCTGGCCGCCGCGCACCACCATCGCTGGCGCGATGTGAATCTGAAGGTCGGGCCGCTTCGCTCCCTCACTCTGGAAGAAGCCGCCGCCCTCAACGATCACCGAGGCGGCAGGGCCATTGCGATAGAGCAGCCAGCGAATGCCGTGCAGGAGCGCCTTGGGATAGCGATCCTGGCCGTCATAGCTGATCGGGTCCTTGAGCGTCAGATGGACGTTGGTGCAGAGATGATCCTGGAGGTTCCGCCCGACACCGCTGAGATCGGCGATCGTCGCGATCCCGAGAGCTTTCAACTCGTCGGCCGGTCCGATACCGGACAGCATCAGCAGGCGCGGCGAATTGATGGCTCCTGCCGATACGATCACCTCGTTTTCGGCCCGCAACACTTTCCGCGATTTGCCCTCGGACAGTTCGACGCCGACGGCGCGGCCGTTCTCGACAACGATCCTTGTGACCCGGGCATGGGTCCTGACTGTCAGATTGGGCCGCCTGCTGACGGGATGCAGATAGGAAACAGCGGACGAGCGGCGGCGGCCATCGCGACAGGTGACCTGGTAGAAGCCGGCGCCATACATGGTGTCGCCGTTGAAGTCGGGATTGAACGGCAGGCCATATTGTTGCACGGCGCGGACAAAGGCCCGGGTCAATGGGTGCGGGCCGACCTGATCCGAAACTGCAAGTGGACCGCCCTGCCCGTGATAGCGATTGGCGAGCCGATCATTGTCCTCGGATTTACGGAAATAGGGCAAGACATCCTCATAAGCCCAACCGTCATTTCCGAGTGCTGCCCAATTGTCGTAGTCCTCCTTTTGGCATCGGATGTAGATCATCGCGTTGATCGAGCTTGAGCCGCCAAGGGTCTTGCCTTGTGGATACCAGATGGAGCGGTTGTCGAGGTTCTTCTGCGGCACCGTGTGGAACCGCCAGTTGACGCCCGGCCCAAACAGCTTACCGATGCCGCCAGGAATATGGATCATCGGGTTCCAATCCCGGCTGCCAGCCTCCAGCAGCAGGACCTTGACGTCAGGATCCTCGGACAGGCGGTTTGCCAGCACGCAACCGGCCGAGCCCGCGCCGACAATGATGTAATCCCACATAGTCTGCCTCCACTCGCCCGAAGGCGCCTTCCCGTCAGCGCGACGAAACCCGACCGCGGACATTGCTCCTAAATCCTATTTGCCCCTGAAGGCCGGCGCCCGTTTCTCGGCAAAGGCTCGCAGCCCTTCAATCCGGTCCTCCTTGCCGAATGCCTCGACAGTCAGCCGATGCTCGATCTCGAGCCCGCTTTGCAGTTCTGTTTCGAATGCTGCCAGAACGGCCTTCTTGGCATAGGGCGTGATGGCAACCGACTTGGCGGCGATCGCAGCGGCGATCTCCAGCGCCCGTGGCAGGAGCCTGTCGGCCTCCACGACTTCGCTGACCAATCCTTTGCGCTCGGCGAGGCTCGCATCGACCATGTCGCCGGTCAGGACCATCTGCATGGCAAAGGATTTGCCGACGAGGCGTGGCAGACGCTGCGTGCCGCCATCGCCGGGAAACGAGCCGATCTTGATTTCAGGAGTCGCGAATTGAGCTGCTTGCGAGGCAATGACGATGTCGCACAGCAGCGCAAGCTCCAGCCCCCCGCCCAGCGCATAGCCATTCACGGCGGCGATAATCGGCTTGGTGAAGCCCTCAATGGCGCGCCAGCATGCCAGCCGTTCCGGGTCGGCATAGGAGGCGACCCCGCGTTCCAGCATGTCAGAGATGTCGGCGCCTGCCGCAAAGGCGCGACCGGCACCCGTCAGCACCACGCAGCCGACCTCCGTGTCGGCGTCGTAGCCAGAGAGCAGGTGGCTCAATTCGGCCAGCAGCGCTTTGGACAACGCGTTCAGCTTGTCCGGCCGGTTGAGCGTCAGCAGTCGGATGCCGGGCGCCGGTTCCACTGCCTGAACGAGGCGGTCCATCATCGATCAGGCGACCTTCCTGTAAAGCGTCTCCGCGCTCAATCCGGCAGCATTCAGCAGTCCCCGGATCTTCTCGATCTCGGCGGGGTTTGGCTTCATCAGTGGGGGCCGGACGTGAGCTTCGTCCAGTCGCCCGAGCACCACCAGCGCCTCTTTCATGCGATTGTGCATATCGAGAAGCGGCGCGTCATAAAAGGCCCGCACCGTCGGATAGATGCGGTCATTGATCGCCTTGGCAGTCTTGAGATCGTTCGCCTGCACGGCGCGAAACAGCGCAACCTGAAGGCTGGCGATGACGCTGCCGGCGCCCGACAAGAGCCCGTCGCAGCCAAGCGCCAGCGAGCCGAGCAGCCAGGCGCTGTGGGTGGTGAGGGTGTTGACCGGACGGTCGAGCGCTTTCAATTCGCGGATCTGGCGTTCATGCAAATTGCCATCGCCGCACTGGTCCTTGATCGCGACGATCGAGGGAAAACGACGGCAGAGGTCGAGCAATGTCTGCAGCGGGTAGGCAAGGTTCGATGCCAGCGGATACTGGAACAGGATGATAGGAAGGTTCGAAGCATCGGTGATGCGCTTCAGATGCTCGACGATCATCTCTGGGCGCAGATGCCCACCGAGCGTCATGAAGTCCGGCGGGAAAACCAGCAGCGCGTCGGCACCCGCCCGATCAGCATAAGCGGCGATGCGCGCGGCCTCGAGGCTGGAGTTTGTGTAGACACCGACAATGGTCGGAACCTGATCCTGCAACACATCCTTGGTTACCACTATCGCGCGGTATTGCTCGTCGATGGTGAGCGCGTGCACTTCGGCCGCATGACCGTTGATGGTGATGCCGGAAATGCCTTCGACCGAGGAGACGTCAGCGAGGTGCTTGCGGTATGCGCTCTCATCGACAGCCAGATCGGTGGTGAACGGCATCAGGCACGCGGGAATGACGCCGTGGGCAGCAAACGGTTTCTTGTCGCTCATCATTCAGATCCTATTTGAAATTCGGGACGCCGCGTCAGTGCGGCGTCCCGTTGCCCAGGGAGGACTTAGAAGCCCTTGCCGATCATGTCGGCGATGTTGTCCGGGGTCACTGAAACCGTCGGCAAGGTGATCGTCTCCGGGACCTCTTCACCCTTGGCCACCTTGTAAGCGGTCTCGATGCCTTCCGGCGCCACGAACGGATAAACGAAGGTTGCGGCGAGCTTGCCCTGTTTGACCGCCTCGAAAGCCGTCTCCTGGCCGTCGATACCGACCACCGCCACTTCATTGAGCCGGCCGGCGGCCTCCAGCACCTGGATTGCGCCGAGTGCCATTTCGTCATTGTGCGCGTATACCGCCTGGATCTGGCCTGGACCAAACCGCTGCACCATGTCTTCCATGAACTTCACCGCCTTGTCGCGGGTGTAGTCACAGTTCTGCGATGCGACCACCTTCATGTCCGGGTGCTTTGCGATCGCTTCCGCAAACCCCTTGTTGCGATCGATGGTGGCCGATGCCCCAGCCGTCCCCTGCAACTCGATGATGTTGCCCTTGCCATTCAGTTTCTTGGCAAGGAATTCGCCCGCGCCAACGCCGAGCGGCAGGTTCTCGCCGCCGACATGAACAGTCACAGGCGTGTTGACCTTGCGGTCGAGAGTCACAACCTTGATCCCGGCATCCATTGCTTCCTTGACGACCGGGGTCAGTGCCTGCTCGGTCAGCGGCGAGATCATCAGCACCTTGATGCCTTGTGCTATCAGGCTTTCGACGTCTGCCACCTGCTTGGAAGCATCGTTGTTGCCGTCGGTAACGATGAGATCGACATCCGGATAATGCTCAGCGGCGTACTTCTTGTTGCCCTCCACCATGGCGACGCGCCAAGGATGGTTCATGGTGCCTTGGCTGAAGCCGATCTTGATCTTGTCCTGAGCCAGGACCGCGCCCGGCATCATGGCGCCAAGTACCAGGGTGGCGGCAAGTGCTGTGGTGCGTAGGAAATGTCTGCGACTGGTCATTTTTTCACTCCTCCATTGTTTTTCGTTTCAGGCTCCAAAGCGCGACGGCCGGCCCGTCTGGCAAGTGCTGCCGCGCATGGATGTCAGGACCGTCTTTTGTGACGGTAGACCTCGAACATCACCGCGGCGATGATGATGGCGCCCTTCACGATCTGCTGCGTGAATGGCGATATGCCTAGTAAATTCAATATATTAGCCATGACAGCAATGATTGCGGCGCCGATCACGGTGCCGATGACGCCGCCTTCGCCGCCAAACAGGCTGGTGCCGCCGATGACGACAATCGAGATGGCCTCGAGTTCGAGATTGGTGCCGGCGGTGGGCTCACCAACGGTCAGCCGCGAGACGAAAACCAGGGCGGTCAGCGCCGACAACACGCCGGAGATGGCATAGACCGACATCAGCACGCGCGGCACGTTGATGCCGGCAAGCCGCGCCGCCTCGGTGTTTGAACCGACCGCGTAGATCTGGCGACCGAAAGGCGTGTGTCGCAGGACAACGAAAGCCGCGGCGGCTATGGCAACGAAGATCCAGATCGGTACGGGAATGCCGAAGAGAAAACCGCTGCCCAGATAGGAGAAGGCATCCGAAGCATCGCCAAGCGTCTTCGGCTCGCCGTTGGCAATGGTCATGGCAATGCCGCGCCCCATCACCAGCGTGCCGAGGGTCATGATGAAGGGCGGCATGCCAAAGAAAACGACGCCAGCTCCGTTGATGGCGCCGAACAGGGCTCCCATCCCCAGCGCCGCAATCATCGCCAGCGGGATTGGAACGCCAGATGAGAGCATCAGCGCGGTGGCAACCGCGACGACACCGACGATGGAACCGACGGAAAGATCGATGCCGCGTGTCAGAATGACGAAGGTCATGCCGACGCTGACGATGCCAAACAGCGCGACCTGGCGGCCGACATTCAACATGTTGCCGGTCTGGATGAAGCTCGGCGACAGATACACCGCGAAGGCGCACAACACGATCAGGACCCAGAGCAGGCCAAGGCTTTGCGCCCAGCCTCGCAACCGACCCACCGACCCCGGCCGGATCGACGCCAATCCCTGTCCCGTTGTCATCTCAGCCATTCCTTCCTCCCGATTCGTGCGCCATTGCGAGGGTCGATTGCTGTTGCAGCAGCCAGGCCACCGCATCGGCCAGCCCGCCCTCGTCGCAGTATGGTCCAACGAAATGCGCGAGCCGCTTGGCTTCCGGGACCGCGTTTTCGACCGTGACCGCCGTTCCGGCCCAGGCCAGCATCTCGAGATCATTCTCGGCGTCGCCGGCCGCGGCGCAGTCCTGCGCCGCCATTCCGAGTTCGGCCGCAACGGTCGCGATGGCAGTCTTCTTGGAGATGCCGAGCGGACCGATCTCGAGCAGACGTGGATGCGAACCCGATACCGACAGGCACCCGCCAAGCTGCACGCGCAGAGCTCCAAAGGCTTCACGGTCTGTGGGCAGCGCGGCGACACACATGATCTTGCCCGGTTCCCCCGGTAGGTCTTCGAGCGCCTTCGCCACGATCAAAGGCTCTGCGGTCACGCCGGCTTCGCGTGCGATGATCGGGTCTTCGGCAAGTGCGTGAATGGCTTGGCCGGTGAACCACATCGGTCGAACGCCCGCCGCTTGCGCCGTGGCCATGGTGTACAGCGCATCGGTGCGACCGATCCGCTGCTCGGACAGCGCAACGCCGGTCGAGACATTACCGATCCAGCCACCGTTAAAGCAGATGGCGAGGCCTGCAATCCCAAGCTTCTCCGCATAGGGCTTTACCCCGAGCGGCGAGCGCGCCGTTGCCAGAACAATCGTGATGCCAGCCTCTCGCGCCTCGCGAAGCGCGTCTGCCACACGCTGCGGCAACGCATGGTCATGCGTCAGCAAGGTGCGGTCGACATCGGTGACGATGAGGCGCGGAATGGTCATCACCCGCCTCAGACCGGAAACACCGGAGCGCGCGGCCCGGTCTGAATGAGAAGCGTCTTGAGTTGGGTGAACTCTTCAAAGCCCGCCTGGCCCATCTCGTAGCCGAAGCCGGATCCCTTCACCCCGGTGAGCGGCAGCTGCGGCGCACCGTCAATGATTGTGTTGGCCTGCACCCAGCCGCTTTTCAGCCGCTTGGCGACGGTCAGGACTGTGTCGATATTCTTCGACCAGATGTAGTTGGACAGACCATAGGCAGTGTCATTGGCCAACCGCACCGCGTCATCCACCGTATCGAACCGTGTGATGCTGAGCACCGGGCCAAAGATCTCTTCGCGGAAGATGGTCATATGCGGTTCGACCCGGTCGAAAATGGTCGCCTCGTGAAAATGACCGACCGCCCCTGCCGCTGCGTTTCCGCCGAGCACCAGTTGGGCGCCTTCCTCGATCCCGCTTTTGACGAAGCCGGTCACCTTGGCCAGATGGTTGCGATCAATCAGCGCGCCGACATCCGTGTCGTCGTCGAACGGATCGCCGACCTTCATCTTGCGGGAGCGCGCGACCACCTTGGCGATGAAGTCGTCGGCGATGGCGGACTGCACGAACAGCCGAGAACCCGAAACGCAGCACTCACCATTGTTGAAGAACACGCCCATCAGCGCGCCGTCCGCCGCGGCGTCCAGATCCGCATCGGCAAAGACGATATTGGCCGATTTGCCGCCCAGTTCGACCGAGGATTTGACCAGATGACGGGACGTGTTGCCGACCACACGGCTGCCGGTGCGCGTCGAACCGGTGAAGGAAACGAAGTCGATGCCCGCATGCCCGGTCAGGTGGTCGCCGGCGGTTGCGCCATAACCGCTGACGACATTGAAGGCGCCGGCCGGCACGCCGGCCTCGCTCGCCAGCGCGGCGATCTCGAAGGCTGAGCCTGACGTGAACTCCGATGGCTTCAGCACCACAGTGCAGCCGGCAGCCAGAGCGAACGGGACTTTCTGCGCCAGGATCAGCGCCGGGAAATTCCATGGCGTGACCAGCGCCACGACGCCCACTGCCTCGCGGCTGATCAGCGCCGTCTTGCCATCGCCGATGTTCGTGTAGGTCAGGCCCGCCATCTGCATGGCCAGCGAAGCTGCATAGCGTGTCAGGCCGGCTGCACCATCAATATCGCCGCGCGCAAAACGAACTGGCTTGCCGACCTCCTCGACCTCAATCCTGACCAGCCGGTCGCGGTTGGTGCGGATCAGATCGGCAAGACGGTTCAGGACCTCGGCGCGCTCCATGCCGCTCATACGCGGCCACGGCCCTTCCTCAAAGGCGATGCGCGCCGCCTCGACGGCAAGATCGACATCTTCGGGCGTGCCATCGGCATAGCGGGCGACCACGTCACCTGTGGCCGGCGACCGGCGCTCGATCGAACCGGAACCCGAACCATCGACAAACCGCCCGCCGATAAATTGGTGATAGCTGCGCGTGCTCATGTCGTTCCTCACTGCCAAACCGCATGGGCCATGATTGTTTCCTCGGTTGCGTCCTCGCCTTCTAGAACCGCCGAGATGGCGCCCTCGCGCATGACGATGATGCGATTGCAGAGGCCAAGGATTTCCGGCAATTCCGACGAGACCATCACGACGCTTGCGCCGCGCTTGGATGTCAGTTCGGCGAGCAGGTCGTAGATTTCGCGCTTGGCTGCCACGTCGACGCCGCGCGTCGGTTCGTCGACCAGCAGGATTTCCGTTCCCGCATGCAGTTGACGGGCGATGCCGCATTTCTGCTGATTGCCGCCCGACAAGGTGCGGACCTTGGTGCTGGGGCTCGGCGTCTTGATGCGCATCTGCTGGATGAACAGGGAGACAGCCTCGTGCTCGCGCCAGCCACTGATCAGGCCACTGCGGGTCAACGGCGCCATCTGGGAAACGGTGACGTTAAATGCCACCGACTGGTCGAGGAACAGCCCCTCTGTCTTGCGATCCTCGGGCAGCAGGCCGACGCCATGCGCAAGTGCCCGACGCGGCCCGTCGATAGCGACCACTTGGCCGTCGATCCTGATCTCGCCGCCGTCGATCGGATCGGCGCCGGCGATAGCGCGCAGCACCTCGGTCCGGCCCGCTCCGGCAAGACCGCAGATGCCGACGATTTCGCCGCGCCTGACATTGAAGGAGATATCCTTCAGCACGCCGTTCCGCGATAGGTTGCGTACGTCTAAGCGGATCTCGTCGCCGGGCTGCGAGCGCGGTGGAAATACGTCCTTGAATTCGCGCCCGACCATATGGCGGATGAGATCGGCCGTGGTCGTCTGGCCAAGCGGCATCGAGGCAACGACCTGGCCATCCCGAAGCACGGTGACCTCGTCGCAAATCTCATAGAGCTCCTTGAGGCGATGGGTGATGTAGATGAACGAGACGCCGTGTTCGCTGCTCAGCCGCCGGATCGTCTTGAAAAGATGTTCAAGCTCGGAGTCGCCGAGAACAGCGGACGGCTCATCGAGCACCACGATGCGAGCCTCGCGGGCAATCGCCTTGGCTATCTCGACCATCTGGCGCTGCGCGACACTGATCGTGTCGATGCGCGCTGCCGGATCGACACGGAAGCCAAGCCTGTCGAGCACATCCTGAGCTGCGGCTTTCGCCCGGCGCCAGTCGATCGTGCCCAGACGCGTTTTCGGCAGGCGACCGAGAAAAATATTTTCAGCCACCGTAAGATGCGGAGCCTGGGCAAGCTCCTGATAGATGACCGCGATTCCGAGCTCGAGCATCCGCTCAGGCGTCGGCGCCGCCACCACATCTCCGTCGATGGCCACTTCACCTTCGTTGGCCAAGAACGCGCCAGACAGGACGCGCATCAATGTCGACTTGCCGGCCCCGTTTTCACCGATGACGCCGTGCACGCTTCCCTTGCTGACGGCGAAGCTGACATTGTTCAGCGCATACACACCCGGAAAGCGCTTGTGGATGCCGCGCATTTCGAGAACTGCGTCCTTCATCACGTCGTCTCCCAATTCGAGAAATCGTTTTCTCGATCCCTCAAAAAAAGCTCACAGGCGATGCATCTGCATGCCGCCGCCGATGTGGTAGATGTCCCCGGTGCTGAAGGGCATGCCGCCAATGGCCAACGTCGCCACGCCGCGGGCGATGTCTTCGGGCTGCCCCCACCGCCTGATTGCCGAGAGTTGTCCGGCCTCGACCTGCCCCGAATACTTATCGTAGACATCGGCGGTCATATCGGTCTGGATCAGGCCTGGGCGAATCTCGTGCACTCGGATGCCTGCGTCCGCCAGACGAATGGCGAACTGCTGGGAAGCCATCGACAGTCCGGCCTTGGATATGCAGTACGGCCCCTTTTCCGGCGAGACCAAGCCTGCGTTAGCAGAGGTGATCGTCACCACCGAGCGTTCGAGCCGGGCTTGCGGCTGGGAAATCATCGCGCGCGCTACGGCCTGGGTGAAGAAGAACGTGCCGCGCAGATTGATGCCGACCAGCCGGTCGAAGCTCTCCTCGGTAACATCGAGAAGATCGCCGCGCACGGAAACCTGGACGCCGGCGTTGTTGACCAGGCACGTGGTTGCCCCCAGATCGGCTTCAATGCGCTCTATCAACGCCGCATTGTCCGAGGTCTCGGATATGTCCTTGCGATAAAAGGCGGCATTTCGTCCGTGCGTGCGGGCAAGGTTGACTGTCTCGCTGGCATTCTCATCGTCGACTATGTCGACCACAGCGATATCGAAACCCGCCTGCGCGAGTTCACAACAGATGGCTCGGCCGATGCCGCGACGGCCACCCGTCACAATGGCAAGTCCGCGGTTGATGGAGGCTGCGTGCTCGGGCACAGCAACACCGATTGCAGCCGGGGAGACCTGTTCCAGCATCACGAAGCCTTCCTTGCCACTGCATCGTCCTTTTCGCGGGATGCGATCACGGCCTTCGACGCCAGCAGCCGCTGAACCTCGTCATCGGCATAGCCAAGCTCATCCAGGATCTCGCGCGTGTGCTCGCCGATCTCCAAAGCGAGGTATCGCAGCGCGGGCACCTCGCCGTCGTAGCGGTTGGGATGGTTGACCAGGTGGATCGTTCGGCCACGCACGTTCACCTGCCGGAACACTTGCGCGTGGCTGAGCTGCGCGTCGGCCAGCAGATCGTCATAGTAATTGATGGGCGCCCACCAGATGCCATGGCGGTCAAAGCGCTCGGCGAGTTCGGCCACCGCGAACCGGGCCGTGGCACTGGCGAGCCGGCGAGCATAGTCATCGCGTTCGACGTAGCGGTCGACACCGACTACCTCGCGCAGACCGTCGCTGTCGAGCGCTTCGGCCAGCACGGAAGAATCGCAAAGCGACACCACCACATGGCCATCGGAGGCAGGATAGACACCGTAGGGCGCGGCATGGAACCACGTCGCCAGATTCGCCTCGCGGTTGAGCACCTCGCGGGTCATGCCGCCGGCGAAGTAATTGACCAGCGCCTCGCCCTGCAGGTCGATCGCCGAGTTGATCAGGCTTGCCTCGACACGAGTCCCCTTGCCATCCCGCAAGCGGCGCACCAGCGCACCCAGAATGCCCATCGCCAGCAATGCCCCGCCATGTTGGTCGACGATCGCCGCACCGACCGGCGTGGGGCCACGTTCCGGAGTTCCGGTGACGCTCATTAGGCCGGAACGCGCCTGGGCGAGAAGATCCTGGCCGGGCTTCGTCGCCATCGGGCCTGTTGCGCCAAAACCGCTCGCCGAGGCGAAAATCAGATTGGGATTGATGTCCCGGAGTGCATCATCGTCAAAGCCGAGCTTGGCGAACACGCCCGGCCGGAAATTCTCCATCACCACATCGGCGCCGGCGATCAGACGTCGGGCGACTTGCTTGCCCTCGGTGCTCTTCAGATCAATGCCGATGGAGCGCTTGTTGCGGTTGGCGCAGAGATAGAAGCCGCTGACTCCTTCCACGTAAACGTCAGCACCCGACCAGCGGCGTTCATGGGCGCCATCGATAGGTTCGACCTTGACGACATCCGCTCCCATGTCGGCGAGATATTGGGCGCCTGCAGGACCCTGCAGAAAATGGCAGAAGCTGACGACTTTGATGCCGCTGAGCATTTCTCTTCCCTTGGTTCTGCGCTATAAGTTGCGCATTTGTGAAATCGTTTTCACGCCTTTTCTTATAGCTGTCAAGCCTAATTTGAAACGCTTTCTCAAAGAAAGATGGTGTAGCCTTCAGAAAAGAAGTGTGTCATCAGGAAAACGGTTTCTCGAAAACCGTCGGATTCGAGGCTCAATGGATATCGAGGATGGCGGCGCAAAGCTGATTGATGTGGCCAGGCTTGCGAACTGTTCGCCGGCTACCGTCTCCCGCGTGCTCAATGGCAACCCCAACGTGAACGAGGTCGTGCGGGACCGTGTTGTCCGGGCGGCGCGCGATCTCGGCTACGTGCCCAATGGTTCCGCCAGAGCTCTGCGGTCGACCCGGACAAGGTTGGTCGGCGCGATCATCCCCACATTGGACCACGCCATCTATGCCACGATGGTCGATGGACTTCAGGCGCGGCTCTCCGAAAAAGACGTTTCGCTCATCATCAACACCTCGGGCTACGACATCGATCTTGAATACGAGCAGGCACGTCTGCTGGTCGAGCGCGGCGTCGAATCTGTGGTTCTTGTCGGGTCAACGCATCGGCCAGCCACTCTGGCCATGTTCGAACAGAAGCGCATCAACTATGTGTACACTTACACGTCAAAGGCGACAGAGGCGGGTGCGGCCGTGGGGTTCGACAACGAAAAGGCCGGACGGACAGCCGCCCGTTACCTGCTCGACCTCGGCCACACCAAATTCGGGATGATCGCCGGCATCACCCAGGACAATGATCGCGCTGCAGGACGCCGCGACGGTTTCTTGAATGAACTCGAACGGTCAGGCATCGATCGAGGCTTGGTTCCGGTCGTGGAGGGAGCCTACAGACTGGATGACGGCCGCACCTGCATGCAGCGGCTGATGGACGGCGCCAGAAGACCGACCGCGGTATTCTGCGGCAGTGATATCTTGGCCGCCGGCGCCATCAAATACTGCCGCGCCGAAGGCATCGCAGTCCCGGAGGAGGTCTCGGTTGTCGGGTTCGACAATCTGGAGATTGCGGAACTGACCTCGCCGGAACTGACTACACTGGAGGTGCCCGCGCGCGACATGGGTCGGATTGCCGCCGACTATATCTTGGCATCGCCGTCGCAGCGACTGCATCTGAGACATCGCGAACTCGCCATCAGGCTGATTGTTAGGGGAAGTACGGCTGTCGTCAGACGTTGAAACATGGCGGCCGTGCCCATCCCGAGGCAAGAATTGATCTTGCTTGGATCGAATGACCGCTAGGGGTCGCCAGGCGCAGGTGATCAGGCCTTCGTGCTCCCCACAACCACCACCTGAGCGAGCTCAACAGTGGTTGCTAGGCACGAAATCGGGCGGATCTTCGAAAAACCGCAGGGGCAGGCAGGTCTTCAAAGACCCCCGCATGCTCTGGCGCCTCAAGCTCCATTATGTCGCACTGACCCGCCGACCCACTTGCTGTCTCTGGCGATGCGCAAGGATACATTCGGCGAGGGGAGGTCGAGACACTTGCGGCTCGCGGCTGGACGATTATCGAGTGCTGCGCTCCCGCCCAAGCGTAGCAACATTGGCTTAGGGGGGACACAGTGCCTGATCGGCTCTTCGTTATAAGAAGTCTAACGGAGAAGTAGCCTGGGGTGCTCGGTCTGAGCTATTCTATCCTCAACTTTATGGGCGACACCGGAATTCCGCCAAACCTTGCGCTCCATACGTCCCCTGCCCTGACCGGCATTGCTTCGGTCAGCGTTCCTGTGGAGATAAGTTCTCCTGGTTGCAGCGGTTCGTTCGCCTCCAAAATTAGCACGAGCGGTCCTATAAGAAACTGCTAATATTATGCCAGCCGGCAGTGACAGAGCCGGTGAGGCCAGGCAGCTAGTAGGTCACCCCGAGAGACTGTCGGGCCGCTATTCACCTATCGGGTTTCAGTCATGGGGAGGGCGGCGGAATATGCGAACAATCGATCTGTGTGCAGCCGTTGCTCTGTGCATCGTGCCATCCAGCCTACTGGCGGCAGACGAGGCTTCCATCGAACGCGGTTTGTATATTTCGATCATAGGCGGCTGCCATTTCTGCCACACGGAAGGATACCGTGAAGCCGATGGGAAAATCGACCCGGAGAAAGCATTGAAAGGCTCTTCCATTGGCTGGCAGGGTCCATGGGGGACGACCTACGCAGCAAACCTCAGGGACTCGGCGATGGGCTTTAACGAGGACAAATGGGTCGACCACCTCAAGAACAAGGTCAATCTGCCTCCGATGCCCTGGTACCAAGTCAAAGCCATGAGCGAAAGCGACTTGCGTTCCATCTATCTCTACATCAAGTCGCTCGGACCACCCGGCGAGCTGGCCCCGTTTTACCGGGAGCCCGGCAAGGAGCCGAGGACACCTTATGTCACGCTATCGCCACCCCAGACGCCGAAGAAATAAACGACCCCTTCCAACTTTTCGGGAAAAGCCCGCGCCTCTGGCGGATGGGGAACAATCGTTTAGGGCCGGCGTTCCTTGGGCCGCTGCGGGCCGCGTCAACCGGGCTTCAGCTAGCCTGCCGAGGGAGCGTTTTCGCAATGGCCTACACGGTGATTTGGTACGGGAAACAGGGCATCTTTGAAAAGGCGGCCTTCGACGCCGAGAAGGCTGCTGGCTGGTATTGGCGGCGCCGCTGCCTAGGATGTGGTTAGCCTGAACAGGAGACCGTAATCAAGGAGTATGTGCACGAGATGTTTGCCCAATTCGTCAGTGAAGGCAGAACAATCACGAAGATCGAATTCGTCGACAGTCATCCAGAGGATGACGATTGGGTAGACATCACGTTCGGTCCCAGAGATGCCGCCATTTCGCCACTTGAGTTCCCTGGAGCCAGAAGAAAGACCTGAGCCAGGGGGGCGTGAAACATGGTAGGATTTCCAGAGGGACATGATCGGCTTTGCGCAATTGAATGGCTGGTCAGGCGTCTGGCTATAGATCGCTGCTTTTTGGAGGCTGACCCATTGGCTGCAGCGGAAAGGCTCAAGGCCGAAAGCGAAGAATATGGCATGCTGCTTGTCAAACATGCCGCCGACAGCAATGTGACCGAACAAGCCATGGTCGCGATCGAAATCAGTGCTGCGATTTCCATGTTGGTCGAGGATATTCCGGGCGACGTGGAAGGAGCCCTAAGTCTCGGCCGCTCGGTGCTTTAAAACGGCCACCAAGCTAGGACGACGCCAGCGGACGCGGCGAAGGCGACGTGACTGCTGTCTGAGCGTCCGCTTTTAGGAAACTGTACCACTAGTCGGAACGACTACCATTGGGCGCAAAGTTGCCGTTCAGACCGCAGAGAACTCAGGAAGTCGATGCCTTCCGCACTATCAAAAGCCGAATCTAGTATCCTACTTTGTCCATAAGCACCCGCAACTCGGGCTGAGGCGCGACCCAGAAAGTTCGAAAAGCTTCCAGGAACCCCAGCCAACCAATTTCAAACACTTAGCTGCCAAATGCCCCAAAAATCATGTTGCTAGGCCCGTGTAGCGTTAGCAACCTAAGCCATTGATTTGTAACGATTGGTAATGGTTGCGGGAATCGCGATAGCAACATGGATAGCAACATGGCGGCATGAAACCCCATCGAAGTGGGGGCTAAACCTAAACCTTCGTTTAGGCAGCAAGACCTTCGCACAATTGCGGCGACGTACTGCAGCCGGTACTTTATCAGCTATCGGCCATCTACTCCTCCCAAGATGCGATGCCGGTACCCAGCTAACTCCTCCCCCAAGGTTAGCTCAGATAAACCCGCTGCCATTCCCCGTTCGGCAGCGGGTTTTTCGTCTGCGACCACCACAACAAAAAGATCGGATGATTGGGGCTCCGGCGGCCTCCCTGCATGGGAGTAGCGGGAGGTCGGTCTTCCGGGCAGGCTCCAACAGTTCAACCGGTCAGGAGGTCTGCCATGGAACTGTTCGTCGGTCTTGATGTTTCCGTTCGCACCACCAGCGTCTGCGTAATGGACACGGGTGGCAAACTCATTCGAGAGAGCAAGGTGGAGACCGAGCTGGAGGCGATCGGCGCCCTGCTTCACGCGATTGGCGGATCAACAAGACCGATCGCAACGATGCCCGCGGCATCGCGCAGATGATGCGCGTCGGGCTCTACAAGCCGGTTCATGTCAAGACCGTCCGGAGCCAGGAGATCCGGATGCTGCTCACTGCGCGCAAGTTCGTGCAGACGAAGATTCTCGATGCGGAGAACAACCTGCGAGGCCTGCTGCGCAACTTTGGCCTCAAGGTCGGAGCCGTAACCCGGCTGCAGTTCGAGCGGCGCATTATCGAGTTGCTCGAACAATCCCCGCATCTGCACTTGGTGATCGACCCCCTGCTGGAAGTCCGCCGCGTTTTGAGAGAGCAGTTCCARCGCCTACACAAGGCAATGGAACGGCTGGCCGAGAGCGACGACACCTGCAAACTGCTCATGACTGCCCCCGGTGTCGGACCGATGGTCGCCCTGAGTTTCCGAGCCGGCGTCGACGAACCGGCGCGGTTCAGCCGATCGCGCTCCGTTCCAGCCCACTTCGGACTGACGCCCTCGCGCTATCAATCCGGCGAGATCGACCAGGATAGGGGCATTTCGAAGTGCGGCGATGCCGGGATTCGATGGGTATTGGTTGAAGCCGCCGGGATTCTTCTGCGTATCTCGAAGCGGAGTTCGCCACTGAAGGCGTGGGGTCTCTCCGTCGCTCGCCGGCGAGGTATGGCGAAGGCTACCGTGGCGGTGGCGCGGCGTCTGGCGATCATCCTGCATCGGATGTGGGTCGACAACACACCCTATCGCTGGGAGGCCAATGCCGCCTGAGAGATCGAATTAAGGGTTCCGCGTCGCCGCGCGGATAGAGGTCCCGTTCAGGGACGAGTGGGTAGGCAATCTCGAGGCGGGCTTGGACGTCAGGTCAGACTGACAGTTTCGGTAAAAAGATTGAGATGCCTCTCCATCCGACCCGATCATGGAGCGGTCGCGCGCCGACTTCGAAGAGAAGCCAGACCCCTGGCGGGCACTCATCATCTCCGGCGCATCGAAGCCGTTTACGCATCAGCCGTCAACACCACGACCAACGCCGCGCATGGTATGCCACGGTGAGGATCCCTTTGCTTGACAAACCCAGCCCCAAAAGAGAAGATAGTGGTCATAGCACCACTGCACATGCGAGTTGCCTTCATAGACGCGGTTGTTCTCGCTGTTGATGATCGCGCCGGTGATCAGGGCGCCGGTGGCGAAGGCAGCCAGCGGGAACCAGTTGTCGCCATGGCGACGATAGCCGCGATGGTATTCGCGGTAGCCGCGATGACCATTCCAATAGACGCCGCCGTCGTTGTTTCGGGCAAAGTTGCGACGGTTGCCGAAATCGCGGTTGCTGAAGTTGCGGTTGAAATGTCGGTTATGACGCCACTGCGAAGGGCCGTAGCGGGACTCTCCGACATTCAGAATATTCGACGACGAGTCCGATGCCTGTGGCACGAACATCTGAGCCGCATTAGCCGGCATGGCAGCCGCGGCAAACGAAACTGACAAAGTGGTCGCCAGTATACCCGATACGATCTTGTTCACTGTTCTTCTCCTTCGAAAGGGTGATTGACGTCCCTTGTGCTGGGAGAACGGGCGAGCCCGGCAATAGTTCCGCGTTAAAATATCAAGCTGCTGATTTATAATGTTTCTCTGGCTTGACGATGGCCTGGAGCCCATTCGTTCGGCTGCTCCGGACGGCCCTTGATGCCCTGCTCGAAGCGGCCAGGCAGACAACATCGCAGTGCCGGGAAAGCTTGGCTTGCCCATGCTCTTTTTCCGGTTGACCGGTCGAGGCACTCTCCCTATGTTCCGCGCAATTTCGAGGGCAGCGTTTCGAGCCCGCGGGAGCGCGTAGCTCAGCCGGTAGAGCAACTGACTTTTAATCAGTAGGTCATGGGTTCGAATCCCATCGCGCTCACCATTGTTTTCAGATCAGCGCAGATAGTGGTCGAGGTCCAGCGCCTAGGCGCCGGAAGGCAGAAGCTCGACTTCCCGCGACGCGTGCTCTCGGGTGCTTTCCGACATCAGTTGCTGCGCAACCGGCTGCACATTTTCCTTAAAGGTGATGCACCTGTCGTAGATCTTCTTGGCCACGCGGTCTTTGCCAATGCGCTCCCATTCGGGCGTCCAGGGCGCATCCCAGTCAAACTGCTGCGAGATGAGAAGTTCTCGGTCAAAGCATTGCGGATCCCGTTCCAAAATCTGGCGGGCTTCATCGGCCAATGGCGTATAGGCTTGGACCGCAGCCATCTTTCTGGCGCGAGCAGCCGAATCCAGTTGGATTTCCACTTCGACAGCTCCCGGCACGTTGGGAACCGCGGCGGAGCAAAGCTGCTTGCGGCCCGGCTTCGTGCCTTGCAGACGCCTTTTGAGGGCATTGCCGAATGCAAAGGCCAGATCATGCATCGGATTGTAGCCATCGACCGCGTCCGAGACGATTTGCACCTCATGCATGTGAGACAGATCGGCGCTGATTCTCGTCAGCACATCGGCAAAGACGCCACTATCCCTGGCCAACAGCGCTTTATACCAGATGGCGTCGGGAATATCGCCGAACACCGCGCCTGCGGTCGCGCCGGCAGCTTCTACCAAGTCGCGTGAATATTGGGTTCGGGAAGAATGGCGTCCGCCTGAACCGTCCGTCAAAAGGTAGATTCGCGGTTTCTTGAGCTCAAGCCAGTGATGGATCCTGAGCTCATGCCCCGGATGGGCAAGGATCAGCACATGTTGCAACTTTTCAGGCAAAAAACGGCTCCAATCCAGGTTTCGGCATACATCCGCCTTAGACCGCATCAAGGCGGCAGGCATCGAAGGGTTTCCCACATCGAGTTGGCCCCGGCCATCTTTGTGCAACTTGTTTGGCCGATGCCTTCAAACTAAGAACGCTGCCTAGCATCTGTTATCCTCGCCGCCAATGCGGAGGTTGTGAAACAGCTAAGGAGGCGGCATTTGCGGGTTCTCATCACCAATCTGTTCGTGTCGTACAATAGCGGTACCGAAGCCGTTGTTGAATTGCTGGCCGACGGGCTTCGCCGCTGCGGTCATCAAACCATGTTGCTGGCTCCAACGCTTGGCGAGATGGCCGATCGAATGCGCCTGCGCGGACACCATGTGGTGGACCGAATTGCCGAGATCGTCGAAAAGCCCGACATAATTCACGCACAGCATTTGACGCCTTGCCTGACCGCGCTGGCGCGTTTTCCCGATGTACCAGCGGTGTTTTCCTGCCACAGCGCTTTCTTCGAGGTCGAAGCCCCGATGCTTCATCCGCAGATACGCCGCTGGATCGCGGTCGACGAAGCGTGCAAGGCCAAATGCCTGTCGCGGGGTGTGCCGGCGGACAGATTGGACCTCATCTACAATGCAATTGACCTTGAACGCTTCAAACAGCGTCCGCCCCTGCCATCGAAGCCTTTGAAGGGGCTTCTGCTGACCAAGAATTTCGAGCATCAGCAAGCGGTGCGCGAAGCCTGCGCCAGGAGCAATATGCAATTGGATGAGTTGGGACCCGCCACGGGCCGGTTTTCACATCAACTCGAAAAGGATCTGCTGCAATACGATATCGTGTTCGCAACCGCCCGGATGGCCATCGAAGCCGCAGCAGTGGGATGCTCGGTCGTGGTCTGCGACGCTCGTGGTTTCGCCGGTTTGCTCGACACGGCAAACATGGAGGCATGGCGGCGAATGAACCTCGGCGTCGGCCTTCTGACCAGGCCGACCACTGTCGAAAACCTGATGGAGGCGTTGTCAAAATTCGACGCTGACGACGCCGCGGAGGTCTGTGCATACTTTCGAAAGGTGGCGGGTGCCGAGCATTTCATCAACGAGCATCTTCGCACCTACAGTCAGGCCATTGAGACGAATGTCCAAACGACGGACGATGAGCGATCGCTCGCCACCGCATCCTGGATCGAGGAGATAGGCGTTTCGCGCGAACGCCGCAGATGGTTCAGTGTCGCCAACGAAATTGGCGGTGCCTGGCGTGATTCTTCAGAACAGGCGACGCTTCTCGATCTGCTCAGGTCGAACACGAAAACCTTGGAGAGTGGTGCCGCAGCACTGACGGACCTTGGCGAACGGGTCAAATCCTTTGGCTCCGATGCGCTCCTCAACGTGGCCCATGATAGCCAGGCCCGACTATATCGGCTTGAAGGGCAGCTATCCGGCCTTTCAAGCGCTGTCGTTGACAGCGCCGCTTCGCTCCACAACGTGGCCCATGATAGCCAAGCGAGATTGCATCGCCTTGAAGGGCAGCTATCCAGCCTTTCAAGCTCTGTCGCTGATGGTTCTGCTTCCCTCAACAGCGCGACCCAGGACAGTCGGGCTGCATTGCATCGAATTGACGGGGAGCTGTCGCGCCTTTCAAATTTCGTCAATGAGAGCAAACGGCTCTACAACGGCATGATGCCGCTTTTTATAAGAAAAATGTTTCGTCGGGCTCGGGGGCGAGGTTGAAGTTGTCTGGTGGCGTTCGTGGCTATTCAATTTGCACATCGCCAAGGTCCGGCAGCAATTACCTGTGCCAGCATCTCAGCAGCACCGGAATGCTCGGGCATCCGCTCGAGTATTTCAATTGGAGGGGACGCCGCTTTTTCGACGATCCAAATTTTCCCGAAGATGTGGCAGGGCAGGTCGAAAAAATTCTCACCATGGGCGCAACCGCCAATCGTATCTATGGTCTGAAAATCTTTGCCCACCAGCATGATTGGATCTCAAGCGAAATAGGCTGGTTCGACGCGCTTCCGAATCTTCGGTTTATCTCTCTATCAAGGCGGGACCTTCTCGGTCAGGCAATATCCTGGGCGAGGGCCCTCCAAACCGGTCAATACCGCTCTACTCAACCGGTGAGCCAGGAAACGGTTTTCGATGCCGAGCTGATCCAGAGGCAACTCGATGCGCTGGTTCGGGAGAGGGCGCGTTGGGAGATGTTCTTTGCCCGGACCGGGATTGATCCTCTCAGGCTTGAATACGAGTCGATAGTCGCGGATCCCCTGGATGCCATCCGTCACGTCGCGGACATGATGGGTGTGACGCTCCAACGCAGCCCGGATTCGACCAGCATCGTGATCCAGCAACAGCGAGACTCAATCAGCTTCGATTGGGCGGATCGTTTCAGGCGTGAGCGGGGCAATCCAAATACGCTGGACTTTGTGTAGGGCTACCTGCATGCGGTGACGAACGTCGAACGGGTCGGGGATCGACGCTGCCCTTCAGCGACCTTCGAACACCAGCGAAACATGTCCGCCGTCATGCCGCTCGAGCCGGCCGGCGAGGTCGAGTTCCAGGAGCACCATGAAGACCTGGGCCGGATGCAGGCCGGTGTGGCGGATGATCTCGTCGACCGACACCGGCGTCGGGCCAAGCGCCTCGATGACGCGGGCGCGGTCGCTTTCGCCGGGCGGCGGCGTGACCGAGAAGTCGGGCGGGTCTTGAAACGGCGGCACATCCGGCGCCCGCAAACCGGTCAGCGGCGAGATCGCCCTGGAAATGTCCGAGGCCTCGGTGACCAGGGTGGCACCGTCCTTGAGCAGGCCGTTGGTGCCGGCGGCGCGCGGATCGAGCGGCGAGCCCGGCACGGCGAAGACCAGCCGGCCCATTTCGCCGGCAAGCCTGGCGCTGATCAGTGATCCAGAGCGCTGCGCTGCCTCGACCACCACCAACCCAAGGGCCGCGCCCGCGACAAGGCGGTTGCGGCGCGGAAAATCCTGGGCGCGCGGCTGCCAGCCGAACGGCATTTCCGAAATGACGGCGCCGCGCTCGGCAATTTCCTCGCACAAGCCGGCGTTTTCGGGCGGATAGGGCAGGTCGAGCCCTCCGGCCAGCACACCGATCGTGCCGGTCGACAGACTGCCTTGATGCGCCGCCGTGTCGATGCCGCGGGCCAGTCCCGAGACGATGCCGTAGCCGTCGCGGCCGAGTTCGGCAGCCAGCATGCGCGCCATCTTGATGCCGGCCAGCGATGCGTTTCGGGCACCGACGATGGCGACCCCCGGCAGCCGGAACACGGCGGCATTTCCCTTGACGGCCAACAGTGGCGGCGGATGGTCCATGTTGCGCAACAGCGGTGGATAGTCGGGCTCTCCGATGCCGACAAAGCGCGCGCCGGCCTTTCGGGCTGTTTCCAATTCGGCCTCGGCTTCGGCGATCGACGGGATGCGGGCGATGCGGTTGGCGCCGCCCGAAATCATCAATTCCGGAAGGATTTCCAGCGCAACCTCGGCAGAACCGAAGCGGTTGATCAGATCGCGGAAGGAGGCCGGACCGACATTCTGGGTGCGGATCAGCCGCAGCCAGCTCACCCGCTGCCGGTCGCTGAGGCGCGGCCCGGCGGCGGGTTCGCTCACGTCTTGGCTCCGATCTTGCCCTCGGTGCCGGCAAGCAGGCGTGAAATGTTTTCCCTGTGCTTGATGAAGACGATGATGCTCATCACCACGAACAGGGCGGCGATCTGCGGCGTGCTCAGGAAATAGAGGGCGATCGGCACGACAATGGCCGCCGTCAGCGCTGCCAGTGAGGAGTATCGGAACAGGAAGGCCATCACCAGCCAGACGATGGCGAAGATCAGCGCCACCTGCCAGGCAAGCCCAATGAGCACGCCGAGATAGGTCGCGACGCCCTTGCCGCCCCTGAAGCCCAGCCATGCCGGGAAGAGATGACCGAGAAAGGCGCCGAGACCGGCCCAAATCGCCAATTCAGGGGCGAAATGGCCTGTTATCAACACGGCGGCGGTGCCCTTCAGCGCGTCGAGCAGCAGCGTCGCGGCGGCAAGCCCCTTGTTGCCGGTGCGCAGCACATTGGTGGCGCCGATGTTGCCCGAGCCTATCTTGCGCACATCGCCAAGGCCGGCCGCGCGGGTGAGCAGCAGTCCGAAGGGAATCGAGCCCAGGAGATAGCCGAACACCAGCGCCGGGATGAGGCTGTAAGTCATTGTTTCCCCCGCATTTCCCCCAGAATGGCCGGATCAGGCGCGGTGCGCGGTGGCCGGCTCAGATTGAGAACACTGTGCGGCCCGCCACCAGCGTTTGCAAGACCTTGCCCTGCAACCGCGCGCCTTCGAAACAGGTGTTTTTCGAACGCGAGCGAATGCCGCTCTCGGCGACGATCCAGGGTTCGTCCAGATCGACCAGCGCAAGATCGGCAATCGCCCCCGGCTTCAGCGTGCCGCCAGGCAGGCCGAACAATCTCGCCGGCGCAGTCGATAGCGTCTCGATCAGCCTGAGCAGTGGCACATCGCCATTGTGGTAGAGCCGCAATGCCGCTCCCAGCAGGGTTTCGAGCCCGATGGCGCCGGCCGCCGCATCGGCAAAGGGCAGGCGCTTGGTGTCGACATCCTGCGGATCGTGCGAGGAGACGATGATGTCGATGGTGCCGTCCCTGACCGCTTCGATCATGGCCAGCCGGTCTTCCTCGGCGCGCAACGGCGGGGTCAGGCGGAAGAAGGTGCGGTATTCGCCGACATCGTTTTCATTGAGCGACAGATTGTGGATCGCCACGCCCGATGTCACGGTCGCGCCATCGACTTTCGCCCGCGTCACGGCGTTTGCTGCCATCGCGGTCGAGATCTTCGCCGCATGGTACGAACCGCGCGTCAGCCGTGCCAGCGCAAGGTCGCGCTCGAGAGGGATGGATTCGGCTTCACGCGGAATGCCGGAAAGGCCGAGCCAGCTGGCGTATAGGCCCTCGTTCATGACGCCGGACGAACCGAGGTCCGCGTCCTGCGTTTCATGCACGATGGTGGCGCCGAAGTCGCGCGCATAGGTCAGCGCGCGGCGCATAACCAGGGCGCTCGATATGGTGTGGCGGCCGTCGGTGAAGGCGACGGCGCCGGCTTCGCGTAAGAGGCCGAACTCGGTCATCTCGCGGCCGTCGAGGCCCTTGGTGATCGCCGCCGCCGGAAAGACGTTGACGCTTGCGGTGTCCTTGGCGGTGCGCAGCACGAACTCTACCAGCGCCACATTGTCGATCACCGGATCGGTGTCGGGCATCATGACGACGGAGGTGACGCCGCCGGCCGCCGCAGCGACACTGGCCGAAGCGATGGTTTCGCGATGCTCGCCGCCCGGCTCGCCGATGAAGACGCGGCCGTCGATCAGGCCTGGAATGATCGCCTTGCCGGCGCAGTCGATAACGGTCGCACCCCCGGGCGTGCCCTGGTTCAGCGCTGCCTTGCCGGCGGCGACGATCTTGCGGCCATCGAGGATGACGGAGCCGACTTCGTCGACACCGCGCGATGGGTCGACAATGCGAGCGCGCTCAAAGACCGTTATGCTCATGCGCCACGGCCCTCTTGATTGCGGCCCTCTTGATTGCGACGCGGGTCGAGCAGCGCTTCCATCACCGCCATGCGCACGGCAACGCCCATCTCGACCTGTTCCTGGATGACGCTTTGCGGGCCGTCGGCGATTTCTGAGGCGATCTCGACGCCGCGGTTCATCGGGCCGGGATGCATCACCAGCGCGTCGTCCTTGGCGGCCTTCAGCTTTTCGGCATCGAGGCCGAAATAGCGGAAATATTCGCGCACCGAAGGCACGAAGGCACCTTCCATGCGCTCGCGCTGCAGGCGCAGCATCATCACCACGTCGGCGCCCTTGAGGCCTTCGGCCATCGAGCGGGTGACGATGACGCCCATTTTCTCAATGCCACTGGGCAACAGGGTCGACGGTGCAACGACCCGCACCTGCGCGCCGAGCGCGTTGAGCAGCATGATGTTGGAGCGAGCCACGCGCGAGTGCAGGATGTCGCCGCAGATCGCCACGATCAGCTTCGACAGCGGACCCTTGGCGCGGCGGATGGTCAGCGCATCGAGCAGAGCCTGTGTCGGGTGTTCATGCGCGCCGTCGCCGGCATTGACCACCGAGCAGCCGACCTTCTGCGCCAGAAGGGCGGCAGCGCCCGCTGACTGGTGGCGGATGATCAAGATATCGGGCCGCATGGCATTCAGCGTCATCGCCGTGTCGATGAGCGTTTCGCCCTTCTTCACCGATGAACTCGCCACCGACATGTTCATGACATCGGCGCCGAGCCGCTTTCCGGCGAGCTCGAACGACGATTGCGTGCGCGTCGAAGCTTCATAGAAGAGGTTGATCTGGGTGCGGCCGCGCAGCGTCGAAGTTTTCTTCTCGGACTGCCGTGAAATCGCGACAGCGCGGTCCGCCCGGTCGAGCAGAAGCTCGATGTCGGCGGGGGAAAGATCGCGGATGCCCAGAAGATGGCGGTGAGGGTAGAGTGGCAGGGACGAAGCGTCGGTCATCTCAAGGCGTTGCTATAGGGTGGAGATTTTGCGGCTGCAAGCGGCAGCTTTGGATTGGAGCTGTTCTCCCCGGTATTTTCATCGTGCGCCTTGTATGGCTTGGGCTATATCTAGCCGATGGCCTCGGATTCGTGGTTTTCTGACGATAGGGACCTTTCTCCCGATAAAAGGATTGGGCGTGACCGACGACGTGACGAACCAGCCGCCGCCGCTGACGGGCGGCAACGCCTGGCGGGGCGATCCGTTGCTGATCCAGCTTGCGGAGCGCTTTTCCGATCCGGTGCGCAAGGACCTCGACGGGCTCGGCCGTTTCGTGCTGACGCAGGAGGCGCAGGAGTTAGCCCGTCTCGCCAATGCCGAGACGCCGAAGCTCAGGACGCATGACCGCCAGGGGCGGCGCATCGATGTGGTCGAGTTCCATCCCGCCTATCATGCCCTGATGCGCCGCTCGGTGGCCAATGGGCTGCATTCCTCGGTTTGGGAAAACGGCGACGCCGAGATTGGCCGCCGCCACCAGGTCCGCGCTGCCCGTTTCTATCTGACAGCGGAGCTCGAGACCGGGCATCTGTGCCCGATCACCATGACCAATGCTTCCCTGGCGGCGTTGATGGCCAGCCCAAAACTGTTTCGCGAATGGGCGCCGCGGGTGACGACGCGCAAATACGACCAGGGCCAGAAGCCACCGGTCGAAAAGACCGGGCTGACGCTCGGCATGGGCATGACCGAGAAGCAGGGCGGCACGGATGTGCGCGCCAATGTGACAAGGGCGGAACGCGTCGGTAGCGGGTTCTATCGCCTGACGGGGCACAAATGGTTCATGTCGGCGCCGATGTCGGATGCGTTCCTGGTGCTCGCACAGGCGCCGGAGGGGCTGTCTTGCTTCCTCGTGCCGCGCGTTCTCGGCGACGGCTCGGGCAACGGTTTCCGTTTCCAGCGGCTGAAGGACAAGCTCGGCAACCGCTCGAACGCCTCTTCCGAGGTGGAATTCGTCAACGCCATCGGCGAGATGGTCGGCGAACCGGGTGCGGGCGTGAAGACGATCATGGACATGGTGACCTTGACCCGGCTCGACTGTGCGGTCGCATCTTCGGCGATCATGCGTGCAGGTCTTGCCGAAGCCGTTCATCATGCCCGCCATCGACAGGTGTTCGGCGCCAATCTGATCGAGCAGCCGCTGATGCAGCGGGTGCTGGCCGACATGGCGCTCGATGTCGCCGCCGCCACCGCGCTGTCGTTCCGGCTGGCGCGGTCCTTCGACGAGGCGGCGAGCGATCGCGGCGAAGCCGCATTCGCCCGCGCCATGACGCCGGTCGTCAAATACTGGGTGTGCAAGATCGCGCCGCCTTTGCTCTACGAGGCGATGGAGTGCCTCGGCGGCAACGGCTATGTCGAGGAGGCGCCGCTCGCCCGCTACTATCGCGAGGCCCCGGTCAATGCGATCTGGGAAGGGTCCGGCAATGTCATGGCGCTCGACGTGCTGCGCGTGCTCGGGCGCGCGCCCGGCCTGTTCGAGGATGTGCTGGCCGGTATCGACCGTGACCTCGGCGCCGGCGGGCGTGGCACGATCGGCGTGCTGAAGGCGGCGATGCAGGTTGCCGCGACCGACGACGGCTCGGCCCGGCTGCTTACCGAACAGCTGGCGCTATCGGCGGCGGCGGCGGAATTGCGTCGGCTGGGGGCAGGGCGAATCGCCGACGCGTTCGTCGAGACGCGGCTCGCCGGCCAGTGGCGCAACACTTATGGCATGCTCGATTCGCGTCATGACGCGCGCATGATCATCGACACGCTCTATCCGCCTGTGAATTGAGTTTTCAAGATCGCAAAAAAGTGGCGCCATCGATCATTTTGAGGCGTCGGCGAGCCCCCACACGCGCGTCACTAATCGCCGTTAACCTTAACAAATGGTTTCCGTTGCGGTGACGAGCGGCAAAGCCCACTGTCGCGGCGAGAGCAAGGAATGGTTCAAATTGGCCAAATCCCTGCTTTGCGAAGCAGGAATGGCGATGCGACATGTACTGACCTCTTTTCTGGCCTTGCACTGGGCGATCGTTTTCGCCCTGCTTGCGTTCATATGCATCGACGGAAACCGTGGTGTTGCTGCAGCGCTGGGTGTGTTGGGTGCCACCATCGAGGGCACTCGCTTCATCGACCTCGACAACGCCATAGTCGTGGCCCCGCTCGCCACCGCCTTGCTGGTCGTCGCTGTGCTGTTCTTCTGGGCCTTTGTCGAAACCCTGATCAATGACGCGACCAGCCAGGGTGTCGACAGCGTCGCCCGCATCGCTTTCATCTCCGCGTCCGGCGTGTTGTCGCTGATCGTCGTCGGCGGCGCCGCGCAAGGCATCAGCGGGCTGTTCATGGTTGTGGCGGTGCAGCTGGCGGCACTTCTGGCATCCTATGTCGCCATGCTTGCCGAGCGACGGTCCGTTGCGGCGGTTGCTCAGGGCGATGGCGAGATCCGCGTCGCCGCGCACGCCATGGCCGAGGCCGCGGCCCACAATTCGCTGCTTTCGCTCATATCGGGCCGGACGGGCCCGAATCCCAGGGGAGGCCGCTGATGCGTTACATCTTCGCATTGTGGGCAGCCCCGATGGCGCTGTTCTGGGGCTGGTTCTACCTGTCGCTCAACGACATGAACTTCGGTTATGTCATGCTGAGCCGGCGGCTGCACGACTTCGTCTTCCAGCTCTATGGCCAGATGCTCGGTATCGATCCGGCGACCATCCCCGGCATGGTGGCAAAGGCCTGTGTCTTCGACGGGTTTCTGCTGATGGCGCTGTGGGCGTTTCGCCGCCGCCGCGAGATCGCCGGCTGGATCAAGCGGCGCTGGGCGGGTCCGGTTCCGTTCGAGCGGATGCGTGGAGCGACTGAAGCCGGTCCAAAACTCCCTGCAGAATAAACGCGGCTGCCGCCGAATCGATCTTGCCGGCGCGTTTGCGGCGCGAGAAATCCATTTCGATCAGCGTCCTTTCGGCCGCTACCGTCGATAGCCTTTCGTCCCAGAGCACGAAAGGCAGGTCGCTCACCTGCGCCATGTTGCGGACGAAGGCGCGCGATTTCTGTGCGCGTGGCCCTTCCGAACCGTCCATGTTGATCGGCAGTCCGATCACCACCGCGCCGGCATTCTCCTTCTGCAGCAGGGCTAGCAGCACGACAGCGTCGAGCGAGAATTTCCTTCGCATGATGACTGGGCGCGGATGGGCAAAGGAGAACCTCTGGTCCGAGACGGCGACGCCGATCGTCTTGTCGCCGAGGTCAAGCCCTGCCAGCGTCTTGCCGCCGGCAAGCCGCGCCGGCAATTCCTCGATCGTGATAATGCCCAATGGCCGTCCTTCGCCCTTCACCGCCATGTGTTCTCTCAGACACACAACGGACACAGTAACCCTTTGATCTCAGGGCTATCGGCGTTCTATCCTTTGGCAAGGCAAAAATCGAGGAAAGCATTCATGAAATTGACCTGGTACGGCCACTCGGCGTTTCGCATCGAAACCGCTGACGCCAAGATCCTCATCGACCCCTATCTGATCGGCAATCCGTCCTGGACGGGCGGCTGGGAAGGGCCGGCCGAGGGCATCACGCATGTGCTGCTGACGCACGGTCACAGCGACCACATCAGCGGCGCGCTGGAAGTGCTGGGCAAAAGCGGCGCCCAGTTGGTCGCCAATTTCGAAATCTGCATGTACCTGGTGGGCAAGGGCGCCAGCGACAAGAAGATCAACCCGGGCAACATCGGCGGCACCGTCGATTGCGGCGGTTTCACCACCACCTTTGTCCAGGCGCTGCACTCCTCATCGTTCCCGGGCGATGGCGGCCAGAACACCTATCTCGGCAATCCGGGCGGCCTCGTCCTGCATTTCCCGGAAGACCGGACGCTCTATCACATGGGCGACACCGACATCTTTTCCGACATGGCGCTGATCAACGAGTTGCATGAACCGAAGATCGGCATCGTGCCGATCGGCGACCGCTTCACCATGGGCGGTGCGGTGGCCGCGCTCGCCTGCCGCCGCTTCTTCAAATTCGAAACCGTGGTTCCCTGTCACTTCGGCACGTTTCCGATGATCGATCCGACCGCCGATAAGTTCGAGGCGGGCCTGGAAGGATCCGGCGTGAAGGTGGCATTGCCGAAGATCGGTGAGACGATTACGATTTAGACGCAGCCAAAGCGGAATGAAACCATGGCCTTGAGGCAGTCTCTTTGCGTGTCCATGTTGGTCGCGGCGTCACCCGCGCTCGCCGCCGACGATTTCATCGAAGGCGTCTACCTCCAATCCGAGGAGCTTTGCACACAGGCCAGGAAGGCTACGCTGCAGACGCTGATCGACGCTGGCAACATCGTGCTTTCGGCGCATGGCCTGCAAGGTGTCGAATACAATTGCGAGTTCGTACAGATCAGCAAGGCGACAGCCTCGCCAAGCTGGGCGGTGACGGCCATCTGCCAGGAACCGGGTTATGTGTTTCCCGACGTCCTTTCAGTGACCCAGATGAGCTCGACGCAGATCGATCTCGTCTCGGTCCGGCCGGCCGATGACGAAAGCGAGGCGAACGGCAACAGCGGCAGCTACTATCTGTGCGAGGGCGTTGCCCTGCCATAGACAGCATCTAAACGGTAGACCGATGACAGAAGAGCTGGGCCGACGCCTGGTGCTCTCGCACGATGCATGTTGCGCCGCGCGCGCGGCGCCGCTATAGCCCGAACTGGTTTTCCCCGAGGCAAAACATGTCCGTTGACGTCAAGACAGTGAAGCGCGTCGCGCGTCTCGCCCGCATTGCGGTGAGCGAAGAAGATGCCGAACGCATGACTGGCGAGCTGAACGCCATCCTCGGCTTCGTCGAGCAGTTGAACGAGGTCGACGTTTCCGGGGTCGAGCCAATGACCTCGGTGACGCCTATGGACATGAAGAAGCGCCAAGACGTCGTCACCGACGGCAACAAGGCCGCCGATATCGTAGCCAACGCACCGGCGACCGAAGAGAATTTCTTCCTCGTGCCGAAGGTCGTGGAGTAGCGCGCCGATGGCTATCGAGATCGCCGTTGAAACGCCGCTGCAGGAGGACGTGCGCGGTCTGGTCAACGAGCTCAACCAAACGCTGCTCGAACTGACGCCGCCGGAGCACTGCTACCACCTGACGGTTGAGCAGATGGCCGGTGAGGATACGACCGTTTTCATCGCCCGCGACAACGGCCTGGCCATCGGTTGCGGCGCGCTGAAGCGTCATGACGGCGCCATCGGCGAGGTCAAGCGCATGTACACGCGGCCCTCGCATCGCGGACGCAAGATCGGCGCAGGGATCGTCGAGCGGGTCGAGGCGCTGGCGCGCAAGGAGGGGCTGAAACGCCTGGTGCTGGAGACGGGCGATCGTCATCCAGCCGCGTGGACCGTCTACGAACGCGCCGGGTTTTCGCGCTGCGGCCCGGTGCTGGATTATCCCGATTCCGAGTGGTCGGTGTTTTACGAAAAGAGCCTTTGATGAGCGACCTGACCCAGCTTACGATTTCACAGGCCCGTGCCAAGCTGCGCGGCAAGGAAATCACCGCGACCGAAATCACCGAGGCCTATCTCGCCGCCATCGATCGCGCCAATCCGGTGCTCAATGCCTATGTGGCGGTGACCGGCGACAAGGCGCGCGACATGGCCAAGGCGTCCGACGCCAAACTGGCGAAGGGCGAGGGCGGTGCGCTGGAAGGCATCCCGCTCGGCATCAAGGACCTGTTCGGCACCGAAGGCGTCCATACCCAGGCCTGCAGCCATGTGCTTGACGGGTTCAAGCCGCGCTACGAATCGACCGTTACCACCAATTTATGGACCGACGGCGCGGTCATGCTGGGCAAGCTCAACATGGACGAGTTCGCCATGGGCTCGTCCAACGAGACGTCCTACTACGGCCCGGTCATCAACCCGTGGCGGCGTTCGCGCCTCGACACGGTGGTGATGCCGACCACGCATCAGGGCGACGGCGGCTTCGTATCGGCTGGCGGCACCAGGACCGCGCGCAGCCTGGACAATGCGCAACTGGTGCCGGGTGGTTCCTCCGGCGGTTCGGCAACCGCGGTCTCGGCCTTCCTGTGCGCCGGCGCGACGGCGACGGATACGGGCGGCTCGATCCGCCAGCCGGCGGCCTTCACCGGTACTGTCGGCATCAAGCCGACCTATGGACGCTGCTCGCGCTGGGGCATTGTCGCCTTCGCCTCGTCGCTCGACCAGGCCGGACCGATCGCCCGCGATGTGCGCGATGCCGCGATCCTGTTGAGGTCGATGGCCTCCGTCGACCCGAAGGACACAACCTCGGTCGACCGGCCGGTGCCGGACTATGAAGCGGCGATCGGCAAGCCGATCAAGGGCATGAAGGTCGGCATCCCCAAGGAGTACCGCGTCGACGGCATGCCCGAAGAGATTGAGGCGCTGTGGCAGAAGGGCATTGCCTGGCTGAAGGACGCCGGCGCCGAGATCGTCGATATTTCCTTGCCGCACACCAAATACGCGCTGCCGGCCTATTACATCGTGGCGCCCGCCGAGGCGTCGTCCAACCTCGCGCGCTACGACGGCGTCCGCTACGGGTTGCGCGTGCCGGGCAAGGACATCGTCGATATGTATGAGAAGACCCGCGCCGCCGGTTTCGGCCGCGAGGTCAAGCGCCGCATCATGATCGGTACCTATGTGCTGTCGGCGGGCTATTACGACGCCTACTATCTGCAGGCGCAGAAGGTGCGCAATCTGATCAAGCGCGACTTCGAGAAGGTCTTCGCCACCGGCGTCGATGTCATCCTGACCCCGGCGACACCATCCGCCGCCTTCGGCATCGCCGATGAGGACATGGCGGCCGATCCGGTCAAGATGTATCTGAACGACATCTTCACCGTCACCGTGAACATGGCTGGCCTGCCGGGCATCGCCGTGCCGGCGGGGCTCGACGCCAAGGGCCTGCCGCTCGGCCTGCAGCTGATTGGCCGGCCGTTCGATGAGGAAACCCTGTTCCAGACCGCCGCTGTCATCGAGCAGGCGGCCGGCACATTCCAGCCGGAGAAGTGGTGGTAAGGATGTCGCTCGTCCAACGGGGTTGAGCGATGTTCTTCTATCTTTCCAAAGTCTTCTGGTTTTTCGTCCAGCCGCTCAACCTGACGATCTTCCTTCTGCTGGCGGGATTGGTTGCCGCAATGATCGGCCGCCGGCGGCTTGCCGTCACCGGCAGCGTGCTGGCGTTTCTGATCCTTGGGCTGTCGGCCTGGACGTCGCTTGGTGCGATGATGCTCAACCCGCTGGAGGAGCGTTTCGCGCGCCCGCCACTGCCGGAAAAGGTCGACGGCATCGTCGTGCTCGGCGGCGGCTTCGAAGGTGCCATCAACCTGGTGCGCGGCGGCTATGAATTGAACAGCGGCGGCGACCGGATGGTCGAGACCGCGATTCTCGCCCGGCGCTTTCCAACCGCGAGGGTGGTCGTCTCCGGCGGCACTGGCGAACTGTTCCTCGAAGGCGAGGGCGACGCAGCCACGGCACCCCGATTGCTCACTGCGCTTGGTGTGACGGCCGATCGCCTGATCCTCGAGAACAAGTCCCGCAACACCTATGAGAATGCCGTCTTCACCAAGGAGCTGGTAACACCGAAGCCCGGCGAGACCTGGCTGCTGGTGACCTCGGCCTTCCATATGCCGCGCGCCAAGGCGCTGTTCGACAAGGCCGGTTTTGCAACCATTCCCTGGCCGGTCGACTACCGCACCACGGGGCGGGAAGGCATCGGCCTGTTCCGCGACAATCCGGCCGATTCGCTGCAGGTCACCACAATGGCCATCCGGGAATGGATCGGGCTCTTCGCCTACTGGATATCGGGCCGAATCGATCAGCCTTTTCCCGCGCCCGGCGGCTGACCGATCACCGCATGTCTGGCCGCCGAGAAGAACTGGCGCCGCACCAGCACGGCCAGGAGCAACAGCGTCGACAAAACGAACACCGTGGGATCGACGAACCAGCCGAGATAGCCGATCGAGAAGAACACGCCGCGCAGGCCGGAATTGAAATGCTTTCCGGCCAGCATGTTCATTTGCGTCGCACGCCAGACCGCTGTTTCGGTGACCGGGTTGCGTGACGCTTCGCCATGCTGGATCGGCACGGCGCCGATCAGGATCGTGCAATAGTTGAACAGCCGGTACGCCCAGCCGAATTTGAAGAACGAAAACGCCAGGATCAGGACCAGTCCGAACACCTTTATCTGAAAGGCCGCGCGCGACGGGGCGTCGCCCAGGGGCAGGTCGCTCAGCACCTCAAGTACCCGATCGGATGCGCCGAGCAAGGCAAAGCAACCGCCGATCGCGATCAATGAGCTGGAGGCGAAGAAGGCGGTTCCCTGTTGCAACCCGCTCATGATGGCGGTGTCGACGATGCGGATCTCGCGTTCGGCCATGGTGCGCATCCAGGCTTGCCGCTGCGTGTTCATCGCCGTTGTCAGCGACACGCGGCTGACCAGCTTGCCGTCGGAGGCAAGCGTGTGCAGCAGCCACGCGACGAGGAAGAAAGCCAGCGCCGCGAGATCGGCTGTCGAAAGATCGAGGGAATCGCCCATAGTCCGAATTTATCACATTCAGTGCGATCGCTTCGATGCCCGGCAAAGGGCGATCGAACCAATGTCGCTGCCGGAGCAAACAAGGTCGGCAGGCGATGCGCCGCGATTGCCAAAAGAGCGGAAACATCCTCTGAATTCCTATATGTGGTCCTTGACGTGACTCCAGGAGACAGCGCCGCGTGTTCCTTTCGGTTTTCGACCTGTTCAAGATCGGCATAGGACCCTCGAGTTCGCACACGATGGGTCCTATGACCGCCGCAGCGCGGTTTCTCGACGAGGTCGCGGGAACTGACTGGCCGCGTCCGGCGGGCGTCAAGGTCGACCGTCTCGCCGCCAGCCTGCATGGCTCGCTCGCCTACACAGGCATCGGCCACGGCAGTGATCGCGCGGTCGTGCTCGGCCTTGCCGGCCTGACGCCGCAGACTGTCGATCCCGATCAGGCTGATGGCATTGCCAGCCGCATCACCGTGGAGAAGCGCATTTCGCCGCCTGGCCATCCGTCCTATCGTTTCGACCCGGCCACCGATCTGGTGCTGGACCGCAAGACGCCGCTCACCGGCCACGCTAACGGGATGGCGTTCTATGCTTATGATGCGGGCGACCGCCTGCTGCTCAAACGCATCTACTATTCGATCGGCGGCGGCTTCGTGGTTTCGGAAGAAGAGCTGCAGCGGATGAAGGCCAAGGGGTCGGTGACGACCGAAGGCAAGAAGGTGCCGTATCCCTTCAAGAATGCGGTCGAGATGCTGGCGATGGCCGGCAAAAGCGGCCTTTCCATCGCCGACATGAAGCGGATCAACGAAGAGACGCAGATGTCGCGCGAAAAGCTCGACGCCGGCCTCGATGGCATCTGGAGCGCCATGAAGGGCTGCATCGACCGTGGCCTGTCGCAGGACGGCATCATGCCGGGCGGACTGAAGGTGCGCCGGCGCGCGCGCATGCTGCATGACAAACTGCAGGAGCAGTGGCAGCAGAACAGACCCAATCCTTTACTCGCCAATGATTGGCTGTCGATCTACGCCATGGCGGTCAACGAGGAGAATGCCGCCGGCGGCCGCGTCGTCACCGCGCCGACCAATGGTGCGGCCGGCACACTGCCGGCGGTGCTGCGCTACTGGCTGCATTTCCATCCCGAGGCCGATCAGCCGAGCATCCGCGACTTCCTGCTGACGGCCGCCGCCGTTGGCGGCATCATCAAGACCAATGCCTCGATCTCCGGCGCAGAGGTTGGCTGCCAGGGCGAGGTCGGGTCGGCATCCGCGATGGCCGCGGCTGGCTTGTGCGCCGTTATGGGCGGCACGCCAGAACAGGTAGAAAATGCCGCCGAGATCGCGCTCGAACATCATCTCGGCATGACCTGCGATCCGGTCGGCGGGTTGGTCCAGGTGCCCTGCATCGAGCGCAATGCGCTGGGCGCGGTCAAGGCGGTGACGGCTGCGTCACTGGCGATCAAGGGCGACGGCATCCATTTCGTGCCGCTCGACGCGGCGATCGAGACGATGCGCCAGACCGGCCTCGACATGAACGAGAAGTACAAGGAAACCAGCCTTGGCGGGCTCGCCGTCAATGTCGTGGAGTGCTGAGAGGCCGTTTGGAAACCCACTCCGGCGGCCATCTGGCGGCGTTTTCTGCGCTTCCAGTGCTCACGGATCCAAATGTCCGTTGCGCTCCGGTTCTCGAAAACACCACCATATGACTAGCCAGAGCGAATTTCGAAACGGCCTCTGGGCACCACAGGCTTGGTGTCTGGGTGCTGGCACTGTGGAGAAGTCGATCAGGCCGTTGACGCATCCGCGCGCCGGACTAAACCTTAAGCGATGTCTCTCAATCTCATAAAACTCTGTGTCGGCTGCGACAGCGTCGAGGATCTCGAAGAGTGGATCGCCTTTCGCCTCGACGAGCGGCGGCGCGCCGGTGAGCCGGTCGAGCAGTATCACACGACGCGAATGGTGCCGACGCGCGGCGCCGAGATCACCGACGGCGGTTCGCTCTACTGGGTGGTCAAGGGCAATGTGCAGTGCCGGCAGTTGATCACCGAGATCCGGCCGTTCATCGACAGCGAAGGCATCGGCCGCTGTCATCTCATTCTCGATCCGCAAGTCGTGCGCACCGATTGGCAGCCGCGCCGGGCCTTCCAGGGCTGGCGCTACCTGAAACCGTCGGACGCGCCGGCCGATCTCGGCAAGGGCAAGGCCGGACTGATCGAGATGCCGCCGAAGCTCAGGCGTGAGCTTGCGGACCTCGGCCTGCTATAAGCCGTCGCACCTCAAGGGGCTGTCTGCTTCAATTGCGGCTGGTTTGCTGGCCTCAAACTTGCGTCGCACTGGACTTGCAAGCGGCGCGACAACGCCACATCTTGTTTTCATGAGCGACAAAAAGCAGCCCGTGCCCACAAGGGCCAATCCTGCGCCGGTCAAACCTCAATCCAACGCCGGCGAGATCGAAGCGTTTCTTCGGCAGGCAAGGACGCTGGCTGCGTCGGCGATGGGATCGGGCAGGCTAATCCTTTCGCTCGACGCGACGATGAGCCGCCAGCCGACCTGGGATCTGGCTTGTGAGCTGCAGGGCCAGATGTTCGATGCCGTCGGCAAGGCCGGAACCCTCAGCGTCCAACTGGTCTATTTTCGCGGCCTGGGCGAGTGCCGTTCGTCCGCTTTCGTGGCCGACACCAATGCCTTGAAGCAACTGATGACGCGAATCGAATGCCGCAGCGGCAACACCCAGATCGGCAAGGTGCTGGCGCATGCGCTGAAACAGACGGCCACGGCCAAGGTCAATGCGCTGGTCTATATCGGCGATGCGATGGAAGAGAACATCGACGATCTGGCTGAAAAGGCCGGCAGCCTCGGCCTGCATGGCGTTCCCGTCTTCGTGTTCCAGGAAGGTCATGATTCCGGCGCAGAAAAGGCGTTTAAGGAAATCGCGCGGTTGTCCAAAGGGGCTTGGTTCCGATTTGATCGGAGGGCTGCCGCGACCCTGGCAGGACTGCTCTCGGCGGTCGCGGTGTTTGCAACCGGTGGGTTGAAGGCGCTCGAAGCCAGGGGCAAGCCGGAAGACCGGCTTATGATTGAGCATCTACGGGGCGGCGGGAACTGATGGGCGCAATCATCGCATTGGTGGCACTGCTTTTGGTGCTTCTCGGCGTGGCCACGATCTTCCTTCGCGCCGACCCGGCAAAATTGGCCAGCGGCATGAAGACACTTGGGCCGGTCCTTCTAGGGTTGGTCGGCATCGCTATGGTTGCGGTCGGGCGCGAAGGCATTGGCGGCATAATTCTGTCGGCGGCAATCGCCTGGTATGGTTCCATGCGGATGAAGCAGCCGACGGCAAAGCTCGCGCCGGGCAAGCGGTCGACAGTGCGCACCGCGGCACTCGAAATGGAGCTTGATCACGATACCGGCGGCCTCGAAGGACTGGTCCTGGCTGGCCGCCACGAGGGTAAGATGCTTGGCGCGATGGGGCTGGCAGAGCTGCAGCATCTCTACCGCGAACTCTCCGGCGATCCGGAGAGCCGGCAACTGCTAGAGACGTATCTTGACGGCAGATTTCCCGTCTGGCGCAAAAACGCTGAGACGAACGGTGGCGAAGGGCTGGGTGTTGCGCCAGGTTCGGGCGCCATGACTAAGGAGGAGGCCTACAAGGTCCTTGGTCTTGAAGCGGGGGCCGCCGCGGCGGATGTCCGCAAGGCGCACCGCCGCCTGATGCAGCGCCTGCACCCCGATATCGGCGGCACGTCTTTCCTGGCGGCGCGGATCAATGAAGCCAAGGACGTCTTGCTCTCCAATCACAATTAGTTCTCCTTCGACGCAGAATTTTTCCGGGAGATTGTTTCCACTCCGTCCTACTGTTGGACGGCGTAGCACTCGATGTTCTTCTTCTTCAAAGCGGTGCAGGCCTTCCAGGCGGCGGTCTTGGAACTAAAGCCGCCGAAGCGGGCGCGATAATAGGTGACGCCGTCCTTGTCGAAGGCGACGGTGAAGCCGGAAGCGTCGGCCAGCGCCTTGGGTGCTTGCTTGGTGGTCTTGTCGAGGAAGGCCTGGGCTTCGGACTGCTTGGGCGACGAGGCAACCTGGATGGCCCAGCCCGATGGCACCGACGCGGTGTTGACCGGGTCGACAGTTGGCGTCGGCGCCGGCGCCGGTGTTGGTTCGGCATAGGCCGCCACGACCTGAGCCGTGGCCACCTGCGGCGCCGATACGATGACGGTCTTGACCTTTTTCGCCTTGACGACAGGGGCGGCGTCTTCGGCAGCCTCTTCGCTCGGCTCGCTCTGCGCGGTGCTGTCCTCCGCTACAGTGGCGTCCTCGGCAACGGTCGCATCGTCCTGGGTCGCGTCATCTTGCGCCACCACCGGCTTGTCGTCCGGCGTTGGCGCGTCGTGCTTGGGCAGCAGGACCTTGGCAAGGGCCGTGATCGGGTTGCTGCCGCTGGCTTTGGCGACCAGATCGCCGCCACCACGGGTCGATGCGCGCGGCATATAGGTGTTGATCAAGGCAGCCATCTGGTTGTCGCGGCTGCCGCCCGACGTGCCACCCATGACGACGCCGACTATGCGGCGATTGCCGTCGGAAACCGACGAGACGAGGTTGAAGCCGGAGGCGCGGGTGTAGCCGGTCTTGATGCCGTCGACGCCCTTGATGCGCCCAAGCAGGCGGTTGTGACCATTGATGCGCTGGCGCCCATAGAGAAAGGAACGCTGCGAGAAGTAGCCGTAGTACTGGGGGAAATGCTCCCGCAGCGCGATGCCGAGCGTCGCCATGTCGCGCGCGGTGGTGAATTGGCCGGGATTGGGCAGGCCGTTGGCGTTGCGAAACACGGTGCCGTTCATGCCCAGCGCACGCGCCTTGGCGGTCATCATGCGGGCGAAATTGGTTTCATTGCCGCCGAGCATTTCGCCGAGCGCGGTCGCCGAGTCGTTCGCCGATTTGGTGACCATCGACAGGATTGCGGTTTCGACCGTGACCGAGCCGCCCGGCTTCACGCCAAGCTTCGTCGGCGGCTCGGCGGCGGCGTTGGCCGAAAAAACGACTTGCGAGTTCCGGCTGATCTTGCCTTTCGCCAGCGCCTCGAAGGTCAGATAGAGCGTCATCATCTTGGTGAGCGAGGCTGGATAGCGCCTACCATCGGCGTCCGCCGAATAAAGCACCTTGCCGGTCTTGGCGTCGATGACGATTGCCGCGGACCTCGCCGCCAGCGACGAGGCAACGTCGCCGCAGACGACTGTCATCGCCAGGGCGAAGATCATCATCGTTTTGAGAGGGGAGGTGGATTTGGAAACGATGCCCAACAACGCCTGACGCACTTGTATTTCCCTTGGATTCTTCGTTGCGCTGGAGGCGGCAAAGGGTCCTGCCTCACTTCCAGCCAAAGCTACCGGGGCAGCGTTACCAATCCGTTTATGGTAACCGCCGCGTTCACCATTTTCTTCGGGCTTGAAGCTCTCTTTATTCGATTTTTAGCCATTGATTGCGCAGGCGGTGTCTGGACGCCGGCGAAATGTTGACTTTTGTGCGACGCACAATATATTAGCGTGCATTGCACAAGAGCGCCCCGAAGAAGGACGCTTCAACCCAAGGGAATGCGTGAAATGACCCAGACCTATGAGGACTTCAGCAAATACGGCAAAGAGTTTGCCGATACCGGATTGAAGAGCTTCGCTTCGCTCTCCAAGGGCGCGCAGGCGATCGCCACCGAAGCTGGCGAATACACCAAGAAGAGCTTCGAAGCAGGCAGCGCCGCCGTCGAGAAGATGTTCTCGGCCAAGTCGCTGGAAAAGGCGATCGAGATCCAATCCGATTATGCCAAGCAATCGTATGAGGCGTTCGTAGCCGAGGCCACCAAGATTGGCGACCTCTATGCCGAACTCGCCAAGGAAGCCTACAAGCCGTTCGAATCGATCGTTGCCAAGGCAAAGTAATTTCGCCTGACGTGAGCAAGATCCGGCCCTTTGGGTGCGGGACAAAACCCGGTCGCGGAAGCGTGGCCGGGTTTTTTCATGTCAATTTCCGCTCCAAGGCCTCGCGCCCCTTCACGATTGCGAAAATCGGCCAAGTTTGGTCACCTAGCCATATTGTCAGCTAAACAGAAGGGCTTAAAATCGTCCATCGAACACCTACATGTCGAACTCGCATGGGGATTCGAAGAGGCAGGAATACGTGACGATCGATTTGACTGCCACGAGACGCGTGGCGCGGATGCAAAACGGCGGCGGCGACGGCAATGAGGCCGGCCGCGGGACGGCCGTTATCACGCGCACCAAAACCAAGACCAAGAAGCCCAGCCTTTACCGGGTCCTCATCCTCAACGACGACTACACGCCCATGGAGTTCGTGGTTCACGTGCTGGAGCGTTTTTTCCAGAAGGACCGCGAAGCCGCCACACGCATCATGCTTCATGTTCACAATCATGGAGTGGGCGAGTGCGGGGTCTATACATTCGAGGTGGCCGAGACCAAAGTGTCTCAGGTCATGGATTTCGCCCGACAGAATCAGCATCCGCTGCAATGCGTGATGGAGAAGAAGTGAGGTAACATGCCGGCTTTCTCCCAAGGCCTGGAAAAGGCGCTTCACCAGGCGCTGACGCTCGCCAATGAGCGGCACCATGAATATGCAACTCTTGAACATTTGCTGCTCGCGCTCATCGACGACACCGAGGCGGCCGCCGTCATGCGCGCCTGCAATGTCGATCTCGACGAGCTGAAGCACACGGTTCTCACCTATATCGACACCGAGCTCGACAATCTGGTCACCGGCTACGACGAGGATTCCAAGCCGACCGCCGGTTTCCAGCGGGTCATCCAGCGCGCGGTGATCCATGTGCAGTCGTCCGGCCGCGAGGAAGTGTCGGGCGCCAACGTGCTCGTCGCCATCTTCGCCGAGCGCGAGAGCCATGCCGCTTATTTCCTGCAGGAACAGCAGATGACCCGCTACGACGCGGTCAACTATATTTCGCACGGCATTGCCAAGCGTCCGGGCGCGTCGGAAACGCGTTCGCCGCGCGGCTCCGATGACGAGCAGGGCGGCCAGAACGGCGCCGAGCCGCAAGAGGAAGGCGGCAAGAAGAAGCAGCAGCAGGACGCGCTGACCGCTTATTGCGTCAACCTCAACAACAAGGCCAAGGCCGGCAAGATCGATCCGCTGATCGGCCGCGAGTCCGAGATCAACCGCACCATCCAGGTGCTGTGCCGCCGCTCCAAGAACAATCCGCTCTATGTCGGTGATCCCGGCGTCGGCAAGACGGCGATCGCCGAAGGCCTCGCCAAGCGCATTGTCGAGGGCGACGTTCCCGAAGTGCTGCACAATGCCACGATCTTCGCGCTCGACATGGGCACGCTGCTCGCGGGCACGCGCTATCGCGGCGATTTCGAGGAGCGGCTGAAGCAGGTCGTCAAGGAACTCGAGGACTATCCAGGCGCGGTGCTGTTCATCGACGAGATCCACACGGTCATCGGGGCAGGGGCCACATCAGGCGGCGCCATGGACGCGTCGAACCTGTTGAAGCCGGCCTTGTCGTCGGGTGCGATCCGCTGCATCGGCTCGACCACCTACAAGGAATTCCGACAGTTCTTCGAGAAGGACCGTGCCCTGGTGCGGCGCTTCCAGAAGATCGACGTCAACGAGCCGACCATCGAGGACGCCATCGAGATCATGAAGGGCCTCAAGCCCTATTATGAGGAGTTCCACAAGGTGAAGTTCACCAACGAGGCGATCAAGGCCTCGGTGGAGCTGTCGGCGCGCTACATCAACGACCGCAAGCTGCCGGACAAGGCGATCGACGTGATCGACGAGACCGGTGCCTCGCAGATGCTGGTGCCCGAAGCCAAGCGCAAAAAGACGATCGGCATCAAGGAGATCGAAGCGACGATCGCCACCATGGCCCGCATCCCGCCGAAGACGGTTTCGGCCGACGACGAGAAGGTGCTGCAGGGTCTCGATATCGAGCTGAAGCGCGTCGTCTATGGCCAGGATACCGCGATCACTGCGCTGACCTCGGCGATCAAGCTGGCGCGTGCCGGCCTGCGCGAACCGGAGAAGCCGATCGGCTCCTACCTGTTCTCGGGCCCGACCGGCGTCGGCAAGACCGAAGTGGCCAAGCAGTTGGCTGCATCGCTCGGTGTCGAGCTGATCCGCTTCGACATGTCGGAATATATGGAACGCCACACCGTATCGCGGCTGATCGGCGCGCCTCCCGGCTATGTCGGATTCGACCAGGGCGGTCTGCTGACAGACGGCGTCGACCAGCATCCGCACTGCGTGCTGTTGCTGGACGAAGTCGAGAAGGCGCATCCGGACCTGTTCAACATCCTGTTGCAGGTGATGGACCACGGCAAGCTGACGGACCATAACGGCAAGCAGATCGACTTCCGCAATGTGATCCTGATCATGACCACCAATGCGGGCGCGTCGGATGCGCAGCGCGCGGCGATCGGCTTCGGTTCGACCAAGCGCGAAGGCGACGACGTCGAGGCGATCAACCGGCTGTTCACGCCGGAATTCCGCAACCGTCTCGATGCGATCATCCCGTTCGGCTCGCTGCCGGTGCCGGTCATCCATCAGGTGGTGCAGAAGTTCGTCATGCAGCTCGAGGCCCAGCTTTCCGAGCGTGGCGTCACCTTCGACCTGTCGCCCGATGCCATCGCCTGGCTCGCCGACAAGGGTTATGACGAGCGCATGGGCGCTCGGCCGCTCGGCCGTGTCATCCAGGAGCACATCAAGAAGCCGTTGGCCGACGAGGTGCTGTTCGGCAAGCTCAAGAAGGGCGGCACGGTGCGCGTCACAGTCGAGAAGAAGGAAACCGGCGAGACCGGCTTGAAGCTCGAGTCGCTCGCCGACGAGGCGCCTGTGAAGCCGAAGAAGGAAGAGCCGGAAGAAACGCCGAAGCCCACAAAGGCCGTGGCGAAAAAGCCTGCGGCCAAGAAGCTGGTGGCGCCGAAGCCCGAAGCCAAGGGCAAGGACGGCGGCAAACGCAGCCTCGTGCCGCAATTGCCCAGAAAGAACTGACCTTAAAGCGCGTCGCATCGAAACGGATTCGGGCGACGCGCTTTAAGTTTCTTTTTTGTGCATGTCGCTGCCCCAAAACCGGGGCCACTTTTGGGCGACATGCATTAGCGAAAGTCGAAAAAGCCCCGGAGACGGGGCTTTTTTCATTGGAGCAATGAGGGACGCATGGCCGGGCAGATCGTCATCCTGAACGGTGCGCCGCGATCGGGAAAATCAAGCATCGTCCAGGCCGTCCAGGAGAATCTTGATGGTGTCTGGATCAATCTCGGCGTCGACGTTTACGAACAGGCCACGCCACCACGCTATCGGCCTGGAATAGGCTTGCGGCCGGGCGGCGAGCGTCCGGACCTTGAAGGCCTGGTGCCCGATTTCTACGCCGCGCTTTACGAATCGATCGCCGCCCATAGCCGGCTGGGGCTGAACGTCGTGGCGGATGTCGGCCACCATGATGCCTATTCAAAACCCCTCGATTGCCTCGCCGATTGCGCGCGCCGTCTCGCTGGCCTGCCGGTGCTGTTCGTCGGCGTCCGCTGCCCGATTGCAATCATCATGCAACGACGCGCCGCCAGTGAGGCGGCACGGGGATATGTGACCGGCTCGCCCGGCGATCCCGTGCCGATACCCGTGCGTCTGTGGCAGGAGGAGGTGCACCGGCCAGGCGTGTACGACCTGGACGTCGACACCTCCTTGCTGAGCCCCACGCAATGTGCCGATGCGATCCGCCGGCGGCTGGAGCAAGGGATCGTTGGGCCGAGCGCGATCGAGCAACTGGCTCAAACCACCGCCAGGTAAAATTGCTTCGTCGCAAAGTGAGGTGCGGCGTCAGCTTCGCAGCGCCGCTCGTATCTTTTCGGCGCTCTCAGCCAGCACTTCCGGCTTCTCCATCCCGCCCGTGTGCGGCTTCAGGGGAATGCCGTCGAAGCGTGGGATGACATGCACATGCAGATGATAGACGGTCTGCCCCGAGGCTGGCTCATTGAACTGCATGACGGTGACGCCGTCGGCGCCAAACCCTTGTTTGACGGCCCGCGCCACTTTCTGGACGACCGTGAAAAGCGGTCCGAACGTTGACGGATCGGCGTCGAGCAGGTTGCGCGACGGCGCCTTCGGCACCACCAGCGTATGGCCCGGCCCCTGCGGCATCACATCCATGAAGGCGACGATCGCTTCGTCCTCGTAGACGCGGTGCGAGGGAATTTCACCGCGCAGGATCTTTGCGAAGATGTTGTCGGTGTCATAGGCGGCCTCAGCCATGGCGAACGCTCCGGATTGTGCCTTTTTGTGTAGCGAAGCCGTCGAAAGTCGGCAAGACGATCGGGTAAAGTCGCCCCGCCGATCGGGGCAGGCCGGTCGCTACTCCTCGAGATCCCTGCGGAATGGGGTGTGCTCTTCCAGATATTCGCTCATCCGCTCCACCTCATGCCGTTCGCGCCTGAGATAGTCGGCAACGGCGTTGCGCAGGCCGGGGTGCGCGATGTAGTGCGCTGAATGCATGGTCACCGGGCGGTAGCCGCGCGCCAGCTTGTGCTCTCCTTGAGCGCCGGCCTCGACAACCCTGAGCTTGCGCTCGATGGCGAAGTCGATCGCCTGATGGTAGCAGACCTCGAAATGCAGGAAGGGATGGTCCTCGATGCAGCCCCAGTTACGGCCGTAGAGTGCGTCGGAGCCGATGAAATTGATGGCGCCGGCAATGTAGCGCCCGTTGCGTTTGGCCATCACCAGCAGGATGTCGTCGGCCATGCGTTCGCCGATCAGCGAGAAAAACTGGCGGCTGAGATAGGGCCGGCCCCATTTGCGGCTACCGGTGTCCATGTAGAAGGCGAAGAAGTCGTCCCAGGCCTTTTCGGTGAGATCCTTGCCGGTCAGCCAGTCGATCGAGATGCCGTTGGCCAGCGCCTCGCGCCTCTCCTTCTTCATCGCCTTGCGCTTGCGCGAGGCAAGGGTGGCGAGGAAGTCGTCATAGGTTGAAAAGCCTTCGTTGAAGAAATGGAACTGCTGGTCGGTACGATGCAGGAACCCTGCCGCTTCCAGCACCTCCACGTCGCTTTCCTGGGCGAAGGTGACATGAGCGGAAGAGACGCCCAGTTTTTGCGTGACCGCCTTCAGGCCCGCCGCCAGTCCGGCCTTGACGGCGCCGACATCCTCGCCCTTGGTGACCAGCAGGCGAGGGCCGGTGACCGGTGTGAACGGCACCGCGCATTGCAGTTTTGGATAGTAGCGGCCGCCGGCGCGTTCGAAGGCATCCGACCAGCCATGATCGAACACATATTCGCCCTGGCTGTGCGATTTGAGATAGCACGGGACCGCCCCGAGCAGCTTACCCTGCGCGGTCTCCAATCGCAAATGATGACCTTGCCAGCCGGTGCGCCGCACGGCGCAGCCTGAGTCTTCAAGCGCGCTCAGAAAAGCGAATGAAACAAGCGGGTTGTAGCCGTTTTCTGCGTCGCCACTCGTGGTTCCGCTGAGGCTGTTCCACTCATCCGGGGTGAAAGCGCCGATGCCAGCGGCGATGCGGATCAAATAGTCCGCATTCGCCGTCTGGTCATCGCCATCGTCGCCTTGATCCATGGGGCTTACTTAAGCTCCGTCCGGCCGGGTACAAGTCACGTTTCAGACACCGACTTCAGGCGACTTTGACCAGGTCGGGTTCGAATCCCTCGAACGTCATCTGGTCGGCATATCTATAGGTCAGGTCGACCGCCGGCTGGTCATGCACCGTCCAGGTGATGACCGGCATTTTCAGTTTTTCACGGACGAAGCTGACGAACCGGTTGGGCAGGTCGCCGGCGGCATAGGAGGTGAAGGCGATCTCATGCGCCAGCATGGCGAAATGCGCCTCGATCAGCTTGACGTCCTTGCCGTAGGCGGTCAGTCCGGCCGGAATGCCCGGCGCGTGTTTCGGAAAATCGCGGATCAGCCAGTGGTCGAACGACATGATAGCCGACTTGCCCTTGTAGCGCTTGAGCATCTTGCCGACGATCGCCACGAGACCCTCGTCGCGGCCCGGGATGCCTTTCAGCTCAACGACCATCGGCACCCGGCCATCGACCAGGTCGAGCGCTTCCTGCAGCGTCGGTACATGATCCGACGTGCCGCCGACCTTGAGCGCCGTGAGCTCCGCCGCGGTACGCTGCCAGACGAAACCGTCCTGACCGGTCAGCCTCAGCAGATCGTCGTCATGAATGATGACGGGAACGCCGTCCAGCGACAGGTGCACGTCGCATTCGATGGCGTAGCCGCGCTCGGCCGCCGCGGCGAAGGCAGAAAGCGTGTTTTCCCATCGCGTCTTGTTCATGTCGTGGAAACCGCGATGGGCGACAGGCCGGGCGGTCAGCCAGGATAGGTCGGTCATGGTCGTCTCCTGGCTCACTCGACTTCGAAGACCGCTTCGATTTCCACTGCGGCATTAAGTGGCAGCGAGGCAGTGCCGACAGCGGAGCGGGCATGCTTGCCGCGCTCGCCAAGTGCCGCAACAAGGAAATCGGAGGCACCGTTGGCAACCAGATGCTGTTCGACAAAATCCGGCGTCGAGGCGACGAAAACGGTGATCTTCACCAGGCGACGGATTTTCTCGAGGTCGCCGAGTGCGGCCTTGGCCTGCGCCAGGATATTGATCGCGCAGTATTTTGCCGCGTCCTTGCCGGCCGCGGTGTCGACGTCGCGACCGAGCAGGCCGCTCGCCTGCAGCTTGCCGTCCTTGAGAGGCAACTGCCCGGCGGTGAACAAGAGGTTGCCGGTCCTGCAATAGGGCACATAGTTGGCGGCGGGCGCGGCGGCGACAGGAAGCGTCACGCCCAGATCGCTTAGCCGCTTTTCGATTGTTTCACTCATGGTATTTCCCTATTGCTTGGGTGACGCCGCGCTGGCCGGGCCGAAATTGCTATTTTTGCCTCGCTTCCGCCACGACTTTTTTTAAGCTGGACCATCTTTCCATGCGGCCTGCCATCAGCCGCGACGATCGGAGTACCTCATGCGCGCAACGCGCCTTGCATTCAATGCCGTCCTGTTGTCGGCGGTGTTCTCGATAGGCCCTGCTTTCGCCGTGCCGGCGCTGCAAGCCCACCGCGCTGTTTACGATCTCACCCTCAACAAGGCATCCGATCAATCCGGCATCACTGGCATATCCGGCCGCATGGTCTATGAGTTCAACGGCTCGGCCTGTGAAGGCTATACGGTGAAATTCCGTTTCGTCACCCAGATCGTCACCAACGAGAACACGAAGCTGACCGACCAGCAGACGACCACTTTCGAGGACGCCGAAGGCAAGACCTTTTCATTCGTGACGAAGTCCTTCGTCGACCAGAACCTCGACAAGGAGGTCAAGGGCATCGCCACGAAAGAGACCAAGGGGTTGAAGGTCGATATCGACAAGCCCGAAAAGAACAGCCTCGAACTGGCCATGACCCAATTTCCGACTCAGCATCTGGTCGAACTGATTGGCAAAGCCGAAAAGGGCGAGAATTTTTACGAAACCAACCTTTTCGACGGTTCCGAAGACGCCAACAAGGTTATGACGACCACGGTCGTCGTCGGCAAGAAAACCGATGCCGACAAGGCCGACCCGGAGGCCCCAGCATTGGCGAAGCTCGCCACCGACAAATACTGGCCTGTCGACATCGCCTATTTCGACGACACCGACAAGACAGGCGAAGAGGTGCCGGAATACCGGATCAGCTTCAAGCTGCACGAGAATGGCATCACCCGCGACCTCGTCATGGACTATGGCGACTTCTCGATGACCGGCAAGCTGGTCAATCTTTCGCTGTTCGACCAGGCGAAGACCTGCCCGACCAAATAGTGCTTCAGCTGGCCACTTGACTCACGACGACACGGCGTTGTCGTGGCAAACGACTTGAACGCGCCGTAATTGCTCCCCAACTTCCTCCAGCGTCGAGACGCAAAGGGGGGAGCAGCTTGAGCAGGATCGATGTCTTCGTGGCGCCGAGGCCAAATCCGGCGCTGATCAGGGCCATGACGACAGTCAACCGGATCGTCATGCTGCGGGGGATACCGGGTTTTCGTGATATCTTACCCTTCAACCGCCTGGCCGGGCTGCGGGGCGTCGCCAATGTCCGCCATATCGATTTTCCCCACGCCGACCTCGAGCGGCTGAGGGCCAGTTGCGGAGCGGGGAAGGCAACCTTCATCACGCCCAATCATCCCGAGTTCTTCACCGACTGGATGATCGACAAGGAGATCGTGTCGCAGGTCAGCCCGCTTGCTGCGTCCTGGGCAACGAATGGCGTCGTCAACGGGCTTGGCCGGCTGATGCAGAAATTCTGGCTGGCCAACAACCTGATCGCCCAGATTCCCGGCAACAGCGGGGCAGCCAAGGAACACTCCGTCGCCTGGGCATTGAAAGGCCATGGCGTGCTGCTGCATCCAGAAGGCGGCGTCGGCTGGCATGCCAACATCGTGGCGCCGTTGCTGCCGGGCGCCGTCGAGATGGGGCTTGAGGCGCTCAAGCGAGGTCGGGCCACGGATCCAGATTTCAAGGTCTGGATCGCGCCGGTCGTCTGGAAACTGGTCTTCACCAGGAATGTCGAAGCGGCGCTGGCGAAGGAATGCACCTTTGTCGAGAAAAACCTGAAAATAGAACGCCAAGCGACCGACACGCTGCCACAGCGCATCCACCATATCTATTCGACGCTGCTGGCCCGCGACGAAGCCGGGTGGAGCCTGTCATCCGAAGAGGGCGCGAGCTATGCCGGGCGCCAGAAGGCTTTGGTCGCCGAACTCAGCCGTCGGCTTGGCCAGGCCATTTCTCCAGACACCGCCGTCCCCGACACCACCGAGCTTCTGAGGCTGGCGCGTCGTTCGCAGCGCGAAAACACCGGCGATGCGGACGAGCAAAAGAAGGTCCGCGCGCTCGCCGACACGATTCAGAGGCTGCAACGCGTCGGGTCGTGGGCCTCGGCCAATCCGCGCATCACGCAGGAGGAGATCGCCGAGCACCTGAAGCGGATCCGCAACGACTATTGCCGGAGCGGATTGCGCGACACGATGAACCGGCTCATTCCGCAGCCGGCCGGACCGCGCTGCGCCTACATCCGGGTACCCGATCCACTTGGCTTGCATGAGCATGCCGGCTCGGTCGACGATGCGGTTGCCGAGTTGCACCGTCGCATGCAGGCCACAGTCGCCAGCACGGTGGCTGAGCTTACGGCCGGTGGCAGCTTCATTTTCTATCCGAATCCATTCTATCGTCACTGACATTCACACGGGCCATGTGGCCGATCGTCATTCGCTTGCGAAAAATGGCGGATTGCGAAGAATGAAAGGCAGACAGCAAGCTTCATGGCAGTCTATGTCGACGCGGCGATCTGGAACTGGGCTGGCCATCGCTGGTGCCATCTGATGGCTGACGACACCGACGAGTTGCATCGCTTCGCCGCGCAACTCGGCCTCAAGCGCTCATCCTATCAGGGGCCGCCCAAGACTTCGGCGCCGCACTATGACATAACCGGCTTCGAGCGCGACCGTGCGGTGCGGCTCGGCGCTTTCGAATGCAGCCGCGAGGAGATCGTCGCGATCTTCCGGCGGGTGCGGGTGCCCAATGGAAAGGCTCGGCGATGACACCAACGGCATTTCTGGCTTATTGCGCCGCGATCACGCTTGCAGCCGCAACACCGGGACCGGCGATGTTCGCGGTCATAACCAATGGTGTGTCGCGCGGGTTTCTTCGTGCGTTCGTGGCCGGGGTCGGCGTCGCCGCCGGCGATGCCGTGCTGGTCACCCTGGCGTTGCTCGGACTGGTGGCGTTGGCCCAGACTTTCGAATGGGTTTTTCTCCTGCTGAAATACGCGGGCGCTACCTATCTGGTTTTCCTCGGCATCAGGATGTGGCGAGCCGCCGCCACGCAATCGGATGAACCACAGGCGTCGCAGGCGCGATTGTCACGGTCGTTCTTCCTCGGCGCATCCATTGCGCTGGGCAATCCGAAGGCGATCCTGTTCCATGCTTCGATCATGCCGCTGATCCTGAACCTCAACACCATGACCCTTGCCGACGGACTGCTGGTGGTCGCGGTCGTCATCAGCGTCAACATCCTCACCATGGGTATCTATGCTGCACTTGCCGGGCGGGCTGCGGGCTGGTTCAGGACGCCGAGACGCATGCGGCTGATGAACAGGTTTGCCGGCAGCGCGATGATCGGCACAGGAGCGCTGATTGCCGCACGCTGAGCGGTGAAACGCCACACGGCTTGCGTTTGTCGCGCATCCCCTCTATATGCGCGCTCATTCCACACACGGACTTTGGTGTCTGCCCGGGAGAAATCCGGCTGAAACCTCCGGTGGCGTTCGAGGACAAAGTCCAAAAATGCCTGTGTCCGTGGAGGCTAACCGGAAAGGAACTAAGAATGGCTCTGCCTGATTTCAGCATGCGCCAGCTTTTGGAAGCTGGCATTCACTTCGGCCACCAGACCCACCGCTGGAACCCGAAAATGGCGCCCTACATCTATGGCGCCCGTAACAACATCCACATCATCGACCTCTCGCAGACGGTGCCTTTGCTGCACCAGGCACTGAAGCAGGTTTCCGACACTGTCGCCAAGGGCGGCCGCGTGCTGTTCGTCGGCACCAAGCGCCAGGCGTCCGACATCGTCGCCGATGCGGCACAGCGTTCGGCCCAGTACTATGTCAATTCACGTTGGCTCGGCGGCATGCTGACCAACTGGAAGACGATCTCGAACTCGATCCAGCGCCTGCGCAAGCTCGACGAGATGCTGGCCGGCGAGGCCCAGGGCCTCACCAAGAAGGAGCGCCTCAACCTCGACCGCGAGCGCGAGAAGCTCGACAAGGCGCTGGGCGGCATCAAGGACATGGGCTCGACGCCCGACCTGATGTTCGTCATCGACACCAACAAGGAAGCGATCGCAATCCTCGAGGCCAAGCGCCTCGGCATCCCGGTCGTCGCCATCATCGATTCGAACTGCGACCCGGACAAGATCGACTTCCCGATCCCCGGCAATGACGACGCTGCCCGCGCCATCCAGCTCTATTGCGACCTGATCGCCAAGGCTGCGATCGACGGCATCGCCCGCCAGCAGGGTGCACTCGGCGTCGACATCGGCGCTTCGGTCGAAGCTCCGGTCGAACCGGCTCTCGATCCGGCTCCGGCATCGGAAGCCCCCGAAGCTTAACAATCGAAGGCCGGTTGCGGCCTTCATCTTTCTCATATTTTGGCACGCTAAACAGACGCATCATCGAGGTTCGATGGTGCGTCGGTGCATTTAAAACAAAGAGGCGACAATGAGCATTTCGGCTGCACAGGTCAAAGAACTCCGCGACTTGACCGGCGCGGGCATGATGGATTGCAAGGCGGCGTTGAACGAAACCAACGGCAACATGGAAGAGGCCATCGACTGGCTGCGCAAGAAGGGCATTTCCAAGGCTGACAAGAAGGCCGGCCGCACCGCGGCTGAGGGCCTGATCGGCGTCGATTCCGGCCCGCGCGAAGCTGCCGTCGTCGAAGTCAATTCCGAGACCGACTTCGTTGCTCGCAATGCTGCATTCCAGGAGATCGTTGCCAATGTGGCCAAGGTCGCGCTCGCCTATGGCGGCAAGACCGACGCGGTTGCAGCGGCCAAGTATCCGGGTTCGGACAAGTCGGTCACCGACACCATCAAGGACGCCGTCGGCACCATCGGCGAGAACCTGGGCTTCCGCCGTTCGGCCAAGCTCACCGTTCCGCATGGCGCCGTCGCCACCTACGTCCACAACGCGGTTGCCGATGGCCTTGGCAAGCTCGGCGTGCTGGTCGCGATCGAGACCACGGGCAACGAGCATGCGGCCAACGCGTTTGCGCGTCAGGTCGCGATGCATGTCGCCGCCACCAGCCCGATGGCGCTGACCACCGAAGAACTCGATCCGGCGGCAATCGAGCGCGAGAAGGCGATCTTCTCCGATCAGGCACGCCAGTCCGGCAAGCCGGAAGCGATCATCGAGAAGATGGTCGAAGGCCGTCTGCGCAAGTTCTACGAGGAAGTCGTCCTTCTGAAGCAGGCCTTCGTGCTCAATCCCGACATCACCGTCGAGAAGGCGCTGAAGGATGCCGAGAAGGACATCGGCGCCCCGGCCAAGATCACCGCCTATCTGCGCTTTGCGCTGGGCGAAGGCATCGAGAAGGAAGAGACCGATTTCGCGGCGGAAGTCGCGGCGGCGGTCAAGAAGTAAGCTGCCGCGGCAGCTGTCCTTCTAACGAATTTTATCGGCCGGGTGTCCGCAGGGATGCCCGGCCGATTTCTTGTGCGGTGTCGATGAAAGCCCTGAGCTTTGGCGCCATCGACGCCCGGCGGGGAAAATAGAGGAACAGCCCCGGCTCGTCGATCGCGGCTTCGCGCAGCACCTCGATCAGCCGGCCGGCCTGGATATCGGCCCGCACCAGCGGCTCGAACAGATAGGCCAGCCCGATGCCGGCCAGCGCCATGTCGCGCGCCGACAGCGGATCGGTGACGACGACGCTGCCACGCGTTTCGACGCCGATATCCTTGCCCTGGTCGGACAGATCCCAGCGGTAGAGCGCGCGCGATCGCAACAGCCGATAGCCGATGCAATTATGGCTGGAGAGATCAGCCAGCGTTCGCGGCTTTCCGTGGCGGCCAACATAGGCGGGGGAGGCGACGATGATCGTTCGGAACGGCTCGGTCAGCCGCACCGTCACCATATCCTCGGCAATCATCTCGCCCAGCCTTATGCCGGCGTCGAAGCCCTCGCCGACAATGTCACTCAGGCGCTCGTCGGTGAACACTTCCACCGTCACCTCGGGATAGCGCTCGGCCATTGCCGACAGGATGGGCATCAAGGCGAGCGGCAACGCCAGGCGCGGCACATTGATCTTGAGCAGGCCGCTCGCCCTGCCTTTCACCGAGCGAATCCGCTCGATCCGATCCGCGATATCCTCCAGGGCAGGCTCCGCTGCCGCCACAAGCGCCTCACCGGCCTCAGTCAAGGCAACGCTTCGCGTGGTGCGGGCAAACAGCGGCTGGCCGATCCTCTCTTCGACAAGGCGCACCGCGTGGCTGACAGCCGAAGGGCTCATGCCAAGTTCCGCGGCGGCCGACGCAAAGCCGCCACGCCGCGCCACGGCGACGATGACGGGAAGATGGCTGAGCAGGTCGCGATCCATTCATGCATGATATCGCATAGTCTGTGCAGATAATGCAATCTTCTCGACGCCGGCGGGCTGGCCCACATTGTCGCCAACAGATCGGCGGCGGCCGATGCGTAAAGGAGAAGAGACATGAATGCATTGAAGTACGCGACCTTCGCGGCGGGTATTGCGCTGGCGCCGGTCGATGCCGGCGGAGCCGAGCCATCCCGCGAAATGACGCCCGCCGATGAGCGCGCGGTCATCCGTATCGCCGATGCCATCGATCGTGCCGTCGATGCACAGGATTGGCGGCTGGCCCGCAGCTATTTCGCCGACCGTGTCACCGTCGACTTCAGCAGCCTGAGCGGACAGCCCTCGGCCACCATCGCTTCGGACGATCTGATCGGGACCTGGGCAGCGAATCTCAGGGGCAGCAAGACCAGCCTGCATCTTCGTACCAACCACCAGGTCGCCATCGACGGCGACGCCGCGACCGTGTCCTCCAATGGCTATGCCTGGAACCGGATGGAAGGCAATGGCGACCCGCTCTGGGAAGTCTGGGGCACTTACGAACACCACCTGACCCGTTCGGGCGCGGGTTGGATGGTGGACGGCTTCAGATTCCGCATGACGCATGAGCGCGGCAATCCGTGGGTCAAGGCGACCCCCGGACAGGATCAGCATTGAACAGGATCGGAACGACATCATGACCATGTCCTACTACACCCTTGGCAACAGCGGGCTACGAGTCACCCGCCTGGCACTCGGGACCATGACCTTCGGCACCGAATGGGGCTGGGGTGCCGACAAGGAGACGGCGCGCGCCCTGGTCGATGCCTATGTCGAGGCAGGCGGGAATTTCTTCGACACCGCCGACGCCTATACCGGCGGCACCTCCGAGACCTGGCTTGGCGAGTTCATCGCCGAGCGCGGCCTGCGCGACAAGGCGGTGATCAGCACCAAGTTCAGCATGAATCTGGAGCAGGGCAATCCGAATGCCGGCGGCAATGGCCGCAAGAACATCATCCGCGCCGTCGAAAGCTCGCTGAAGCGGCTCGGTACCGACTATATCGATCTCTATATCCTGCATGCCTGGGACAGGCTGACGTCGCCGGAAGAGGTGATGCGGACGCTTGACGATCTGGTGCGCGCCGGAAAGATCCGCCATGTCGGCCTCTCCGACGTCCCCGCCTGGTACGCGAGCAGGGCGCAATCCGTCGCCGAGCAACGCGGCTATGAACCGGTTTCGGCGCTGCAGCTCGAATATTCGCTGGCCGAGCGCAACATCGAGCATGAATTCGTGCCGTTCGGCACGCGCTACGGCGCCGGCATCATGGCCTGGAGCCCGCTGGCAAGCGGCCTTCTGAGTGGCAAATATCGTTCGGATACAATCAATAAGGCCGGCGGCAGGCTGGAGACGATGCGCGGCTCGAGCAATCCGGGCTTTCAGAAATTCAGCGACCGCAACTGGGCAATCGTTGCCGAACTGGAAAAGGTTGCCGGCGAGCTTGGCCGCGGCATGGCCCAGATCGCCTTGAACTGGGCGGCGACAAGGCCAGGTGTCGCCTCGGTGATCATCGGTGCGACCAGGCTGGATCAGCTCAAGGACAATCTCGGCGCGCTCGATTTCGAGATTCCGCGAGAGCTTCTGGTACGGCTCGACGCAGTCAGCCGGCCAGTCACGCCGTTTCCATATTCGTTCTTCGGACCGGAAATCCAGGGCGGCCTCACCGGGGGCCAGGCGGTCGGCGGCAAGCCGATGGGCTACTTCCCGGACCTGCTGATAGAGGGCGCTTTTGCCGGCGTCAGCTAATGATTGGCTGAGCGTCTCGATCTCGAATTTCCGGCTCGGGCGCCGCGTGACATCGCGGCGCCCTTCGTGTATCGGAACACGGCATCGCGCCATGTTTCGGGGCGGCGCCTGCGCGAGGGTAGCCACCCGGAACGCGTCACATGCAAAATGACGAGGACCAGATGACGGTGAAGCCCCTCTACCGACGTGTCTTGTTGAAAGCGTCGGGCGAAGCGTTGATGGGCGAACAGCATTTCGGCATCGACGTTTCGGTGGTGGATCGCATCGCCGCCGATATCGCCGAAGCCCGCGCACTGGGCATCGAGGTCGGCGTCGTCATCGGCGGCGGCAACATCTTTCGCGGCGTGGCCGTTGCCTCCAAGGGCGGTGACCGCGTCACCGGCGACCACATGGGCATGCTTGCCACGGTCATCAATTCACTGGCGCTGCGCACGTCATTGAACAAGATCGGCGTCGACGCCGTGGTGCTTTCTGCGATTGCCATGCCCGAACTCTGCGAGAGTTTCTCACAGCGCCAGGCAACCGCCTACATGAACCAGGGCAAGGTGGTGATCTTTGCCGGCGGCACCGGCAATCCGTTCTTCACCACTGATTCGGCGGCTGCACTTCGTGCGGCCGAAATCGGCGCCGACGCGCTGTTCAAGGGCACTCAGGTCGACGGTGTCTACTCGGCCGACCCGAAGAAGGACCCGGATGCGACGCGTTTCGAGCGCATCAGCCATGGTGAAGTCATAAAACGCGGCCTCTCCATCATGGATACGGCTGCGATTGCACTTGCGCGCGAAAACAACATTCCGATAATCGTCTATTCGATCCACGAAAAAGGTGGGTTTGGCGATATTCTAAGGGGCGGCGGCCGCTGCACGGTCGTCGCGGACGATTGATCCTGGGGCCTGGTCCCGAAAAAGGGATGACGGTTTTCGAAAATCAGGCTCGAACACGGGGCCTTGCCCCAAAGCAGTGAACCCGCGCTAGACGGGTCGAGGAGATTAAGATGAGTGGTGTGTACGACGATCTCAAGCGGCGCATGGACGGGGCAATCGCCGCGTTCAAACATGATCTGGCTTCGCTGCGGACCGGTCGCGCCTCCAGCAATCTGCTCGACGCGATCCAGGTGCAGGCCTATGGCACCACCATGCCAATCAACCAGGTCGCCAACGTCTCGGTGCCGGAACCGCGCATGATTTCGGTGTCGGTCTGGGACAAGTCGATGGTCGGCGCGGTCGACCGCGCCATCCGCGAATCCAATCTGGGCTTCAACCCGATCGTCGACGGCACCAATCTCAGGATTCCGCTGCCCGAGCTCAACGAACAGCGCCGCAAGGAACTGGTCAAGATCTCGCATGGCTACGCCGAGAACGCCCGCGTCGCCGCTCGCCACGTGCGCCGCGATGGCATGGACTTCCTGAAGAAGGCGGAAAAGGACGGCGACATCAGCGAGGACGATCAGCGCAAGCGTTCCGAACAGGTCCAGAAACTTACCGACGAAACGATCAGCACCATCGACCACCTGCTTTCCGATAAGGAAGCTGAAATCATGCAGGTTTAGGGTTTTGGCCATCGGCTGACCCGAAAGCGAGAACATGGCAACGCCCGCGCATGTCGCGATCATCATGGACGGAAACGGACGCTGGGCCAAAGCGCGCGGCATGCCTCGTCTTGCTGGCCATCGGGCCGGTGTCGAAGCGCTGCGCAAGACGGTGCGCGCCGCACCCGGGCTCGGCATCTCCTTCCTGACTGTCTATGCCTTCTCGTCGGAGAACTGGTCGCGGCCGAAGTCCGAGGTCAGCGACCTGATGGGCCTGCTGAAACTGTTCATCCGCCGTGATCTCGCCGATTTGCACCAGAGCGGTGTGCGGGTCAGAATCATCGGTGACAGGGCAGGGCTGCAATCCGACATCAGGGGGCTGCTCGACGAGGCCGAATCGCTGACCGCCGCAAATGAAGCGCTGACCCTGGTGATCGCCTTCAACTATGGCGGACGCGACGAGATCGTGCGGACGGCGCGCAAGCTTGCCGCAGCCGTGGCCCGTGGCGAACTCGACAGCGAGGCGATATCCGCCGAAAGCTTTGCCGGCGCACTCGACACGCAAGGCATCCCCGACCCGGAACTGGTCATCCGCACCAGTGGTGAGCTGCGGCTGTCGAACTTCCTCCTGTGGCAGGCTGCCTATAGCGAGCTCGTCTTCCTGCCTTGCTACTGGCCCGACTTCAGCCGCGAGCATCTTGCCGAGGCCCTGCGCGAATTTGCCAGCCGCGAACGCCGATTCGGCGGACTTGGCTCGCAGGACGTTGCCTCGCGACCGGCCGCAGGATGAGCAATCTCCAGCTTCGCGTCATTTCGGCAGTCGTGCTTGCCATCATTACCCTTAGCTTGACCTGGTTTGGGGGGCTGCCGTTCCGGTTGCTGTGTGCCGTGATGGCGGCGGTGATTTTCTATGAATGGACACGCATGTCGCGCCCGGCCGAGGCCACGGGCCTGGGTTTCCTGCCGGAAGCGCTGCTGGTTGTTTTCATTGGGGCCTTGATTGCCGGCCTTGCCGCATCGTGGCTGCTGCCGCTTGTCGTGGTGGCGGTTGCCGCAGTGGCGATTGCCGCCTCGGTTCGCAAGACCGGACGATGGGACGCGGCCGGTCTTGCCTATGCCAGTGTTTCCGGCCTGTCGCTTGCCCTGTTGCGCGACGGGGATCGTTCAGGCCTCGTCGCCATCCTGTTCCTGTTCGCGGTCGTCTGGGCCACCGATATCTTTGCCTATTTCGTTGGCCGTACGGTCGGCGGCCCAAAACTGGCGCCGTCGATCTCTCCCGGCAAGACACGCAGCGGCGCGCTCGGCGGCGCTGTCGGCGGAGTTGTGGCCGGGCTCATCCTGGCCGCGGTTGCCGGCGTCGGCAATCTGGCGTTGCTCGGCCTTGTGGCGCTCGTGCTGTCGATTGTCGCCCAGGCTGGCGACCTGTTTGAATCCTGGATCAAGCGCCGCCACGGTCGCAAGGATTCGGGTGCGCTCATCCCCGGCCACGGCGGCGTCATGGACCGTGTCGACGGGCTTGTCGCGGCGGCTTTCGCCCTATACGTCATCGGCTGGATTTCGGCGACCGCCGATCATCCGGCGCAGGGGCTGTTTCCGGTTTGAGAGGCGTCATTTCAGGGCTCGATGCGCGCCGCGCCTTGGATTCGCCTGGATTGATGCCACAGTCACGGCGCTATCCGCGCCGCGGAAGAATTTGAGGGTTTATCTTGAACGAGATTCTTCACGCGCTTTTCAGCACACAAGGCTTCGTCCTTGGCACGCTCGTGCCGTTCCTCTTTGTGCTGACCGTGGTCGTGTTCGTCCATGAAATGGGCCACTACCTCATCGGGCGCTGGTGTGGCATCGGGGTCAAGGCCTTCTCGATCGGCTTCGGCCCGGAGCTTTTCGGCTTCAGCGACAGCCACGGCACGCGCTGGAAACTGTGCGCGATACCGCTTGGCGGCTATGTCAAATTCGTCGGCGACATGAACGCCACATCGAGTCAGCCGACTTCGGAAGAGATCGAGACGCTGACCGAGGAGGAACGCAAGGTCGCTTTTCACACGCAGCCGATCTGGAAGCGCGCGGCGACGGTCGTCGCCGGGCCGCTGTTCAATTTCCTGCTGACGATCGTCGTCTTCACCGTGTTGTTTTCCGCCTATGGCCGCTATGTCGCCGAGCCGATGGTCGCCGAGGTGACGGCTGACAGCCCGGCGGCGAAAGCCGGCATCCTGCCCGGTGACCGATTCGTCAGCGTCGACGGCAGCAAGGTCGAAACCTTTGGTGACGTCCAGCGTCTGGTTTCCGGCCGTGCCGGCGACGCCATCACCTTCGTCATGCTGCGCGACGGCAAGGAGGTCACGGTGACCGCGGCGCCGCGGCTGATGGAACAGGAAGACGCGCTCGGCAACAAGGTCAAGGTTGCCGTGATCGGCGTCGTCAACAACAAGGAACTCGGCCAGCCCCGCCTCGTCACCTACACGCCCGTCGGGGCGGTTGCCGCGGCAGTCGAGGAGACTGGGCATGTCATTCAGCGCACTGGTCAGTTCCTGCAGCGTTTCGTTGTCGGGCGTGAGGATAAATGTCAGCTGGGCGGCCCGGTGAAGATCGCCGACATGGCCGGCAAGGCAGCGAAACTTGGGTTCGAATGGCTCGTGCAACTGATTGCACTGCTGTCTGTCGGCATCGGGTTTCTGAACCTTTTGCCGATTCCCCCCCTCGACGGCGGCCATCTCTTGTTCTACGGGGTGGAGGCCGTCATTCGCCGTCCGGTGTCGGATCGGATGATGGAAATGGCCTATCGGGCCGGGTTGCTTCTGGTGCTGTGCTTCATGGGTTTCGTTTTCTGGAACGATCTGTTTGGATGCTGAAATCATGAAGAAATTTGGCTTTGGCATGGACGTTGTTGAGACGCCGTTTACCATGCCCCGGAATATGAGTGACGCGAAAGCCACGCCGCAAGGTTAAGTAAATTCAAATTAACCAGAAGCCTTGCGTGTAGGGAAAATCCGGTTAATACGGTAGGAGAAATTACCGCACGTCCGGTTTTCTCGCCGTGGGGACTACGAGAAAAGGTTATTAAGCCCGATGAAGGCAGCATCCAAGTTTCTGAGCGCCGCGTCCGCGGTGACCCTGTCTGCGGCCCTTGTGGTGCCAGGCGCGCTCGCAGTGCAGTTCGTTGCCACATCGGCGGCCGAAGCCGCTGTCGTCAGCAGAGTAGAAGTGAGCGGCAACCAGCGTATCGACGCTGAAACCATCCGCAATTACATCACCATCAAGCCGGGCAAAGCTTTCTCCAGCTCCGATATCGACAGCGCGGTCAAGGCGCTGTTCGGCACCGGCCTGTTCTCGGATGTGCAGATCAATCAGGTCGGCTCGACACTGGTGGTCAAGGTTGCCGAATACCAGGTCGTGAACCAGGTGCTGTTCCAGAACAACAAGAAGCTCAAGGACAACGCGCTTGAGATGGCGGTGCAGTTGAAGCCGCGCGGAACGTTTTCGCAGGCGACGCTCGACTCCGACGTCGAAGCGGTCAAGGCTGCCTACAGGCGCATCGGTCGCGACGATGTGACCGTGACCACGCAGGTCATGCAGCTTGGCGATAACCGCGTGAACGTCGTCTTCAACATCAGTGAAGGCGATCGCACTCAGATCGCGGCGATCAATTTCGTCGGCAACAGCGCCTATTCCAGCCGCCGCCTGTCGGATGTGATCAACACCAAGCGTTCGTCCTGGGTTTCGTTCATTCTGCGCGACGACGTCTATGACGACGACAAGCTGCGCGCCGACCAGGAGCTGCTGCGCCGCTTCTATTACAATCACGGCTATGCCGATTTCCAGGTCGTGTCCGCCGTCGGCGAACTCGACAGTGCGACGAACAAGTACACGGTCACCATCACCGTCCAAGAAGGCGACCGCTACACGTTCGGCGATGTCAGCGTCGAAAGCACCATCCCGGAAGTCGACTCGAAGTCTCTGGAATCGGTGGTCGAGACCCGCAAGGGCGACGTCTACAATGCCAAGGACGTCGAGGACACCATCATCGCGCTGACCGAGAAGGTGGCCGGTTCCGGCTATGCCTTCGCGCAGGTGACGCCGCGCGGCGACCGCAATTTCGAGAACCACACCATTTCGGTGGTCTACACCATCGACCAGGGCACCAAAGCCTATATCGAACGCATCGAGATCCGCGGCAACGACCGCACGCGTGATTATGTCATTCGCCGCGAGTTCGACGTCAGCGAAGGTGACGCCTTCAATCAAGTTCTCATCCAGCGCGCGAAGAAGCGCCTGGAAAACCTGAATTACTTTGAAAAAGTCGATATCTCGACCGTTCCAGGCTCGCAGCCTGACCAAGTCGTGCTGGTGGTCGACGTTGTCGAAAAATCGACCGGCGAATTCTCGGTCGGCGCCGGCTACTCGACCGGTGGAGACACGGCGGGTCCGTCCATCGAAGGATCGATCACCGAGCGCAACTTCCTAGGCCGCGGCCAATTTATCAAGCTGTCGGCAGGCGGCGGCAAGAATTCGCGCGACTACAGCCTGTCCTTCACCGAACCCTATTTCCTCGGACGGCGCATCGCCGCCGGCTTCGATATCTTCCAACAGACCCGGAATTACGATCACTACGATAGCGAGACCACGGGTGCGACGGTGCGCTTCGGCCTGCCGATCACCAACAGCATCTCGACGCAGTTGGCGTACAACATCGCCCGGGAAAAGTACGAGTACGACGACGGTTGCGATGACAATGGAGACGGCGTGCTGGGCGACTGCGATGTTTCGCAGGCGATCGTTCAAGGTATCGAGGAAAGCCCCTGGATCAAGTCGTCGGTCAGCCTGGGGCTGGTCTACAACACCATCGACGACATGAAGAACCCGCACGAAGGCATCTATGCCACAACGACGGCCGAATTTGCCGGCCTCGGTGGCGACGCCAAGTATGTGAAGCTGACTGGGCGCGGCAGCATCTATCAGACGCTTTCAGAGCAGTTCGATCTGGTTGGCCTCCTCTCGGCTGGCGCGGGTCATGTCGAGGGTTACGGCGGCGACGGCGGTTTGCGTATCTTCGATCAGTTCCAGAGCACCGACCGCATGATCCGTGGTTTCGAATATGGCGGCATTGGCCCTGTGGACAGTGTTACGGGTGACCATCTCGGCGGCACGACTTATTTTAATGCCTCGGCCGAAGCCCAGTTCCCGCTGCCAGTCATTCCGGAGAGCTTCGGGCTGCGCGGCGCGGTGTTCGCGGACGCAGCAACGCTCTATGGCACCAAGATCGAGAATGCGGCTGTCACCCAGACGTCGACTGACCTGAAGCTGCGCGCCTCGGTCGGCCTCGGCTTGATGTGGGCATCGCCGTTCGGTCCGATCCGTATCGACTATGCGATCCCGGTCAAGAAGGAAGCGACCGACAACGTGCAGGAGTTCAATTTCGGCATATCGACCCGCTTCTGATCGACGGCCAACGATGCTCCCGGATTTTTCAGGTCCGGGAGAGATGTTCCGACCTAGCTGGATATAGCTTCTGGAATGACCGATCCGGTGTTCTTCGCGCCATCACGCCGGTATACGGCGGGCGAAGTCGCGAATCTGACCGGCTCGGTGCTTGTCGATTCCGGCCAATCCCATATCTCGATCGAAGCGCTCGCGCCGGCCAATGAGGGCGGCGAGAATGCGCTCGTTTTCGTCGATGGCAAACGCAATTCCGCGCTGATGCTGTCGCTGCGGGCGGCCGCGGTCCTGTGTCCGGCGGAATTCGCCAGCAAGGCGCCGGCCGGCATCGCGGTACTCATTCATCCGCGTCCGCAACAGGCCTTCGCGCTGGTCGGCCGTCTGCTGTTCCCGACGGCCGCGACACCGGGACCAATGACCAGTGAAACCGGTGTCTCGCCGCATGCTCATATCGATCCGACCGCGCATGTCGAGGCAGGTGCTGTCATCGAGGCAGGTGCCGTCATCGGGCCGGGTGCTTCGATCGGCGGCGGTACGGTCATCGCGCCCAACGCTGTCATCGGACAATCCTGCCAGATCGGCCGCGACGGCTATGTCGGTCCAGGCGCCAGCATCCAGTATGCCTTGATCGGCAACCGCGTCATCATCCATGGAGGCGCCAGGATCGGCCAGGATGGTTTTGGCTTCGTCGGCGGCGCCAAGGGACCCGAACGCGTGCCGCAGGTCGGCCGTGTCGTTATCCAGGACGATGTCGAGATCGGCTCCAACACCACCGTCGATCGCGGCGCCATGTCCGATACGATCATAGGCCAGGGCACCAAGATCGACAATCTCGTACAGATCGCCCATAACGTCCGCATCGGCCGCAATTGCATAATAGCCGGGCTTTCGGGTATCTCGGGTTCCGTGATCGTGGGTGACAATGTCACCATGGGCGGCGGCGTCGGGCTTGCGGATCACCTGACCATCGGGTCTGGGGCCAAGCTCGCCGCCAGAAGTGGGTTTATGAGCAATGTCCCTGCAGGCGAGATCTGGGGTGGTTATCCGGCACAGCCGATGGCGGAAGCCATGCGGGAGATAGCCATGCTGCGCAAGCTCGCCAGGACCCGCAAACAGGGCGAGGGAGGCAATGGCTGACATGATCGCTTCGACTACGCTGGAAGCGGTCGACATTATGGGGCTCATGAAGCTCCTGCCGCACCGCTATCCGTTCCTGATGATCGATCGCATCGTCGACATCGATGGCGACGAGTCCGCCGTCGGCATCAAGAACGTGACCATAAACGAGCCGCATTTTCAGGGCCATTTCCCCGAGCAGCCGGTGATGCCGGGAGTGCTCATCGTCGAGGCGATGGCGCAGACGGCCGGCGCCATCTGCATCCGCAGCCTGCGCACTGAAAAGCCGTCATTGGTCTATTTCCTGACCATCGACAATGCCAAATTCCGCAAACCGGTCGTTCCCGGCGACCAGTTGAGGATCCATGTCAAGAAAATCAAGAAACGCGGCAACCTGCTGAAATTCGCTTGTGAAGCCATGGTCGACGGCGCCAAGGCGGCCGAGGCCGAGATTTCAGCCATGATGGTCACCAGCGACTGACGATCGAATGCTTATGAAAATCAAGACATCCATTCATGCTTCCGCTGTCGTGGAGGAGGGCGCCCAAATCGGTCAAGGCGTGCGCATTGGGCCGTTTTGTCATGTCGGCGCCGATGCGGTGATCGGCGACGGCGTCGAACTGGTCAGCCATGTCTCGGTGATGGGCGCGACCACCATCGGTGCCTCGACCAAGGTCTACCCGATGGCAATACTGGGCGGGCCGCCGCAGAACACCAAGCACAAGGGCGGCCGCACCACTTTGGTCATCGGCACGAACTGCACGATCCGCGAAGGCGTGACCATGCATCTCGGCACCGATTCCAGCCGCGGGGAGACGACGATCGGCGACAATGGCAATTTCCTTGCCTACGCCCACATCGCCCATGATTGCGTCGTCGGCGACAATGCGACGTTCGCCAACGGAGCGACGCTGGGCGGCCACTGCGAGGTCGGCAACAACGTCTATATTGGCGGACTGACGGCGGTTCATCAGTTTGTCCGTGTCGGCGACAATGCCTTTCTGGGCGGCTGCTCAGCGATCGTGGGCGATGTCATTCCCTATGCCATCGCGGTTGGCAATCGCGCCAGTCTGCGCGGCCTCAACATCATTGGCCTGAAGCGTTCTGGCCTGCCGAGGTCCGAAATCCATGTGCTGCGCAAGGCTTACAAGATGATCTTCGATCGCTCTCGCACCGTTGGCGAGAACATCGAATTCGCCAAGGCCGAATTCGCGTCGTCGCCGACCGCCATGAAGATCGTCGATTTCATCACCAGTCGCGGCAAGCGGCATTATGCGGTGCCGTCGCTCAAGGGCGGCGATGGCGACGATGTCGATGACGAAGGCTGAGACCGCGGCAGCCGGTCTTGATCTCCCATCGGGCGCCAGGGTCGGCATCATCGCCGGCGGCGGCAGCCTGCCGGTCGAAGTCGCGGCCGGTGCGGCGCAACGAGGCCATCCTCCCTTTGTCATCCTGATGGAAGGCGAGGTGGACCGCATGGCGGAGCTCTCCCGGTATGAGCATGAAAGCCTCGCTCTGGAAGGTATCGGCTCGCTGATACCCTTGTTGAGGCGGCACCGGATTACCCACCTGGTGCTTGCGGGCGAGATCAAGCGCAGGCCACGATTGCTTGCGCTGCGGCCCAGTCTCAGCCTGCTCGCGGTGATTCCCCTGGTGGTCATGGCGCTGGCGCGTGGCGACGATGGCTTGCTGAAGGTGGTGGCACGAGGTCTCGAAGCACGAGGCATAAAGATCGTCGGCGCCCACGAGATCGTGCCAGACCTCGTCGCCGCCGAGGGTGTCCTGACCAAGGCCTCGCCACGCAAATCGGACTGGCTCGACATCGAGGCAGGCCTTGCAGCGGCAAAGGCGATTGGGGCGCTGGATATTGGCCAGGCGGCGATCGCAGTCGGTGGCCGCACTATTGCACTCGAAGGCATCGAGGGAACAGCCGGACTGCTTGATCGCGCGAAGCTGTTGCGTGGCCACGGCCGTATCGCGGGCAAGACCCGCGGCGTGCTGGTCAAATGCGCCAAGCCTGGCCAGGAACTGCGTGCGGATCTTCCTTCCATCGGTCCGCAGACGATCGAGGCGGTACATGCGGCCGGGCTTGCCGGCATTGCCGTCGAGGCGGGACGTTCGCTGGTTCTCGAAGGCCCTGAAACCGTCGCGCGCGCCAACGCCCTCGGCCTGTTCGTCATCGGTCTGCCTGCCGCTACGGAGCCGCATCATGCCTGACAGGGCATTGAAGATTGCGATTGTTGCCGGCGAAGAGTCGGGCGATCTGCTTGGCGCCGACATCGTGCGTTCGCTCAAGCAGGCTACCAGGCGCGAGGTGGAGCTCGTCGGCCTCGGCGGCCGCCATTTGCAGGCGCTGGGACTGACGTCGCCGTTCGATGCCGGCGAGATCGCCCTGATGGGTTTCAGCGCCATTCTACGCGACCTGCCACGCCTGATGCGGCGGATCAACCAGCTGGCCAAAACTGTTGCGGACGAGAAGCCCGATTGCCTCGTCACCATCGACAGTCCTGACTTCTCGTTGCGCGTCGCCAGGAAGGTGCGTGGGGCCAATCCGTCGATCCCGATCATCCACTATGTCTGCCCAAGCGTGTGGGCATGGCGGCCGGGCAGGGCGGTGGCCATGAAGCCCTATGTCGACCATGTACTCTGCATCCTGCCGTTCGAGGTGAAGGAACTCGAACGACTGGGCGGCCCGCCCGGAACCTATGTCGGGCATCGCCTCACCCATGATGCAGGCGTGCTCGGTGCTGCCAAGGCGCAGGATCTGCCGCGCGATCTTGCGTCTCCGGATCGCGTCAAGACACTGCTCGTCCTGCCTGGTTCGAGGCGCGGCGAGGTGCGACGGCTGCTCGAGCCGTTCGGCGAGACGGTGTCGATGCTGCATGCGCGCGGGCATCGCCTGCGGCTGCTGCTGCCGACCGTCCCGCATGTCGCCGACCTCGTCAGGGCCTCGGTCACACGGTGGGATGAGAAACCCGAGATTATCCTTGATACCCAACGCAAATGGCAGGCCTTCGGCAAGGCCGATGCGGCGCTGATCGCGTCGGGGACGGTATCGCTGGAGCTGGCGCTGGCCGGTGTGCCGATGGTCTCCTGCTACAGACTCGATCCCGTCGCGCGCGTCGTGGCGCCTTACCTGTTGTCCGTCTGGTCGGCGCTGTTGCCCAACCTGATCGCGGATCGGGCGCTGGTCCCGGAATTCTATAATGAGTACGTCAAGCCGAACAATCTGACCCGGCAACTGGAAGCGCTGTTTGCCGACAGCGGGATGCGCGCCTGGCAGAAGCAAGGTTTTGCCGAGATTACCCGGCGCATGGCGACCGACAAGCCGTCCGGCGAGATCGCGGCGGGTGTCGTGCTTCGTCACATAAAAAAAGCGCCCTGACGGGCGCCTTTCTCAATCCGGAAAGCCTCGATCACCGCTTGGCGATCGGCACGTAGTCACGCTCCGGCGCACCGGTATAGAGCTGGCGCGGGCGGCCGATCTTCTGGCGCGGGTCCTCGATCATCTCCTTCCACTGCGCGATCCAGCCGACGGTGCGGGCGACCGCGAACAAGACGGTGAACATCGTGGTGGGGAAGCCCAGCGCCTTAAGCGTGATGCCGGAATAGAAGTCGACATTCGGGTAGAGTTTCTTCTCAATGAAATAGGGATCGGTCAGCGCGATCTTTTCCAGCTCCATGGCGATATCGAGCAGCGGATCGTCCTTGATGCCGAGCTCGCCCAGCACCTCATGCGCCGTCTTCTGCATGATCTTGGCGCGCGGATCGTAGTTCTTGTAGACGCGGTGGCCAAAGCCCATCAGCCGGAACGGGTCGTTCTTGTCCTTGGCGCGAGCGATGAATTCCGGGATGTGGTCGACATGGCCGATTTCGCCCAGCATGTTGAGCGCCGCTTCATTGGCGCCGCCATGGGCCGGGCCCCACAGGCAAGCGATGCCGGCGGCGATGCAGGCGAACGGGTTGGCACCCGATGAGCCGGCAAGACGCACGGTCGAGGTCGAGGCGTTCTGCTCGTGATCGGCATGCAGGATGAAGATGCGCTCCATGGCGCGCGCCAGCACCGGATTGATCTTGTACTCCTCGCACGGCACGGCGAAGCACATATGCAGGAAGTTGGCGGCGAAGTTCAGCTCGTTCTTCGGGTAAATGAAGGGCTGGCCGATATGGTATTTGTAGGCCATCGCCGCGATCGTCGGCATCTTGGCGATCAGCCGCATGGAGGCAACCATGCGCTGGTAGGGGTCGGAGATGTCGGTGGAGTCGTGGTAGAAGGCCGACAGCGCGCCAACGACGCCGCACATCACCGCCATCGGGTGCGCGTCTCGGCGGAAGCCGGTGAAGAAGCGCGACATCTGCTCGTGCACCATGGTGTGGCGCGTCACGCGGTAATCGAAATCGTCCTTCTGCGCCTTGGTCGGCAATTCGCCATAGAGCAGGAGATAGCAGACCTCGAGGAAGTCGCCGTGTTCGGCCAACTGGTCGATCGGATAGCCGCGGTGCAAGAGGATGCCGGCGTCGCCGTCGATGAAGGTGATTTCGGACTCGCAGCTTGCGGTCGAGGTGAAGCCGGGATCGTAGGTGAAGGCGCCGGTGGTGCTGTAGAGCGAGGCGATGTCGATGACATCAGGCCCGACCGAGCCGCTTCGCACCTTGAACTCGTGCGTCTTGCCGGCGAATTCAAGCGTTGCCGTGGCCTCGTGGGTGTTGCCGCCCAAATCCAGTTTTTTCGCAGCTTCGGTCATTGCAAACTCCTTCTTGTTTCCTCATGCCGGCAAAGGCAAAATTCCGCAGAGCGACACGTCGAAATCACCGCAATGCGCGTATTCGCCACCGCATTCTAGGAGGTGCGTGCCAGATTGGGCCAGGGCCTAATGTTGCACTGCGAAACGCGCCTTTCAATGCCAATCTTCTTGGGCCAGTTCGCTCCTAATCGATTTGATCCGCTATGCGCGCCAGGCTTTCCTCGCGGCCGAGCACGGCAAGCACGTCGAACACACCCGGCGAGGTGCTTTTGCCAGTCAGGGCGGCGCGCAAAGGCTGGGCCACGGCGCCAAGCTTGTGGCCGCCGGCCTGCGCATAGTCGCGCACGGCGGCTTCAGCCGCAGTGGCCGTCCAGTCACCTGACAGGGTCGTCAAAGCTTCGTGAGCGCCGCGCAGGATCTTGCGCGCGTCTTCATTGAGCAGCAGTGCCGCCTTGTCGTCGATCGGCAGCGGCCGGGTGGCAAACAGGAAGGCGGCGCCGTCGACAAGTTCGACCAGTGTCTTGGCGCGCTCCTTCAGGCCGGGCAGCGCTGCCAGCAGTTGCGCCTTGTTCCTGTCGTCGAGGCGCGCGGCCATCGCCGGCCCCCCCTCGAGATAGGGCAGGGTGGCGATGAAGATGTCGAACAGCTCAGCATCGCTCATGCGGCGCATATGGACGCCGTTCAGCGCCTCGAGCTTGGCGAAGTCGAAGCGGGCGGCGCCCTTGTTCACATCGCCGATGTCGAACCAGGAGATCATGTCCTTGATCGACATGATCTCGTCGTCGCCATGGCTCCAGCCGAGGCGCGCCAGGTAGTTCAGCAACGCCTCCGGCAGGTAGCCCATGGCGCGATAGGCCTCGACGCCGAGCGCACCGTGCCGCTTCGACAGCTTGGCGCCATCGGCGCCGTGGATCAGCGGGATATGCGACATGGACGGCACGTCCCAGCCCATGGCGTCGTAGATCACCGTCTGGCGGGCGGCATTGGTCAAATGGTCGTCGCCTCGGATGATGTGGGTGACGCCCATGTCGTGGTCGTCGACGACGACGGCATGCATATAGGTCGGGTTGCCGTCCGAACGCAGGATGATGAAGTCGTCGAGATCCTTGTTGGGGAAGCGCACCTCGCCCTGGACACGGTCGTGCACCACCGTCTCGCCCGTGGTCGGCGCCTTGATGCGGATGGCGCCCTTGGCGCCTGCGGGCGCCTCGGAGGGGTCCCGGTCACGCCACCGGCCGTCATAGCGGGGCGGCAGGCCCTTGGCGCGTGCTGCCTCGCGCATTGCCTCGAGCTCGGCAGGCGTCTCGTAGCTGTAATAGGCCTTGCCCATGCGCACGAGCTCCTCGGCCACCTCGCGATGACGCGGCGCGCGCTCGAACTGCGAGACGGCCTCGCCATCCCAGGAGAGGCCGAGCCAGGAAAGCCCGTCGAGAATGGCTGCGGTCGCGGCATCGTTGGAGCGCTCGCGATCGGTGTCTTCGATGCGCAGCAGCATGGTGCCGTCAGTGTGCTTTGCGTACAGCCAGTTGAACAGCGCCGTGCGCGCGCCGCCTATGTGCAGGTAACCGGTGGGCGAGGGGGCAAAACGGGTGACGACCTTGTCGGACATGAAACTCTCGGAAACCATCTGAAGCGGGGTGTGGTTGCGCGGACTTTCGCGCGTTGCGCGTTCATGTAGCATAGGGTGTCGAGGGCGCAAGGGGCAGACCCGATGGCTGGACGGGGCCGGGGCTCGGATCAGGGCGAGGACGCCGCTATTGGCGTCAGCGAACGGTCCCTGTTTGCGACGCCGCTGCCGGCTGCGTTACCGCTGCCATCACCTCTCGTGCCGGCCCCCGGCAACCCGCCGTTGCAAGCGGATGTCTCCGCCCCCGCTCCTGTTGCCGAAGTTGGCAGGATCGTGCGCGTGCGCCGGCAAATCGGCCGGATATCGCTGCCTCGGCTGCGCCACAGCGTGGCCACGGCAGCGGGCCTGGAGCTTGATCGAGGCGTAGCCTTCCTGCTGGTGCCGGTCTGTCTGGCGATCGGAGCGATCGGCTATTTTTCGCTGACGGTGGAACCTGATTTTGCGAAGCCTGTCGCGGTCGTCGTTCTGACGGGGCTCTGCGCGTTCGTCTCGCGTTCCAGGCCGAAAGCCCATCTTTGTTTCATGGCTGCGGTGCTGTGCACGCTCGGCCTGCTCGCCGGCAAGGTCGAGACATGGCGGGCGGGAACGCAGTTGCTCGGTTCGGAAATCTCGACTCAAGTGACCGGCCGCGTCGTCTCGCTTGACCGAATGGAGTCCGGCCGCATCCGGCTGACCATCGACGTGACGTCGACAGCCAGGCCGAAATTGCGCTATGCGCCGGAGCGGGTTCGGCTTTCGGCACGAAAGATCCCGGCAGAGATAACCCCAGGCTCGCTGGTCACCGGCTACGCCAAGCTATTGCCGCCCACCGGCCCGGTGCGGCCGGACAGCTACGACTTCTCCTTCGACAGCTATTTCGCCGGCATTGGCGGCAGCGGGTTTTTCCTCGGCAATCCAAAGCTTGTCGCCGGCAATGACGACGACATTCCGCTGTCAGCCCGCCTTGCCTCGGGGATAGAAAATGCCCGTGAAGCCATCGCCGACCATATCAGGGGCAGTATCGGTGGCGCCGAAGGCGAGATCGCCGCGGCGCTGATCGTCGGCGTGCGCGCCGGCATTCCCGATGAGATCAACGAAGCGATGCGGCGCACCGGCATCTACCACGTCATCTCCATTTCAGGGCTGCACATGGCGCTGGTGGCCGGCACAATCATGATGCTGATGCGCAGCGCCTTCGCCCTGTTTCCGGACTTTTCCGCGCGCCGGCCAGTCAAGAAATACGCCGCGGCCGCCGCGCTTTTCTCGATCGCCGCCTATCTTGTCATCTCAGGCGTCGTCGTTGCCGCAGAGCGCAGCTTCATCATGCTGGCGGTGATGCTGATTGCCGTGCTGTTCGATCGGGCGGCGCTGACCATGCGCAACCTGGCGATCTCGGCGATCGCGGTCATTGCGGTGTCGCCGCATGAAGTGGTCGGCCCAAGTTTCCAGATGTCGTTCGCGGCGACCGCGGCGCTGGTCGGTGCCTATGCCGGCTGGTCTGATCATCGTGCGGCGAAAACGAAACCGCCGCCGCCACGGCGATCTCTCCATGGCTTTCTCACCAGAAAATTCCTGTTGGCGATGGGCGGCCTTGCCATGACCTCCATCATCGCCGGCTCTGCCACGGCGCTGTTTGCCATCTGGCATTTTCAGCGGGTGTCGCCGCTCAGCCTGTTCGCCAATCTCGCCATCATGCCAATCGTCTCGCTGGTTGTGATGCCTTTCGCCGTCCTCAGTGCGCTGGCGATGCCCTTTGGCGCCGATGGCCCCTTTCTTTACGTGATGGGCAAAGGCCTGACGGTGATGATCGCCATGTCCGGATGGATTTCCCAGCGCTCGCCGGTCGACGCGGTCGGGTTGATTTCGCAGCAGTCCGTCCTGCTGGTTGCGATTGCCTTGGTCATCGCGACGATGGCCACGACATGGCTGCGGCTCGCAGCCCTTCCGTTCGCGCTTGCCGGCCTGTTGACCGTCTCGGACACGCGCGCACCGGACGTGCTGATCTCGGAGGACGCCCGGCTGGTTGCGCTGCCGATCGGGGGTGGCGAACTCGCCGTCAGCCGGGCACGCCCGAACGAATTCACGGTCGACAACTGGAAACGCGCGCTGACATCCGAGACCATCGTCATACCGGAGGTGTTCAGCAAAGGAGACGGGCAATTCGAGATAGCCGATGCCGCCGAGCTGCCGTCGGGAGCGCCTTTCTATTGCACATCGGGCATTTGTCTCGCCAAGCATCCATCCGGTGCGATCATCGCGCATGTCGAAGACCGAAAGGACGCCTGGATGGCCTGCGGCTTCGCCGACCTGATCGTCATCAATGACGCCACGGCCTATGACCCCTGTCACAATCCACTTGTGCTCGTCATCACCAAGCGACAACTGGCCCGCAAGGGTAGTGCGGCCGTCTTCTTCGATCGCCAATCTGCGACCACGCCTGCGACGATCAGCTTCGCGGTGGACGGGTCATACCGGCCCTGGCACACGCAGCGCAAGTTTTCGCGCGAGGCGAGGGGCCTGCCACCCTACCGCAAACCCGAAAAGCCGGTCGCAAGCCCTGCTCAGTAGCGCCTGATCAGCCCGACGAGCTTGCCTTGCACCTTGACCCTGTCCGGTCCGAAAATGCGGGTTTCATAGGCCGGGTTGGCGGCTTCGAGAGCAATCGAGGCACCCTTGCGGCGGAACCGCTTCAGCGTCGCTTCCTCTTCATCCACCAGCGCCACGATGATCTCACCCGGGCTGGCTGTATCGGCGTTGCGGATGATGACGGTATCGCCGTCGAAGATGCCGGCCTCGATCATCGAGTCGCCCTTGACCTCCAGGGCATAGTGTTCGCCGCCCATGATCATGTCCGGCGGCACCGAGATCGAATGCGTCTGGTGCTGGATGGCGTCGATCGGCACACCGGCCGCGATGCGTCCCATGACCGGGATCGACACGGCGGAGACCACGTCGTCGTCATTGCCGGCCGAAGGCATCCGCGAAGATGCAGGCTTGAGTTGCCGGCCAAGGCCGCCTTGACCGAGGCTGCCCTGGATGACGCTTGGCGAGAACTTCTTTGCCGCGTTGAGGCCTGGCGCGATCGAATCCGGCAGCCGCAGCACTTCCAACGCGCGCGCCCGATTGGGCAGGCGGCGAATGAAGCCGCGCTCCTCCAGCGCCGTGATCAGCCGGTGTATGCCGGATTTGGAGGCAAGGTCGAGCGCTTCCTTCATCTCGTCGAAGGATGGCGGAATGCCGCTTTCCTTGAGCCGTTCATGAATGAACATCAGCAGTTCGTGTTGTTTACGCGTCAGCATGGCAGCCCCCAGGTTACCCAAAACCAGAATCGGAAAAACAAACCCAGAACAAACACTATCTGTTCCAGTTGTGTTCCGCAACCGTTTAAAGTTTAATGAACTTGTTAAGGCGGCTGAAATTATTTGGCGCCCCGGAAGTGGGTCGCGATCGACGCATGCCTGCCACCGCCGAGCGCTTGGTTGGATTGAAATTGCTATGGTTAATGGCCTGTGGCTCACCCAGTGTCGGGCTTGGCCTCGGCTAACGCTGGAGCTCGACAAGAGGGCTCGGTTCACTTCACCGGTCGTGGCTCCCGTGAACGAAAGGGAGCCAAAATGCCAACTTTGGCGGAGGAATTGCCCGTATCGGCCTTGCCTTGTTCCTCGTCGCATTACCGCTTGTTTGTGCTGCCGTCGCCGGCATGGACATAGACATGCAGCGTGTAGCCGATGTGGGCAACCATCAGGGTTTTCGCGCGCTCGATGTCGCGATCCAGCGCCGCTTCCATGAGCGCGGTATGATGTTCGATCGCGACGGCCTGGCGCAGCGCCTCCATGGCCTCTTCGTAGCCATGCTGGAGACCGGCGGCCGCCCGCAAGGTTGGCGCCAGGCCAAGAAAGCGGTGATGGCGACGCAACTGATCCGCGATCGTGGAGTGGAAGGTCAGCAGCCAGGGGGACGCTGCCGCGCTGAGCAGTGCCGCGTGGAAAGCCTCGTGCTTTTCATCCCATTCGTCGACCACTTCGTCGGACGGGTCGTCGACCGCGGTCCTGCTGCGCGACAGCCGGTAATGGGCAGCGACGACGGCGTCCTCCCATTCACGGCCGCCTTTCTCGATCGATTCCTGGAGCAGAGGCAGTTCAACCACCAATCTGGCGCGTGACAGATCTTCCAACTCGTTGCGCGATACCGCGGCGACGGCAAAGCCGCGATTGCTGATGGCGGTCACCAGGCGCTCGGCCTCCAACCGCGAGAGTGCCTCGCGCAGCGGTGTCCAGCCGATGCCGTAGCTGTTGCGCAACGCGCTGAGCTTGAGCGGCGCGCCGGGCTTCAGACGGGTGGTGAGGATATCGCGGCGCAGCAGCCTGTAGGCTGCTACTGTCTTCGAGAAGTGCTCGTCGTCCAGCATTGCCGACCATCCGTACCAATTGGTCGGGTGATTATATATGAAATCCTTCCATTGCGTAAATAATATATAATGTTTGACAAGACCCAAGGGACTGCCCATGATCGCCAACGGTTTCACCTGATATGTTCATCTGAGCACGCCCATGCGCGGGGATAGTCGACCATGAATGCAACTCCCGATCTCGCTGCAATCGAGGCGATGGATGCCGCGGACCCGCTGCGTTCCATGCGCGATCGTTTCGTCTTGCCGCAACGGGTGATCTACCTCGACGGCAATTCGCTTGGCGCGGCTTCTCCCGCCGTCTTCGACGAACTGAACAAGGCCGCCACACAGGAATGGGCGCAGGACCTCATCCGTGCCTGGAACACCGCCGGCTGGTTCGACATGCCAGTCGAGCTCGGCGACCAGCTCGGACGCCTGATCGGCGCCGCGGCCGGTCAGACTGTGGTCTGCGATACGACGTCGATCAACATCTACAAGGTGCTGCATGCGGCGCTCGCGATGCGTCCGGACCGGTCGGTCATCGTCGCCGAGGGCGACAGCTTCCCGACCGATCTCTATATGGCCGAGGGCGTTGCTTCGACGCGGCCGGGTACGGTCCTGCGGCTCGAGGGCGTCGACGCGCCTGATATCGAGGAACTGATCGACGAGCGCGTCGCCGTTATCCTGGTCAACCACGTCAACTACAAATCCGGCCAGTTGCGCGACATGGCGGCGCTGACGCGCAAGGCCCATCAGGCTGGTGCGCTGATCGTCTGGGATCTCTGTCACACCGCCGGCGCGCTGCCGGTCGAACTCGACGCTGCCAATGCCGATTTCGCCATCGGCTGCACCTACAAGTACCTCAATGGCGGCCCGGGTTCGCCAGCCTTCATCTATGCCGCACAGCGGCACCACGGTGATGTCTATCAGCCGCTCAGCGGCTGGTGGGGGCATGCGCGGCCGTTCGCCTTCGAACAAGGCTATGCCGCAGGCACCGGCATTCGCCGGTTCCTGTGTGGCACGCAGCCGGTGTTGTCGATGCGGGCGCTCAAGGGCGCCCTGGACCTCTGGAACGATGTCGACATGGTGGCGGTGCGCCAAAAGAGCATCGGGCTGACCGATCTGTTCATCCAGCTGGTCGAAGCAAGGTGCGGGGCGTACGGGCTCGAGCTTGAAAGCCCGCGTAACGGCAACGAGCGCGGCAGCCAGGTGTCATTCATCCACCCCAGCGGCTACCAGGTGATGCGGGCCTTGATCGAGCGCGGCGTGATCGGCGATTTCCGGGCGCCTTCGACCATCCGCTTCGGCTTCACGCCGCTCTATATCGGCTACAAGGATGTCTGGCAGGCGGTCGACATGCTGGAAGACATCCTGCGCACTGGCGTCTGGCAAGACGCGCGTTTCGCGGTCAAAACCGCGGTGACCTGAGAAGCTAGAGCCGGGTGCGAACTGTCCAGAGTTCCGGAAACAGGACGACCTCGAGCATCTTCTTCAGGTAGGACGCACCCGACGTGCCACCGGTGCCGCGCTTCAGGCCGATGATGCGTTCGACCGTGGTTACGTGGTTGAAGCGCCAGCGGCGGAAATAATCCTCGAAGTCGACCAGTTTTTCAGCCAGCTCGTAGAACATCCAGTAGCGCTGTGGGTCGCGGTAGATTGTCTGCCAGGCGACCAGGACCGCTTCATTCTCGGTGCGCGTCTCACGCCAGTCGGTACGGTTGGCGTCAGCACCGATGTCGAATCCGTTGCGGGCGAGCAGCAGCAGCGCTTCGTCGTAGAGCGACGGTTCGGCCAGGATCGCCTCAAGCTTCCCGCTGAGGTCCGGCCGGTGCTTGTGCGGGCCTAGCATGGCGAGGTTGCGGTTGCCGGCCATGAACTCGATGGCGCGATACTGCCAGGACTGGAAACCCGAGGATTGGCCGAGCGCGTCGCGGAACTCTGTATATTCGCTGGGTGTCATCGTCCGCAGCACGTCCCAGGCATTGTTCAACTGCTCGAAGATGCGGGCGACGCGCGACAGCATCTTGAAGCTCGGCTCGAGGCGGTCGGCGCGGATCGAGCGGATCGCGGCACCGATCTCGTGCAGGGCAAGCTTCATCCAGAGCTCGGAGGTCTGATGCTGGATGATGAACAGCATCTCGTCATGCGCCGACGACAGCGGCGTCTGCGCCTCAAGGACTTTCTCCAGGTGCAGATAGTCGCTGTAGGACATGCGCTCCTTGAACGACATCTGTGCGCCTTCGGAGGCCGGATCGTATGGCTCGCTCAACTGATTTTCTCCGTGCGCAGCCGGAAGCGCTGGATTTTGCCGGTCTGCGTCTTGGGCAACGCAGCAATGAACTTCACAGATCGCGGATATTTGTAGGGCGCGATCGTCGCTTTGACATGGTCCTGCAGACGCTTGATGGTCATCGCGTCAGGTGCCACACCTTGCACCAACACAACATGCGCCTCGACGATCTGGCCGCGTTCGGCATCCTCAGCGCCGATCACAGCGCATTCGGCGACGTCCGGGTGCGCCAGCAGCGCTGCCTCGACCTCGGGGCCGGCGATGTTATAGCCGGCGCTGACGATCATGTCGTCGGAGCGGGCGGCGAAATGGAAGAAGCCGTCCTCGTCCTGGGTGAAGGTGTCGCCGGTGAGATTCCAGCCGTCGCGAACATATTCCTTCTGCCTGTCGTCAGCCATGTAGCGACAGCCGGTCGGCCCGCGCACCGCAAGCCTGCCAGTCGAGCCTCGCGGCACCTCACGCATCTCGTCATCGACAATGCGTGCCTCGTAGCCGCCCACCGGCTTGCCGGTAGACGCCGGCTTCATGTCATCGAAGCGGTTGGAGATGAAGATGTGCAGCATTTCGGTGGCGCCGATGCCGTCGAGGATCGGCTTGCCGGTCTTTTGCGTCCACTCCTGGAAGACCGGAGCGGGCAAGGTCTCGCCAGCCGAAACGGCGACGCGCAGCGATGACAGGTCGGCACCTTCATCCATGGCCTTCAGCATGGCGCGATAGGCGGTCGGCGCTGTGAAGGAGATAGTTGCTTTGTAGGTCTCGATGATGTGGATCATGTTGGGCGGCGTCGCCTGTTCGAGCAGCGTCGCCGCCGCACCGAAGCGCAGGGGAAAAATGGCGAGGCCGCCGAGGCCAAAGGTGAAAGCCAACGGCGGCGACCCGACAAAGATGTCATCCGGCGTCACCTGTAGGATTTCGCGGGCATAGGCGTCGGCGATGATCAGAAGGTCGCGGTGGAAATGCATCGTTGCCTTCGGCACGCCTGTCGTGCCCGAGGTGAAGCCGAGCAGCGCGACGTCGTCGCGGCCAGTGTTGACGGCGCTGAAAACGACCGACTTGTCGAGAGCCGCCCGATCAAGTTCGGCATCATGGTTGGCGGTGCCGTCGAATCCGATGACCTGCTTGAGGAACGCGCTGTCCTTGGCGCAAGCGGTCATCTCGTCCATCAGCCTGGTGTCGCAAAGCGCGATCGTGATTTCCGCCTTGTCGACGATCTTGGCGAGCTCGCCGGCGCGCAGCATCGGCATGGTGTTGACGACCACGGCGCCGACCTTGGTGGCGGCCAGCCAGCAGGCGACCATGGCGGGGTTGTTGGCCGAGCGGATCAGCACCCGGTTGCCCGGCTTGACACCATAATTCTCGACCAGCGCGTGGGCCAGCCTGTTCGTCCAGTCGGACAGTTCCTTGTAGGTGCGGCGGCGGCCATTGCCGATCAGCGCGGTGTGGTCACCCAGGCCCTTCTCGACCAGCCTGTCGGTGAGTTCGACGCCGGCGTTGAGATGTTCGGGATAGTCGAAACCGTCTAGCAGGAAGTCCGGACATTGCTCCGGCGGCGGCAGGTGATCGCGCGTGAACGTGTCGATATGCGCTGAAGGCCCAAGCATGTCGCCGCTATCCTGTCTGCTGCCTGGCCAGTGCGCGAGGCGCCTGGCTTGTTGGGGTGGATCTCAAGGTCCTGCTTTTGAAGAGGTTTTCGTGCTGCCAGTCGCACCTTGCTCGACGCCATCCGAAAGGGTGGACATTGCAGGTTTTGGCAGCACAGCGGACCTCCCATAGTCGGCTGTTCGTGACGGCAGGATCGCACCAGTCGAAATTTGTTTCAAGCCTAAAATGTTTTTGCCATGGAGCATTGACGCATGGCGTGGCGGTGGCCATTGCTAGCGCAGAAACGATGCCGTTTTGGGGGAGGATGCCGATGCCTAGACATCGCATTGCCGATTGGGACAATGCCTATGCCAACAGCGCGAACATCGCCGGCAGCGACCGCTGGCCGACCGCGTGGGTGGAGCCGGCGGAAGCGTTTCGTGACGCGCTTTCGTCAGAGGGCCGGGCACGGCTCGACATCACCTATGGCGGCGGACGGCGCAATCGCCTTGATCTTTTCCTACCCAGTGCCACGCCCAAGGGATTGGTGGTGTTCATCCATGGCGGTTACTGGATGGCGTTCGACAAGAGTTTCTGGTCGCATCTCGCCAACGGTGCCGTCAGCAGCGGCTTTGCCGTGGCGATGCCCTCCTACACGCTCTGCCCCGAAATCCGCATCGCCGGCATCGTCCAGGAGATCGGCGAGGCGATCGGCAAGGCGGCAGGACTGGTCGACGGGCCGCTGATGTTGACCGGCCATTCGGCCGGCGGACATCTCGCCAGCCGCATGGTGACGGCGACAACGCCGCTGGCGGCCGATGTGGCGCGGCGCATACGCCACGTCGTTTCGATTTCAGGCCTCCACGACCTGCGCCCGATCATGCGCACCGAGATGAACGCGACACTCGCAATCGACGAGCAGGAGGCGCTGGCCGAAAGCCCGGCGCTGTTGCGTCCCATGGATGGTGCCCGCATCACCTGTTGGGCCGGTGGTGGTGAACGCGCGGAGTTCCTTCGCCAGAACGCCTTGCTTGCCAATATCTGGACCGGCCTCGATGCCACGACCTCTTCCGTGGTCGAGCCCGACCGGCACCATTACAGCATCGTCGACGGCCTTGCCGATCCGGCCCATCCACTGACCCGGACCTTGATCTCGGAATAGCGCCGAGTCCATTTTCGGCTTGTCGTCAATGGCTTGCTTGGCGAATCTTCAGCGTAACATCAGCACGCTGCAGGCTTCGCCAGCGTCCGCTGCGGGGGCAAACGGTGCCCGCACGATCAGCCCGTTGGCATCAGCCAGCATTCTTAGCATCGAAGAATCCTGTATGCCGAACGGCGTCGCCACCGGCCCGCCGTCATCGTCCCGGACCACCGCCCGCACATAGTCCTGGCGCAAATCATTGGCCGGCATTGCAGCGCCCAGTCGCGCCGGACGAATGTCCTGGCGGTGTTCGCGGCCGCCAAGTCGCGCCAGCAGTGGCTTCAGGAACAACTGCGAGCAGACCAGGCTTGCCACCGGATTGCCGGGCAGGCCGATGCATCTGATGTCGCCGAGGCGGCCGAACATCAGCGGCTTGCCGGGGCGCATGGCGATCTTCCAGAAGCCGAGCGTCATGCCTTCGCCGGTCAGCACGTCGTGGATCAGGTCATGGTCGCCGACCGAGGCGCCACCCAGCGTGACGATGACGTCCGCGCCGGCCGCGACCGCTTTCCGCACCAGCGCGGCGATGGCCTCCTTGCGGTCGGCGGCAATGCCGAGATCGAGCGCACGAGCGCCGACCGACTGCGCCGCCGCGGCGACACCATAGGCATTGGACGAGATGATCTGATCCTGCCCGAGTTCGCTGCCGGGCGGCAACAATTCGTCGCCGGTGGCGATGATGGCGACCAGCGGCCGTTTCACCACGTTGACCCGTGGATGGTTGGCCGACGCCGCCAGCGACAATGCCGCCGGATCGAGCACGCGGCCTTTTTCCAGCAGGACGTCGCCTTTCGAGAAGTCGAGGCCGACGCGGCGGATGTTGCGCCACTCCGCCGTCCGTTCGATGACTTCGACGTCACCACCACCGAGGTCGCGGACATTCTCCTGGATGACGATGGTGTCGGCGCCTTCGGGCAGCGGCGCACCGGTGAAGATACGCACAGCCTGTGCCTTGCCGACCGTGCCGTCAAAGCCGCGCCCGGCAGGTGCCATGCCGATCACGGAAAGTCTCGACGGCACCGATGCCACATCGACGGCACGCGCCGCGTAGCCGTCCATGGCGGAAGCGTTGAATGGCGGCTGTGTGCGCAGCGCTGCGACCGGTTCGGCCAGCACGCGATCAATAGCCTCGAACAACGGAACGCTTTCGCCCGCCAAAGGTGCTGCACCCTCAAGCAAGCGTTCGAGCGCCTCGGCGACCGGAACCAGCGCCATCAGGCGTCCACTTTGTAGTCGCCCGACTTGCCGCCGGTCTTTTCGACCAATCGGATGCCGGAGATGACCATGGCGCGGTCCACCGCTTTGGCCATGTCGTAGATGGTGAGGCAGGCAACCGAAGCGGCGGTCAACGCTTCCATCTCGACGCCCGTCTTGCCGGTGACACGCGCCAGGGCGGTGACCTTCAGGCCCGGCAAAGCATGGTCGGGCTCGATGTCGACGGAAACCTTCGTCAGGAGCAGCGGGTGGCAGAGCGGGATCAGCTCATGCGCTTTCTTCGCCGCCATGACGCCGGCGATACGCGCAGTGCCAAGCACATCGCCCTTCTTGGCGTTGCCTTCGAGAATCATGGTCAGCGTCTCGGGCTGCATCGCGACAAAACCCTCGGCGATTGCGGTACGCGTCGTCTCTGCCTTGTCGCCGACATCGACCATGTTGGCCTCGCCCTGCGCGCCGAGATGGGTGAGGGCGGCCGCCATCGTCAGACGGCCTCGGCCGGCGCCTTGCCCGTCAGAAGCAGGCGCGTCGCCGTGGTGACGTCCTGTTGCCGCATCAGGCTTTCGCCGACAAGGAAGGTGCCGATGCCGCTCTTTTGCATTCTGAGGCAATCGTCATGCGAGAAAATGCCGCTTTCGCTGACCAGCAGGCGGTCGGCCGGTACCATCGACGCCAGCCGCTCGGAGGTTTCGAGACTGGTCTCGAATGTCCTGAGATTGCGGTTGTTGATGCCGATCAGCCGCGACGACAGTTTTAGCGCGCGCTGCGTCTCGGCTTCGTCGTGCACTTCGATCAGCGCATCCATGCCGAGTTCTAACGCCGTCGATTCGAGGTCGCGGGCCAAAGCATCGTCGACGCTGGCCATGATGATCAGGATGGCGTCCGCGCCCCAGGCGCGGGCTTCGTAGACCTGGTATGGGTCGAACAGAAAATCCTTGCGCAAAGCGGGCAGGGCGACGGCGGCTCGCGCCCTGGTGAGAAATTCAGGCGCGCCCTGGAATGACGGCGCGTCGGTCAGCACCGAAAGACAGGCGGCGCCGCCTTTCGCATAGGCCTGCGCCAATGCCGGCGGGTCAAAATCGGCGCGGATCAGGCCCTTGGAGGGGCTTGCCTTCTTGATCTCGGCGATCAGCGCGAAGGCGCCGGATTTGCGCTTGGTCTCGAGCGCGGCAAGAAAGCCGCGCGGCGCCTCGGCATGTTTAGCCCGCGCCTTGATCTCGGCCAGCGGTACGCGTGCCTTTGCCGCCGCGATCTCGTCGCGCTTGTAGGCCTCGATCTTGCGAAGAATGTCAGACACGCTCTACCCGTTCGAAATCTCGATCAGCCGGTCAAGCACCTGCAGCGCGCGGCCACTGTCGATGGCTTGCGCGGCGAGCGCGATGCCGTCGCCAAGTGTCGTCGCCTTGCCGGCAACCACAAGCCCGGCGCCGGCATTCATCAACACGGTGTCGCGATAGGCGCCGGCAGCGCCACTCAGCATATCGCGCAATGCGTCGGCGTTGTAGGCTGCGTCGCCGCCGCGCAATTCATCCTTGGTGTGGCGCTCCAGCCCGACAGCTTCGGGGGTCAGCGTGAAGCTGCGGATCTCACCGCCGATCAGCTCGGCGACATGGGTCTCGCCGGTGGTGGTGATCTCGTCATAGCCATCGCCATGGGCAACCCAGGCATGCTCGGCACCCAGCGCTTTCAGCGTCTCGGCCACCGGCAGGATCCATTCCGGCAGGAACACACCGACCATCTGACGCTTGACGCCAGCCGGGTTGGAGAGGGGCCCAAGCAGGTTGAAGATGGTGCGGGTGCCGAGTTCGACGCGGGTCGGGCCGACATGCTTCATCGCCGGATGGTGTGCGGGCGCGAACATGAAGCCGACGCCCGCCTCATGGATGCAGCGGCCGATGAATTCGGGCGAGATATCGATCTTGACCCCGAGCGCGACCAGCACGTCGGCGGCCCCTGTCAGCGACGACAGCCCGCGATTGCCGTGCTTGGCAACCGGCACGCCGCTGCCGGCAATAACAAACGCCGAGCCCGTCGAGATGTTGACGCTGTGGGAATTGTCACCGCCGGTGCCGACGATATCGATGGCGCCGGCGGGCGCCTCGACGCGCAGCATCTTGGCGCGCATGGTGGCGACGGCGCCGGAAATCTCGCTCACTGTCTCGCCGCGCACGCGCAGCGCCATCAGGAAGCCACCGATCTGGCCGGGCGTTGCGTCGCCCGACATGATGATGTCGAAAGCCTCGCGCGCTTCCTCGAAGGAAAGCGCGCTTCCGGTCGCGACCTTGGCGATATGGGTTTTCAGCGCGCTCATCTTGTCGAGGCTTGGGCGACGGCGGCCTGGTCGATGCGAACGTCGAATTGCGTCTGCAACTGCGCCACCAACTGGTCGAGCAGATCGTCCGACATGCCGGAGGTGAAGGATTTCTGTGCGTCTTCCGGCACGGAGCTGGCGTCAGCTCCGGCAGGCTCGAACACTTCGGCGACCTTGTACAGGATCTGTCCGTCTCCGGTGGGCGAGGGGATCAGCCCGGTGCCGCCTTCGCCGACGCCGAACATCGCTGCGGCGCCCTCCTTGCCGAAGTCGACATCGTCGGCCTCGCGCTTGACGCCGCGTTTGGTCTGCTTTTCCAGCTTCAGTTCGCCGGCGATAACGTCGAGCGTTGCGCCGGCCTTGAGCCGCTTTTCGAGTTCGCCTGCCTTGGCGGTGAGGCGCTTGGTTGTTTCGGCGGCGGTCCAGTCGGCGACGACTTTCTGGCGAGCCTCGTCCAGTGTGCGGTCGCGAGCCGGTGTGATGGAAGCCACTTCGTAGAAAACGAAACCGTTGTCCGCCGTGGTCAAAGCGTCGTTTTCCGTGTTGGGTTCAGCGTCGAAGACAGCCTTGATCAATTCCGGCGATTGCGGCAGGTCCTTGACGATGCTTGCGTCAGGTCTCAGGCCACTGCGATCGATGGCGTCGATGGTGACGATCTTCAGCTTCAACTTGGTGGCGGCGTCGGCCAGCGAGCCGCCAGCGGCCCGGGTGTCTTCGTAATTGTCGCGCACGTCCAGAAGGATGCGACTTGCCTCGCCCAGCGCCAGATCCTTGCGGATCTGGTCGGACACTTCGGTCAGCGGCTTCACCACCTGGGGCTTGATTTCGGTGACGCGCAGCAGCACCGGACCGAAGGCGCCCTGCACGACCGGGCTGACTTCATTCGCATTGAGTGCGAAGGCCGCGTCGGCGACCGCCTTGTCGGCGATCTTGTCCTTGGCCAGCGTGCCGAGCAACGTATCGGCCGGGGTCTTGCCTTCCGCCGTGACAAGCTTGTCGAAGGTGGCGCCGGCCTTGAGCGAATCCAGCGCGGCCTTGGCCGCGTCAGGCGTCTTGAACACAAGCTGCTCGATGGTGCGCAGCTCCGGCGTCGTGTAGCGCGCCTTGTTCTTGTTGTAGTCGTCGCTGACCTGTTGGTCGGTGACGGCGGTCGTATCCATGATGTCGACCGGTTCGAGGCGGACATACGAGAATTTGCGGTATTCTGGTGCCGCGTACGTCTTCTTGTTGGCGTCGAAATAGGCCGAGAGCACGCTGTCGGACGGCGCCCCGATCGGCTCGACCAAGGCCTTGGGCAGCGTCAAATAGTCGATGGTGCGGTCTTCGCCGCGATAGAGCGCGACCGCCTTGAAGAAAGTATCCGGCGCCTTGAGGCCATCCGAGACCGCCTCGACGATCTGCTGGCGCACCGCCACCTGGGCACGGTTCTTCAGATAATCGGCAGGCCGCATGCCAATCTGCTGCAACATATATTCGAAGGTTCGCCTGTCGAACTGGCCGCCAGGACCCTTGAAGGCCGGATCTTCGCGTGTCAGCTCGGCCAGCCGGTCCTTGGAGAGGCCGAGGCCCAGCTTGCGGGCCTGTTCGTCGAGAACGGCTCCCGAGACGAGCTGCGCCAGTACCTGGTTGTCGATACCGAGCGCCTTTGCCTGTTCGTGGGTGAGACGCTGGCCGAATTGCTGCGACATGACGGAGAGCTGGCGGTCATAGGCGAGACGGTATTCGTTGATCGACACCTTGGTGCCGCCGGCGAAAATAACCGAATCGTGGCCGGCGAAACCGCCCATCAGCCGTCCGGAAATGCCCCAGACCAAAAAGCTGAGCACCAGCAACACTAGTAGACCCTTCGCGACCCAGGTACCCGCCGCGCTTCTCAATACACCAAGCATCGTTACTTCCGATTTATGCGCATTTTCGCATGCGCCGAGTCTGAAACAAGCGCAATAGCGCCCTTCCGGTCCACTGTCGATTGCTTTGTGGCCTGATTTTGGTAGTGAGGGCCAGAGCCTGATATCGCCCGGAGAAGCAACCCATGACGCCAGGAATTCGCCCGCTCGTCGCCGGCAACTGGAAAATGAACGGCACCACTGCCTCGCTCAACGAGCTCAGGATGATCGGCAACGGTTTCATGAGTGGGCTCGATGCGGAGACCGAAGCGCTGGTTTGCGTTCCCGCAACCCTGCTTGCCCACGCAGCCGAGATTCTGTCACGCACGCCGGTCCACGCCGGCGGCGAGGATTGCCACACCAAGGAAAGCGGCGCCTACACCGGCTGCATCTCGGCGGAAATGCTGAAGGATGCCGGCGCGAGCCATGTCATCGTCGGCCATTCCGAGTGCCGCGAGCAACGCGGTGAGGATGACGCGACGGTCCAGGCCAAGGCTTCAGCCGCCTGGCGCGCCGGGCTTGTGGCCATCATTTGCATTGGCGAAACGCAGCAGCAGCGTGAAGCGGGCGCCACGCTCGATGTGCTGTCGCGGCAGGTCGCCGGCTCGGTACCGCCAAGCGCCACCCCGTCCAACACCATCATTGCCTATGAGCCAGTGTGGGCGATCGGCACCGGCCTGACGCCGACCGCCGCCGACGTGGCCGAAGCACATGCACATATCCGCGAAAAGCTGTCGGAAAAACTCGACAGCGTCGCGGCCAAGATGCGCATTCTCTATGGCGGCTCGGTCAAGCCTTCCAACGCGGTCGAACTGCTCGGCGTCAGGAATGTCGACGGCGCGCTGGTCGGTGGCGCCAGCCTGAAAGCGGCGGACTTCCTTGCCATCGCCGAGGCTTATCGCAGCATCGCCTAGGGGTGGACAGCGCCGGAAATCGTTGCAAAGGGAGCGTTGCTTCCCATATTCCGGCCACGGGCTTGGAAATGCCATCAAAGCATTGTATTGAGCCGCCTCCAATTCACCGGTCGGTCCGCGACCGGGCAAGGCCTTGCCAGGATAAACTATGGAAACCGTACTGATCGTCATCCATCTCATGGTCGTGCTCGCCCTTGTCGGCGTGGTGCTGCTGCAGCGCTCCGAAGGCGGCGGTCTTGGCATCGGCGGCGGGTCCGGCTTCATGACCGCGCGCGGTGCGGCCAACGCGCTGACGCGTGCGACGGCGATCCTGGCCGCCGCCTTCTTCGCCACGTCGCTGACACTGTCGATCGTCGCCCGCTACGGCGAGAAGCCGATCGACATCCTCGACCGCGTGCCCGCGACATCTGACGGCGCCGGCAAGGGTGTGCTCAACCAATTGCCCGGCACGACCACTCCGGCGCCCGCCGGCAACACCGCGCCGAAGCCGCCGTCCGGCAACGATGCCGCGGCAACGCCTCCGGCGACTGCCCCGGCCATGGCGCCCGCCGCCGGCTCGACTCAGCCCGCGACCAACGGCACCACGCCCGCTGCACCGGCGACCCCGCAGGTCCCGAACCAGTAGTCTCCAGCGCCTGAAGCCGCGATCTGTTGTCGTTTGAACACAGTCGCGGCAAATGCAGCACGATCACGAAGAATCGAGTGCTTGCAATGTGGCGTTACCCTTGAGGCGTCCGCGCTTATTCGACTATAGATTGCGCGCGGCATTTCCGGCGCCCTTGGGGGGCGCTGAGTGACGCCGTGGGCAACAAGCATAGAACGATCGGATCTTCGCCATGCAGCTTCGCAGCTTCATTTTCATGGGACTCTGCGCCGTACTCGGCATGAGTTCCCCGGCTTTCGCCGGCATGCCGGCCAATATGGCCGCAAATCAATCGGCTGAAACAACCAGTGCCATCAACGTCGCCGTCAAGAGTGATGCGGCGCAATTGAAGCTTCTCAAGAAGAAGAAAAGCCCGACACCGGACGATCTCGCCCAGATCAAGAAGATCGAGGCCAAGATCGTTGCCGACAAGGAAGCGGCCAAGGCCAAGGCGCTGGAAGCCAGGAAGCTGGCGATGCGCGAAGCGGCCAAGGCCAAGGCCGAGGCGGAACGGCAAGCGTTCCTCGCCAAGAGGGGCAAGACCGCTTCGGCAACCGAAGTGGCCGACGCCAAGCCTGCCAAGAAGACCGTCAACATCATCGAGCCGATTGCGCCGATCGAACCGATCCAGTCGGCTGAGCCACTCCCCGCCGAAGCGATGAACGTCGCTTTGACCGGAAACAATGGCGAGCTGCGCAGCGAAGTCATCGGCAAGAAGCAGTCGAGCGGCGGCCTGTTCGCCGGCCTCTTCGGCGGCAGCTCTTCGTCTTCGGTCTCATATCTCCCCGAGACACGTGCGCTGGACCAGGCTCTCGCCAAGAAGGAAGCCAAGAAGCAGTTCAAGGTGAAGCCGGAGTTTGTGCCGCAGGACGTGGAATTCACCGGCTACGACGCCGGCACCATTGTCATCGACACCAGCGCTCGCCGCCTCTACCTCGTCGAATCGTCTTCCACCGCTCGCCGCTACGCCATTGCGGTCGGCCGCGAAGGCTTGCAGTTCAAGGGCACGGTCGCGGTCGGCGACAAGCAGGAATGGCCGCGCTGGATCCCGACGCTGGACATGCAGAAGCGCGAGCCGAAGCACTATGGGCAGTACAAGGACGGCATGCCCGGCGGTGGCCAGAACCCGCTGGGCGCCCGCGCCATCTATCTCTATGACGGCAAGAAAGACACGCATCTGCGAATCCACGGCACCATCGCGCCGCAGTCGATCGGAACGAGCGCCTCCAACGGCTGCTTCCGCATGATCAACGAGCACGTCATGGACCTTTACAGCCGCGTCAGGGTAGGCACCAAGGTCGTCATCATCTGACGCCAGCATCCATCATGCCGAAGGGCCGGCCTTTGCCGGCCCTTTTGTTTTGACTTGCCCCAAGCGCGTTGCGTTGAAACGGATTCAATCGACGCGCTTTAGTTCTTTGTTTTGTGCATGTCGTTGTCCCAAAAACTGCTTCGCGCTTTGGGCGACATGCATAGGGGTATCGCGCCTTCTTGGGAAAAAACCTTCGCGGCGGTTTTTTCTCTGGCGGAATCAATCCGGCCGCGTTAAGCGATGACTCCCATGGCGCGATATGTATTCATCACAGGCGGCGTGGTTTCCTCACTTGGAAAAGGCATTGCCGCAGCGGCCCTTGGGGCTCTCTTGCAGGCGCGAGGCTATCGCGCACGCATCAAAAAACTCGACCCCTACCTCAATGTCGATCCAGGCACGATGTCGCCGTACCAGCATGGCGAGGTTTTCGTCACCGATGACGGTGCGGAGACCGATCTCGATCTTGGCCACTATGAGCGCTTCACCGGCCGCTCGGCCAACCAGCAGGACAACATCACAACCGGCCGCATCTACAAGAACATCATCGAGCGCGAACGGCGCGGCGACTATCTCGGTGCCACCGTGCAGGTCATTCCGCACGTTACCGACGAGATCAAGAATTTCGTCCTCAACGGCAATGACGACTATGATTTCGTGCTGTGCGAGATCGGTGGCACGGTCGGCGACATCGAGGCGATGCCGTTCCTCGAGGCGATCCGTCAGCTTGGCAACGACCTGCCGCGCAACAACGCCGTCTACGTGCATCTGACGCTGATGCCCTACATTCCGACGGCGGGTGAGCTGAAAACCAAACCGACCCAGCATTCGGTCAAGGAACTGCGCGGCATCGGCATCGCGCCCGACATTCTGCTGGTTCGCGCCGACCGCGCCATTCCGAAGGAAGAACGCAGAAAACTGTCGCTGTTCTGCAATGTGCGCGAAAGTGCTGTGATCCAGGCGCTCGACGTGCCGCATATCTACGATGTGCCGATGGCCTATCACAAGGAAGGGCTTGATTCGGAAGTGCTGGCCGCGTTCGGCATCGATCCGGCGCCGAAGCCGCGCATGGAGCCCTGGCAGGCAGTATCCAACCGCATCCACAATCCGGAAGGCGAGGTCACCATCGCCGTGGTCGGCAAATACACCGGCCTCAAGGATGCCTACAAATCGTTGATCGAGGCGCTTTCGCATGGCGGCCTGGCCAACCACGTCAAGGTCAAGCTCGACTGGATCGAATCGGAGATCTTCGAAAAGGAAGATCCGACGCCCTGGCTGGAAAAGGTGCACGGCATCCTGGTTCCCGGCGGCTTTGGCGAGCGTGGCTCCGAAGGCAAGATCCTGGCGGCGAAGTTCGCGCGTGAACGCAAGGTGCCGTATTTCGGCATCTGTTTCGGCATGCAGATGGCTTGTATCGAGGCCGCGCGGTCGCTGGCCGGTGTCGAGCATGCCTCATCGACCGAATTCGGCCCAACCGACGAACCGGTGGTCGGGTTGATGACCGAATGGCTGAAAGGCAACATGCTGGAAAAGCGCCGGGAAACCGGTGATCTCGGCGGCACGATGCGGCTCGGCGCCTATCAGGCCGATCTCGCCAAGGGCTCCAAGATCGCCGAGATCTATGGCGATACGCAGATTTCCGAGCGCCATCGCCACCGCTACGAGGTCAATGTGGATTACAAGGAGCGGCTCGAGGATTGCGGCCTGGTGTTTGCCGGCATGTCGCCCGATGGCGTGTTGCCGGAGACGGTCGAATACCCCGACCATCCCTGGTTCATCGGCGTTCAGTATCATCCGGAACTGAAAAGCCGGCCGCTCGACCCGCATCCGCTGTTCGCCAGCTTCATCGAGGCGGCAGTGGAACAGAGCCGGCTGGTGTAACGATTACTGGCTGGCTAGAGCATGATGCCGAAAAGTGTGAAGCGGTTTTCGGACGACATCATGCCCTATCTCTTTGATTTAGAGGCGGATTCAGATTTCAGGTCGATTCGGCCTAAAATCATCCGGCTGTAGGCGATGCAGACCTACGTCGCGCTCCTCTACAGCATCATCCTGGGCGAGGGACGGCGGCTCGTCATGGTCGACCTGAAGGCGATGGCGGAAGACCTCGGCCTGAAGAATGTTCGCACCTTGGTTGCGACCGGCAACCTGGTCTTCGAGACGTCGGCAACGGCCGTCGCTGATCTGGAGCAACGGCTGGAAGCAGCCTTCGAAAAAACCTTCGGCCGGCATGTCGATATCATCGTGCGCGGTGCCGAGGACTGGCGGACGCTTGCCGCCGGCAATCCGTTCCCGGGTGAGTCCGCCGAAGCTGGCGACCAGGTGGCGGTGCGCGTGATGCGCAAACCCGCGCCCATGGATGCTGTAACGGCGCTCCAGACCTATGCCGCCGCGGACGAGAAGGTGATGTCGATCGGTGGCGACATCTGGGTTGTTTTTTCGCGTGAGAGGCCCAGTTCGCGGCTTCTGGCGGCAACGAGCCACAAACGTCTGGGTATCGGCACGTCGCGCAACTGGAACACGGTGCGCAAACTGGCCGAAATGGTCGGCGCATAGGATCCGGGGCGGCTTTGCGCCGCCCCGGACGATGCCTGTCAGGCCTTCGCGGTCTTGGCGCCAGCGCCCAAAGCCGCAGTGCGCAGCACGTAGTAGATGGTGCCGGCGATGCCAACTCCGAAGAACCAGCCATAGACACCCCACCAGGACGGCAGCCAGTTGGTGAAGTTGGGCAGGATCGACGAGAAGATGGCGCCAATGCCGGCGGCGATGAAGGCATTGACGTGCCAGCCGCCCTGGAAGCGGAACTCGCCGTCCTCGCGATAGAGTGCTTCGACGTCGACCTCACTTTTGCGGATCAGATAGTAGTCAACCATCATCACCCCAAAGATCGGTCCCATCGTCGCGCCAATGATGTTGACGAAGGAGGCGGCACTGCCTTCCCACGGCGCGAAGGGGTAGAGCACCAGCGCGATCAGCGCCGCGATATAGCCGCCCTTCTTGAAGTCGATCTGCCTGGGAAAGACGTTTGAGAAGTCGAAGGCCGGCGACACGAAGTTGGCGACGACGTTGATACCAAGCGTCGCCACGGCGAAGGTCAGGGCCGCAAGGGCTGCCAGGAACCAGCTGTCGAATTTCGCCGAGATCTGGTCGGGGTGCAGGAGCACCTCGTGATAGACATCATAGGCGGCAATGGTGGTGACGCCGGCGACCAGCGAGAACAGAATGAGGTTGACCGGCAGGCCCCAGATGTTGCCCTTGCGCAGCGACGCCTGATCGGGCGCATAGCGGGCGAAATCGCAGAAGTTGAGATAGAGCGCCGAAAAATAGGTCACCCAGATCGCGGCCACCGCAAACAGCGCGGTCCACGAGCCCGGCGTGCCTGGCACGCCCGCATCCTTGGTCTTCTCCAACAGCACGTCCATCGGGATGTCGCTGGTGAAGGCGAAGGTTCCGGATTTGACGCATAGGTAAATCGCCAGGATCAGCATCATCACCCAGACCGCCGGACCCGCCCAATCCTGGAAGCGGCGCACCGTCTCCATGCCGCGCTGGATGATCAGAAGCTGCAGCGCCCAGATAACGACGAAGCAGATCACTTGCAGGCCGGAATGACCGAGGAAATGCGAGTTGGCGTTGAGATCGGCGAACCATTGCGAGCGGATCAAGAGTGCCACGATGGCGCCGGAGGCTGCCGACGTCTGCGCGCCGTACCAGAAGCAGGCGACGATGGCGCGCACCAGCGCCGGTATGTTGGCGCCCCAGATGCCGAATGAGGCGCGGGCGAGCACTGGATAGGGCACGCCAGTCTTCACGCCGGCATAACCGACCATGTTCATCAGCGCGTAGATGATCAGCGAACCGATGCCGATGGCGATTATGAAGTTGACGAAGCCGCCACAGAATAGGAACAGGCTGGCAGCTAGGTAGTAGCCCCAGAGGCTGTGAACGTCCGACGTCCAGACGTTGAAGATCGAGAATGGTCCCCAGTTTCGAATTTTGGCCGGAGCCAGATCCTCGTTGTACAGGTCAGGTGAAGCACCCTGTATTGTCATTGCAATGTTCCCCTTTTGCAGCACGCGCCCTCACGCGTTGGCCGCACGCAGGGTAAGCCTGACGTCGGGGAACGGACAAGCAACCTATTTGCCGGCTTTGGCCTTAAAGATATTCAATGAGAACTGCGATTATCGACGGGGCGCAATGGTGGGCCGTTTTGCGTTTGCCGGTCGAATGATTCGAAATTCGGCATATGGCGATTTTTTTATGATTCCGCTTCTTTACACGGAACCAAATCGTGGATGGTACGTTTCGTAGGGTTCGATCGCGTGCATCGCGGTCAACCGGGAGGAAATAATGGATTATCTGCACTTCTTTTCGCCTGTGCGGATTTCGCGCGGGCAGGGGTATCCTGCTGAAGAAATCGATAGTGTTGCCGAGGCCATGGTGTTCTTGAGGAAATGGCCGACAGGACGGCGCGGTCCAGTCTATCAGTGCGCGCTCAATTGCTGCTCGGCCGCAATGTCGGGCCAGATGTCGCCCGAGGAAGCAAGGAAAGCGTTCACAGGCTTTGCCCGCATCACGCGCCTTCTCGACGATGACATGGCGTTACCGGCAGCCAGCGAAAGCATGGCAAAGGTGTACGCGCTGCGGCGGTAAGGGCCTGTTGTTTTGACGGTCATGCGAGGGTCTCGCGCCGTGACGGCGCGGGTCTTGGTTTGAGATGTGCCCCGACATCAGCGGTCGAAAGATCCTCCGGATCAGGCGCTTGCCTCAGGTGGCTCAGGTGACGGAATAACGGTCGATCACCCATAACCAGGTGCCGTCGCGTTGCCGACGGGCAACCTCGCTGGTCACGTCGCCATCGGGAAGTCGGGTCGATGTGAGGGCAAGGTCGCCGCAAACGAGCGCCGGCCGCTGCTCGCCCACGGCAAACTTCCGTCCTGACGCGACGATTTCGGCATAGTAGTTGTGGATGGCCTCCTTGCCGCGCAGCAAATTTCCGCCGCCACGGTCGATCACCGCATCGGGTTCGAACAGAGCCGTCATGCCGTCGACGTCGCCCGCGTGCTGCCGCGAAACCAGCAACGGCTCCAGTTGCTGGGGATCGTAGACAGGTTCTCTGTCGGCTGTGTCGTCCATGCTGACCTCCGCACGTCATCTAGTCGGAATCATATCGCAAAAGCTCTAGGCGTGTCGGACCGGGACTAGCGTAAGCAGGATGCACCCGTAGCTCAGCTGGACAAAGTGCTACCCTCGCAAGGTGGAGGCCACACGTTCGAATCGTGTCGGGTGCGCCACTTCGGTATGAAACTGCGAACCTCGACGCGTTGCGCGAGCGCATGCAATGGTCTCGCCAGTACATTCCATCGTCGTTCTGCAACTGGGCTACAGGGCCGAAATAAACGCATATCCATGCCCCTCTTTGACTATTCTGCCGATGCCTGGTCGTCCTAGGTGAGCGCCGGCTAGCCAAATTTGTGCCCCCGCTGCGTCTTGGAGCAGCTTGATCCGGCTAGCCCTCGCCATGGACTCGTCAGTGTCATAAGCCCAAGTAAGCTCGGGACGGGCAAACTGTGCAGCAGGAACGTGGATCAGGTCGCCGCAGAATAAGATATCGTCCTCGCCAGTGCTGAGGAGATAGCCCATATGGCCCGGAGCATGCCCGGGTATCGCCACCGCCAGCAAATGTTCGTCCAGCCGGTCTCCTCCACTGATTGGGGCCAGGAGTGGCCGAAAATCCGCTAGTCGTGGCTCGGCGAGGAAATCCTCAACGGCGTCCTCCGCAATCACGATCTTGCTCAAGTTTCTGAATGCTCGCCGCCCGTCAGGCGCAAGAAGACCGTTGATGTGGTCGCCATGGGCATGGGTGAGGGCGACCATCGTGAGGGATGACGTGTCGATGCCTGCCTCGAACATGGCCTTCTCGAGGTGGCCCATGGACGGGTCCCAGCTTCCTCCCGCTCCACAATCTATCAAAACGCGGTCGATGCCGAAGCGATCGAGCAAGAAGCAGTTGACCGAAAGTCGAACGAGCGCCTCTTCCCGTTGAGGCGATGCTGTCTGCATATATATCTTGTCGTTCGGATCTCTGAGCAATTGGGCCGGCAGGTCGACATATCCGTCGGAGAGCGACCAAACCTTCGATGATCCCGAAGCACAGGCCATGGTGTTGGGGCTTTGAGACAGCAATTTCACGGGTAACCTGCCAAGCGCGGTGATCCAATTTTCTATTGCGGGACTGAAGCCGTCACGTTTTCGAAGTCACCACCTTCTGAACGATCTTCCAGGTTCCGTTGACCTTCAAGCATGACAAGAGGTCCGTGAAGTGGCGTGGCGGCACCCGCAATCTTACCTTCAGAAGCGCGAGGTCTCTTTCGACGTCAATCGATAGGATCTCGTCGTCACGCTTCACGCCCTGTTGTTTTGGAGCTTTCGTGTTGCGGACGACTGCAAGCCACATCGCAACCGGCGTTACGCCCACGTCGCCGTCGTCGGCGACCTTCGTCACTGAACTCGAGGGATGAAATATGGATGCAAATTTCTCAGCATCCATCTCATAGGCGGCGTCAAAATAGGTCTGTGCCAGGGTGCGCAAAGCGCGAACATCGGTATCCATGGGTCACCTCGTTGTTACGTCCAACCATTCCGTACACGTGGCAATCACGCGACGAGCACCAGGCAAGCCGGTGACGAGTCGACTTTCTGTCGGTCAAACCTAGGACAAGGGCACTTATGAGACTAGATATGTTGCACAGGATGGTGTCATGAGTGAGATTCATAAATCATGGGAAATGAGCTGAATGAACTCGCTGCGTTTGCAGTCGTCGCCAGCGAGCGAAGCTTTACACATGCAGCCGCGAAGCTGGGCGTCTCCCAGTCCGCCCTGAGCCACACGATCCGGCGACTTGAGCAGCGTCTCGAGCTCCAGCTTCTTGCTCGGACGACCAAGAGTGTGGCGCCAACCGCAGCGGGCGCAGCTCTTTTGAAGGAGCTGTCTCCGGCGCTTGAGCAAATTACTCGTGCGCTGGACAAAGCCCAAAGCGTTCGCCACCGACCTGCGGGACGCCTTAGAATTGTAATGTCACGGTCGGCTGCGACGATGGTATTATTGCCGAGGCTCACTGCATTCGCCGAGGCTTACCCTGACGTCGTTCTTGACGTTGTCACTGTCACTGGTCCCGTAGACATTGTCGCAGGCGAGTTCGATGCCGGTATTCAACTCGGCGAGTATATTCAAAAGGACATGATCGCGGTGCGCGTCTCGCAGGAGTTGCGTTTGGCGGTAGTGGGATCGCCCGGCTATTTTGCGTCACGAAGCATTCCTCGGAAGCCCAAGGATCTAAATGATCATCGATGTCTAAACCTGCGTCTTCCGAACGGTCCGTATCGGTGGCAGTTCGAGCAGGGACGCAAGGCGATCACAATCGGTGTGAACGGCCCGCTCGTAATCGACGATACCAACCTGGTGATTCAGGCGGCGCTCACCGGAGCCGGCCTTGGGCTCGCTTATGAAGAGCAGGTTGCGGGGCATGTTACTGAGCACCGCCTCATTCGAGTGCTTGAGAACTGGACGCCCCCTATTCCCGGCTTCTTCATGTATTACCCCAGTCGCCAGCATCAGCCTGCTGCACTAACTGCGCTGGTAAACACGCTGCGATGTTCTAAATAGCCGTCGCGCGGAGGCATCAAGCAGTCAGAATTCGGCTGGGAAGGTTCGAAATATGGCATCGATGATTACCTGGAGCTGAAATCCTCGTGTATTGGTGGCCCCCCTCGACGGAAGGCGGTGCCGACTGCCTATGATTGAATGGGAAAATTCGATAATTTCGTGTGCACTTGGCAAGGTCTAGCGATTTAGTGTTAAAGGAAAAATGCTGAAAAATCAGGAATTTAGAATAGCCATTGCACCTATGATGGATGGGGAAGATATCTAAATAAAATCAAATAGTTATTGGAGTCCGTGTGCAAAAATCGCACACGAAAGTTCTGCTTCTCTTCTTTTTTCGTTCCCACGACGGAGTCGCCGACAGCCCTTTTCGGACGCTCTTCTGCCGACGATATTGACCGTTCCAAAGCGGATGTTCGCCGAGATATCCGTGAACCTCATTGTCCGCCGCGGCGTCCAGTTTCCGGGGGTTCCTGGAGCTTTTCGAACTTTCTGCCTTGCACCTCCAGCCGAACTGCGCGGGCTTATAAAGGAAGTTGGAGTGTCGGAATCAGCTGCGGCGCAAACTTGATCGAGACACATCTGGGGTTCGAGTCGGTAGAGCGCTACCGCCTTACCCCCCCCACTCATTGAACCGCCAGTTCAAGCTTCGTTGCTACGCCTGAGCGATTTGGGCCATCTATCTTGTCGACTGTAAACTGAACGATTTTTGGCTGATTTGAGACAGTCTACTATCGCGGTCGGCGCGACTTGTGTGATCTCGTCCGGGGGGCTTGATCTTTCTGTCGGCTCATTGGCCGCCTTCATCGGCATCACCATCATGTTCATGAACACAGTGGCGCCGCATGCCGGCATTTGGGCTATTCCTGCGGGTATGGTGGTGGGGATCCTAGTCGGCCTGCTGTGCGGGCTTGCCAACGGGCTCATCGTCACGGTTGGAAGATCGAACCGTTCAACGCCACGCTTGGCACGATTATGGTACTGGATTTGCGTTGGTAGAGCCTGCCGGCGTTGGCGATAGAGCGCGGGCGGCGCGTTCGAGGAACGCTACGAAATGCGGCGCATGCGCTTCTTCGACCTCGCCGCCAACCGCACACAGCGCATGCTGGCAGCCTGTGCCTACCAATCTGCGAACCATGATCGCCGTCCTTCGCCCGCCCGAAGAGAGGCGGGGCACGACGAGGAGCCCGCCCAAAATCGGTCCGAGCGGGCCAACGATACCGGTCGATGCGGCGCTAAGAGACAGGGCGAGACCTCGGCGGCCTTCAAAAAACGCCCCACAGGCCAATCAGGCCGAACGCGCCATTCCCTGCAAACCCCTCTCTACGGAAGATCGTTGATCTTTTCCGAATAAATCGAACAAGACTGGTCTTTCCAGCTCCGAAAATCGGCTCGCCGATTATCCATCGCATCGCTAACTCCGAAACTAGACAAACATCATGACGATGATCGCGCCGATGACGATCAGAACAAGCCCGCCGATTAGCATCGGCAGCAAACTGTTGTCCGGGTCGATACCAGATTCAAACTGTTTTGTGACTGTCTCTTCGTTCTTCTTTGGTTCAACCATGGCTCATCTCCATCCGAGGAAAAGCGGCTTGTGTCCGGTAACGGGGCAGCGCCTGCGTAGGTGACTGTGACGGCTGTCTGCTCCGTCCTCAAATCGATCCGGCGAAGAGATGATGCGGCTCTTTATTCTTCGCGGCCCAAACGTTTTGTCTCCGATCGAAGGAGAGGTCGAACTTATCCGCCGCTTTGCGCAGCGCCGGAGACTTGGGGTGATGACGGCCTGCCGAGGAAATCCTGAGGCATGAGTGTGACGTCGGCCAGCGTGTAACGGTCAAGGATGCTCTGGAAGGAGGCCATCGCTTCGCCAAACATGTTCGAAAGCTTGCAGGAGCGGGTGAGCACGCATTGGTTTCCGGTGGCAAAGCACTCCACAACCGCGAAATCCGGCTCGGTCAGCCGTATGACATCGCCGATCCGGATCATCTCGGGCCGGAGCCCCAGAGCAAGGCCGCCGGAACGGCCCCGGACTGCTTTCAGGTAGCCGCCACGCGTCAGGGTATTGGCGACCTTGTTGAGGTGTGTTTTCGACACCCCGAAGGTGCGTGCAGTCTCCTCGATTGTGATCAGGCGGTCGCCAGCAGAGGCCGCGTACATCAGCATCCTCAAAGCGTAGTCCGAGAAGTTGGTCAGCCTCACGGGCGGTTCCTTTCTTGGATCGGCGTGCCGTCAACCATTCACGAGCAATTCGCCATCACAGGTCTTTGTCGGCAATCGGCTCGATGCCAATCGTGGTTTCGCCACGGTTGAAGGCGACCGCAAGACGAAAACTGTGAGCGATGCGCAACGCGCGATCCATGAAGAGCGCCGCCACCTTGGGCGGGCAGATGCGGCGCACCGTGGCGCGAAACAATTTCAACCAACGCCGGAAATGCACGTCGCCAAGGCCGGCTATCGCCAGATGTGGCGGCAGGGGCCGCCCTTCATAACGGGTCGTTCGCAGGAGTGTCGCGGACCAGAAGTCACACATCTTTGCCAGATGACGCGGCCACTCGTCGGGCTGTATCTTCTGGTGGAAGATGGGGCCGAGAAGCTCATCGCGGCGAATTTCATCATAGAAGCCGTGAACCACACCATGGATCATGGTCTCGTCAAGCACGTCCGGCAACGGTACGCCGTCAATGATGATCGTTCTCTTGCTCCGACTGTTCCCGCTCATGTGCGCGCTCCCATTTCCGCAAGGCCAAGGCGGCTTTTGGCATCACGCCAGACACAGCCAGACTGCCGGCCACACGGGTTTCGATTCTCATGGTGTTTTGGCAATAGACTCGAGCAAGCATCCCAACTAAAACATATATTGTCAATGTGTGTTCTAGAAAGCCGATCATGACGGGGACGCAAATGCATTTTGGCAGGCTTGCGTTGAACCGCACTCTGCTGAAGGCCGAGGCTTATTTGGAGTGCTCATGGCGTTGGCAGGTTGGGCATTCCGTATGGAGCACCATCACCCCTCTCTATGCCAACAGGCCGCGATCACATCACAGGCGCCGATATCGCGGCCGGGCCACCGACTGTGCTCGGAATCTTGCCAGACACCCGCTCACCGAAGGGGCCTCTTTCTGGCGCAAGACGGGGCAAGCGATCCTTTAGATGCGCCGGTCCGCCTGTTCCTATCATTAAATTTGCATGCAACCGCCGATTAAATTCGTTTGCACGATGTCGGTAATAGCGAGAAGCTGCCGTTGAACTCAAAGATTACCTGGAGGAATTCCCGCTTCTCGATCAGGACTTTTCAGATCCTGGATCCCCAATGGAGAAGGCAATGACCCAAGACCAAAGCAAGCCGACCGGACCGGATTTTTTCCGGGGCATCTCGTTGTCCGATCTTCCCGATGGCGGAAAGCTTGTCGGCCATTACGGCGACGAGCAGGTGTTGCTGGTGCGCCGAGGGACCGAGGTCTTCGCCATCGCGGCGACATGCACACATTACGGCGGGCCGCTCGTCGAAGGTCTTCTAGTGGGGGATACCGTCCGCTGCCCCTGGCATCACGCGTGCTTCGATTTGCGCACAGGCGAGGCCTTGCACGCCCCTGCCTTCAATCCACTCGCTTGCTGGTCGGTGGAACAGCGCGACGATCGGATATTCGTGGGCAAGAAGCGCACGTGGACGGCGCCGAAACCGCGCGATGGGAGCTCTGGCCAGATTCCCGGGAAAATCGTCATTGTCGGCGGGGGCGCGGCTGGTTTCGCAGCGGTCGAAACACTGCGGCGCGAGCAGTACCAGGGCAGCATCGTCATGATCAGCGATGACCAAGCGGCGCCCGTCGACCGACCGAACCTTTCCAAGGACTACCTCGCCGGAAAGGCACCGGAGGATTGGATCCCGCTCCGCGGGGAGAAGTTCTATTTAAAAAACAATATCGACCTACGTCTCAATACGAAGGCCGTTCACATCGACCTGCATTCCCGCGAGGTTGTCCTCGCGGATGAAGGCAGGATTCCTTACGACAGGCTGCTGCTTGCCACGGGGGCCGAACCGGTTCGCCTGACCATCCCCGGAGCCGACCAATCACACGTCCGCACGCTGCGCTCGTTCGCAGACTGCCAGGCGATCATCGAACGGGCGGCCAAGGCACGCCGCGCGATCGTGCTTGGCGCCAGTTTCATCGGACTCGAGGTCGCCGCCGCCCTGCGGGCGCGGGATATCGAAGTTCATGTCGTCGCGCCGGATAAACGGCCGATGGAGCGGGTACTGGGTTCGCAAATGGGGGACTTCATCCGGGCCCTCCATGAGGAGCATGGCGTCGTATTCCATCTCGAGGATACGGCGAGCAGCATCGACGGCAGGAAGATGAAACTCAGCAGCGGCGATACGTTGGCTACGGATTTCGTAGTCGCCGGCATCGGCGTGCGACCGCGGACTGGGCTTGCCGAAAGGGCTGGTCTCAGCCTTGACCGCGGTGTCGTCGTGGACGCCTTCCTGGAAACGAGCGAGCCAGGGATCTTCGCGGCCGGCGACATTGCGAGATGGCCAGATCCTCACAGCGGCGAGAACATTCGCGTCGAGCATTGGGTGGTTGCCGAGAGACAGGGGCAAACAGCGGCCAGGAACATGCTCGGCCATCGGGAGAAATTCGCGGCTGTGCCGTTCTTCTGGAGTCAGCATTATGACGTTTCCATCAACTATGTCGGGCATGCCGGGCAATGGGATGAGATCGCGGTCGATGGGGATATCACAGCGAAGGATTGCCTGCTCCACTTCAAACGCGAAGGACGCACGTTGGCTGTCGCCTCGATCTTTCGCGACATTGAAAGTTTAGAGGCCGAAGTGGAAATGGAGCGCCAAATCGCAAACTAGCAAGCACTCTCGGGCACCGGAGAGCGTAGCCAATATGACGGAACGGTGTGCCATCGCGACCGAGAGGAGTTTGACTGATGTCCACTATGCAACAGGAACTTGACACTAACAACGGTTTGCACACGTTTGCACATGCTCAGCATTATTCAAAGATCGTCAAGTTCATTAAGGGCGTCGCCGACGAGGCGTCCGACGATACGCCGACCTCGGTTGAAATCTTCTGCGACAGCGGCCACTGGTATTGCCGGGTCTGTCGCGGCGATGCAAAGACCCGGCCGATGGGACCCTATACCAAACAACAGGCTGAGCGGATCCAGGAGGTTCGGAGATTGTTGATCGCCGAAAGAGGTACCGCTCGGATCATGTTCGAGTAACCGAGAATTTCACGAGCACGCCGGCCGGCGCCCTTCTCACAGCAATGATCGTTCGGGTGAACGGCTCATAAGCCATCAGCTGTCAGGCGGACTTATCGGAACGGCACATGCTGTTAGCCGCCGTCCGTGGCAATCAACATCCAATTCAGCTTCGTTGACTGCGTTTCACAGGCGAACGTCCACGTATCGATTACCCCAACGATCTGCTCGGGATCACCGGCGACGATCGCATCGTTGGCCGAGCGTGTAACGCTGACCACGTCGGAAACGTACCGAACAACAACCTCAGCGGTACCGTCCTCCTCGAGAGTATCGACGACCTTCGCTTCGCTGGTGCCGATGAAGGTGAGATGCAGCGTCTCCTCGCGATCCCGGCGTCCGGCAATGGCTCGCTCGAAGGCATCAAGCACTTCCGGCCCGACAAGGCGCTTCAACGTCTGGATGTCACTGTCCGCATAGGCCCGCAGGATAATTTCATAGGCTGTCTTGGCGCCAGCGAGAAACGCGGCGACGTCGAAATCCGGGTCGATCTTTCGAATCCCCTCCGAGGAGGTGTCGGCGGAGGAAGTGTGTTCGGCACCGCTGGTCCGCCTGTCCGTCGGCGCATCGTCTCGCTTGGCCTTGTCTTCTCCCGAGCGCGGCAGAAGTTGATCCCAAATGCCCAGCAACGCCCAATAGAACGCGATGATCGCCACGAGCAGGATCTGGTTGTTTGGATCTGCGGTCTCGTTCATGCCGTTCTCCCGACAAAATATCGAAGTGACAGCAGGCCGATTCGGAACAGGAGGCGAAGCTAGAGAATGCGCGGCAGCTTCTCCCACTGATGGAAGGGCGGCGGCGATGGCAGTTGCCATTCGAGCGTGGTCGCCCCTTCGCCCCATGGATTGGCGCCAGCCTGGCGTCTGCGGCTGAAAGCTTCCGCCACCGTGATGAAGAAGACGACAAGTCCGGCCGTTGAAATGTAGGACCCGATCGACGAAATGAAATTCCAGCCGGCAAATGCGTCCGGGTAGTCGGCATAGCGTCGCGGCATACCGGCCATGCCCAGGAAATGCTGCGGGAAGAAGACGAGGTTGACGCCGATGAACATCAGCCAGAAATGCAGCTTGCCCAGCGTTTCGCTGTACATGTAGCCAGTCATCTTCGGGAACCAGTAATAAAAGCCGGCGAAGATGGCGAAGACCGCGCCCAAGGACAGCACATAGTGGAAGTGGGCGATCACAAAATAGGTGTCGTGCAACGAGCGGTCGATGCCGGGGCTAGCGACCATGATCCCGGTGACGCCGCCAATGGTGAAGAGCAGGACAAAGCCGAGAGCCCATAGCATCGGCGTCTTGAACTCGATCGATCCTCCCCACATGGTCGCCAGCCACGAAAACACCTTCACCCCGGTTGGAACGGCGATGACCATCGAGGCGAAGGCGAAGTAACGCTGGGTGTCGGCGGACAGGCCAACCGTATACATATGGTGAGCCCAAACCACGAAACCGATCGCGCCGATCGCCACCATCGCATAGGCCATGCCGATATAGCCGAAGATCGGCTTCTTGGCGAACGTCGAGATGACATGGCTGATGATGCCGAATCCAGGCAGGATCATGATGTAGACTTCGGGATGGCCGAAGAACCAGAAGAGATGCTGGTATAGGATCGGATCGCCGCCGCCTTCGGGCACGAAGAAAGTCGTGCCGAAGTTGCGGTCCGTGAGCAGCATTGTGATCGCGCCGGCAAGCACGGGCAGCGACATCAGCAGCATGAAGGCGGTGACCAGCATCGACCAGGCAAACAGAGGCATCTTGTGCATCGTCATGCCGGGTGCGCGCATGTTGAAAATGGTCGTAATGAAGTTGATCGCACCGAGGATCGATGACGCTCCTGCAAGGTGGATCGAAAGGATGACGAGGTCGACGGCGGGGCCGGGCTGGCCTGAGGTCGACAGTGGCGGATAGAGCGTCCAGCCGCCGCCATGACCGAGCGTGCCGGGTGCTCCTGGAACGAACATCGAGGTGATGAAGAGGATAAACGACATCACCAGGAGCCAGAAGGAAATGTTGTTCATGCGCGGAAAAGCCATATCGGGCGCGCCAATCATGATCGGCACCATCCAATTGCCGAAGCCGCCGATCAGCGCCGGCATGAGAACGAAAAAGATCATGACCAGCCCGTGGGCGCTGACGACGACGTTGTAGACGGAGGGGTCGGCGAATATCTGCAGTCCCGGTTCCTGAAGCTCCATCCGGATCAGCACCGAGAGGGCGGTGCCGAGTACTCCTGCCATGATCGAGAAGATCAGATAAAGCGTCCCGATATCCTTGTGGTTGGTCGAGAGCAGCCACCGGACGAGAAACCGGGGCCTGTGATCATCCAACGTCGTGGCTGGATTGGACATGATGTGCTTCCTGCTCTTCACTGCTGGCAGCAAGACGGACTCACCGATGGACGGCATCCGCGATCCGCCGTCACAAGGGAAGCAGGCCTTGCCTGCAATCATTCATTCATCCGTGACGATTACGCCCATCGGAATGTCGTGCGGCTGCGGATAGATGGTCTGGATCCTGCTGTCGGAGTAACCGACGCCGACGACGAATGGCCGCTTGGGCATTGCCGCGAGCGTCCGGTCGAAGAAACCGCCGCCATACCCCAGGCGATAGTTGGCCTGGTCGAAACCGACAACAGGCGCGATGACCACATCCGGCTGGACCGATGGCCCTTGTGACGGGACAAGAATGTTCCAAACGCCGCGTTCGAGTGGATCGCCCGGTGCCCAGACGCGGAACTCCAGCGGCCAGCCTTTTTTGATGACGACGGGAAGAGCGATCCGCCCGCCGCGCTCGATCACCTTTATCGCCCAGTTGCGCAGGTCGGGCTCGCCACGAAAAGGCCAGTAGCCGCTGACGATGCGCCCGCTCACCCGGCCGACAGCTAGGTCGAGAGCGGAAGCGATGCGTAAAGACCTCGCAACGCGCTCCTCGGCGTCGACGGCGAGACGCTCGTCGATCAGGCGCTTGCGCTCCGCCTTGCGCCATCGGCAGACGTCGGGCCATGAGTCCTGCACAACCGGCTCGGCGCCATATCCCGGGACAAGTTCGTGCATGAAGCACGGCGGAGAGGCGTATTCTCGCGTTTCCAAGGGAACATCCTCCTGATCAGACATCGCACGCCCCATATGTTGCAGCGGAGACCCGCCTCTTGGACGTTGCGCCGCGTAAAACAGGAAGGCAAACGGAATTAAATGCTGTATTGATGCAATATTATTGCACTGAACTGGAAGCCAGAATGGACATCGACCGCGCGCGCACGTTTTTGGAAATCGTTCATTCCGGCAGCTTTCTGAAAGCCGCCGACCGGCTCCACGTCACCCAGACCACGGTAAGCGCGCGGATACGCACGCTGGAGGAAGAGCTTGGACGCCAGCTCTTCATCCGCAACCGCAATGGCGCGCAGCTGACGCCGGCGGGCCGGGAGTTCGAGCGGTTCGCCCAGTCATTCGTGCAAATCTGGGAACGGGCACGGCACCAACTCGCCATCCCATCGGGACGGACAAGCGTCGTTGCCTTGGGCGGAGAGCTCAGCCTGTGGAACCCGCTGCTGCTCGACTGGCTGGTCTGGATGAAGAAGGCCAGACCGGAAATCGCAATCCAAGCCCAGGTCGGCGTGCCAGACCAACTCCTCGAGCAGCTCAGGACTGGCGTTCTGGACATTGCGGTGCTCTATGCGCCGAAGCTGTTGCCGGGTTTCAGGGTAGAGCTTCTGGTCGAGGAGCAGCTCGTCCTGGTGCGGACCACGGACCGAGACGGGGAACCTGTCGGCTCCAGGGACTATGTCTATGTCGATTGGGGGCCGCTGTTCGCGGCCCAGCATGGTGCCAGTTCCTCTGCCTTCGGCGAGCCGGGATTGATGGTCGGCCTTGGCCCGCTCGGGCTGAGCTATATCCTGCGCGCCGGCGGAATGGGTTATTTCCGCAGGGGCGCGGCAGCTCCCCACATAGAGGCGGGGCAGTTGGAGGTGGTAGAAGGCGCGCCGGAATTCACCTATCCGGCCTATGCAGTCTATCCGGAAGCAGGCGAGGCGCGTGCCGACGTGCAGGAGGCGCTACGCGGATTGAAGCAAGTTGTGAAATGATCGTCTTCCAGGCGCGAAGCCATGGTTTGCGTGACTGGACAAATGGATCGCCACGGATTGACCGAACATGCCTTACCCGTTCCACACCATCGGTCACTCGACCCGGTCGATTGCCGAATTCGTCGCCCTGCTACGGGTCGGAGAGATCGCCCTGGTGGTCGATATAAGGACCATCCGGCGATCGCGGGCGAACCCGCAGTTCAATAGCGAGGTACTTCCGGAAAGCTTGGCGGCGTTCGGGATCGGATATGAGCACATTGCCGAACTCGGCGGCCTGCGCGGCAAGGCACACGACACTCCACCGGCGCTCAATGCATTCTGGATCAACCAGAGTTTTCACAACTACGCCGACTACACGTTGTCGGCGGAATTTCTTGACGGCCTGAACCGGCTTGTGTCTCTCGGCAGGCAGCGGCGGTGCGCCATAATGTGCTCGGAAACGCTCTGGTGGCGCTGTCACAGAAGGATCGTCGCGGACTACCTGATCAGCCGCGGCGAGTCCGTTTTTCATCTGATGAGCCATGACAAGGTCGAGCCGGCGAAACTCACCGACGGTGTGAAGGCACGGCCCGACGGAACGCTTGTCTATCCGCCTTCACAGCCTTCGGGATAGTCCAGCCCTCAGGCGGCCGATGGACCCGGGTCGTCGAACCCGGTATCGAAGGCTGCCATGACTTTGTTCACCGCTTTGTCCCGCAGTTCATCGGAACGATGGACAACGCGCAGAACCGGTCCGCCCTGTCGCCATGAGCCCGACACTGCATTCCCCGCCAGCTTCAATCTCTCGCGCCTTGCGGCTTCTGGCTGATAGACCACTTCATGCACGGTCAGCGTTTCAAGGCCGCCGTCCGCGGTTGGAATGGACATGGACTGACCTTCGGCCAGACCAAGCAGCGCCAGGCCGCGCGGGTTGGTGATCGGCAAAAGCATGCCTACCAGACCGCGCGTCTCGTCATGTGCGACGATGCGGGTTTCGGCAGGGCCGTCGTTTACCCGATAAGCCACGCGGGTACTGAGTGTCACGACGGTGGCCGGAATGTCTTCCCGAAACATTACAACCGCGCCCGAAATCTTGCGTTGAAGGATAGCCGAGAAAGTATCGTTGCCAGGGCGGCGCTCCTGCATCACTTCAAGAATCGTATAGTCCTTGCTGGTCAGTTGGCAGCTATCGATAGTGGGCATGGCGCATCTCCAGCCGGCCCTGTGCAAGGGATCCGGCGTCAAGCAATTGATCGGGCGTGGAAAGCTCCCCCCGGGCCGGACCAGCATAGGCCGGCGCAGGGGTCACACTCCCGCGATAAGGCTGCCCGCTTGATTGAGGAGACGCATGGAAATGCCCATGTCTAGACGGCCGCCGCAATCGTCTGAGACGCTGGTGAGGGCCGGTCGGCTGTACCGCCTTCCGAAGCGGGCTGGGTCACGGTGAGCACCAACAATTCGTGCCGGCGACCGTCCCGGGCGGTCCACGTCATCGACTGCCCAGCCGAGAGGCCGATCAGGGCCGTGCCAATCGGCGTGAGGATCGAAACCTTGCCTTCGGAGATATCCGCATCGCCAGGAAAAACCAGCGTGACGGTTTTTCGATCGCCGGTATCGGGCTTGAACGTCACGGTCGAACCCATCCGGACAGTGCCGGCGGAGACCCAACCGTCGGAGACGATACGCGCGCGCTCGAGTTCGGCGAGCAGTTCATCTGAAGCCTCCGGATTCCGTGCCGCCACGGTGCTCGCAAGCACTGATAGACGCGCATGGTCGGACTGCGAGATTCGGATGTTTGGCTTACGCCGGGTTTTCGTGTTGTCTTGCATTTGAATACTCGTGCTTCTGCTCGGACCAGCCGCCCACCGAGGGTGCCGGAAACCGAGCCAATTGGTGAAAATCTTGATGGAACGTCGATGCTCCGCAGGCTTGAGGCCGTGCGGGAGCATCCCATGTGGTAAGCGCACCGCCCCTCGGCTCGGGGCCCACATGGCAGCCGAGCCGGGGGTTACATTCCCGCGATGGGACAAACCCGGAAAAGAAAATCGCGACGAATTTTGAGTGCGGCGTTCATAGGGCCATAGTTGGTGAAGCAATCCCGGAAGTCAAGTCAGTCGCCTCAGTGCAGAGTGGCGAGCATCAGACTATATTAGTCAGAGCGAGCGCCAAGCAATTTTCTTATCACTAGATCTCGTCCGGCCCTGTTTATCCCGATCCCGCTCGGTCTTTTTTCGGCCAGTCCGAGGAATACAAGGCGCTCGGCCAAGACTTTCGATAGAGATGGGTAAGGTCCGCGGTTCATTCGCTTGAGTGCCGTTTGTTCCTCCTCAGTGAGATCGTCCCAGATAACCGTCATGAGGCCTCCTTGTTTGCGTCTGCCCAGCTAAGCGAGGTCCGAATTGTCCAGCAACGGACTCTGAGCGTGAATCAATCGAACTCGAAAGACCCCGGGGCCTATGGAACAGCGTCCGTTCCGACGATGCCGCCTTCATTCTCCAGTACGCCGATCCGCTTGACTTCCGAGCGGTTGAGTTTCAGGCGAACGCCGATACCGCCACCGTTCTCGGCGATGAAAACCGCGCCGGCACCTTCAAGCACGGTTTGCAGCGTGTCGCAGACATCCTGGCCAGGAAGGCTGATCCGGCGCTCGAATTCTTCGACGACCAACGCGTCCACGCCTGAATTGCCGGCAAGCTTTTCACGGGTCCATTCGACCAGAGCGCGAGCGGCTCGGCATTGAGCACCAGTGATCATCATGGATCTCCTTCCAGGCTGCTTTCGGGAACGAATTCACTAGCTAAGACGCTCCCAACGCGCTGACTTCATCCATCAAAAATGCATATCGAATCCGAAAAGGGAAGGGCCGCGTCAATCGTCGGAATCGAGTTTATCGAGCAAAATAATTGTGCTGAAGCGGCAATAAATTTCGTTTGTCTTGCATGTAAGGATGAGTGAAGCTCTGGCGCAGTAAAATTGACAGGATCGGTGCCAGCGAGAGATCCCAACGCCGGGAAGTGAAATCCTGGCGATATCGCGTGAAGGGCACCTTGGGCTCGGCGATGATGATAATGGAAAGGCTTGAACACGATTTCGGCAGAATACTTTCCGGCCCGGACATTCAGCGTCATGTGGTCGGTCGAATGGTATCTGCCAACCGCGTCTCAATCGCACCCGCGGATGACAACGCTCTCAAAACACGGCTGCGTGCGGAACTGCTCCTCCAAGCACAGACCGGGCTGCCGATCACCTATGCAAGACTGGCCGAGAGCACGGTTGTTTCGGTCGCACCAGACGTGATCCGGGATGCACTCGAACAACTGATGGACGACGATGCGGACGAAGGCCTGCCATTGCTTGCGGCCGTTGCCGTGAAGGCGCTCCAGCCTGGTTTGCCCGCTGCCTGGTTCTTCCGGAAAGCCAAGGACATCGGGCTTTTCGTTGGCGATCCGGCCGATCTGGAAGCCTATGCTTTCCATGCAAGGGAGTTCTATCGCGCGATCAGCCTTCATGCTGGTCTGTCACATTGGGGGCAAGCCTCTGCAAGGACCCTGCCGCCGGCTCCGCCGCCCGCAGGCAGGTGAAGGAGACCGAAATGCTGATCGCCAAGGACGTCATGACGTCACCGGTCATCGCGGTAGGGCCTGACAGTACGGTGGATGAGGTTGCCGACATTCTCCTGTCGCACGGGATCAGTGCCGTGCCAGTGATTGATCGAGGTGCACTGCTGGGCATCGTTAGTGAAGGAGACCTGATCCGCCGGGCGGAGATCGGTACGGCGCCGCAGGGTCGTTCCTGGTGGATTCATTTTTTCACCAACAACGCGGTTCGGGCGGAAGGCTATGTCAAGTCTCATTCCGAGCATGTGATCGACGTCATGACACAGCAGGTCGCGACGGTGGTCGAGAGTACGCCAGTGGCCGAGATCGCAACCCTGCTTGAACACAATCGGATCAAGCGCGTTCCCGTGCTGCGCAACGGACAGGTGGTGGGGATAGTCAGTCGCGCCAATCTGGTGCGGGCTCTGGTCGTCGCCAGGAAAGGTTGGCGCGCACCGGTCCCGCATGACGATAGCAGTATCAGGCTGGAGATTATTGACGCCTTGCGATCCGAATCGTGGCCCTCGACCGGAAGCTCGGACGTGACCGTAACCAACGGCGTGGTCACCTTCTGGGGAGCTTACCTATCGGAGCAAGAGCGGAAAGCTTCGCTTATTCTGGCTGAAAACACCGCTGGCGTGCGCGCAATCGATGATCACCGTATTCCCYTCGACATGACCTACGTCGTGGTCTGAAGGACCGGATGAGCGCTGGACCAGAGTATGCCCTTGACGCAGACAGCCCCGATTTCCGAAGAGCAGATTCGACAGCTCGTCGACTCCTTCTATGGCAAGATCCGCGCCGACGCCGATCTCGGGCCGATTTTCGAGCGTGTCTTGGCCGACGATTGGGGAGCGCATTGGGGGGAGATGTACGATTTCTGGTCCTCGGTCATGCTGACCACCGGGTATTACAGGGGGAGCCTCATCGCGGTCCAAAAGCACATGGGTGGGCTGGAGATCGGTCTGCTAGACCGGTGCTTCGCCTTGTTTGGCGACAGTTGCGACGAATTGCTGGACAGCGAGGGAGCCGGGCTCTGTTGGCTGAAGGCCGTCCACGTCGCAGAACGCCTGAAGCTGTCCTTGTTCTATCGTCCCGACCGACCATGGCTGAGAAATGCAGTATGACGCTCGTGGTCACCGACGGTTGCCTCAGCTGCGTACACATGGACTGCATGGAAGTCTGTCGCGAGGATTGCTTCTATGAGGGCGAGGGTAAGTCAGTCCGCCACCCTGACGAATGGATCGACTGCGAACCGGAATGTTCGGATAAAGCCATTTTTCTCGATATCGCATCTGGTCTCGACATTTGGCTGGTGCTGAACGCAAAGTCCGCGTCCGCCTGGCCAAGCGTTGCGATCAAGCGCAATCCATCCGCCGATGCCAAGGCGTTCAACGGTGAAGCGAATAACTCGCCAAGTATTTCTCGCCAGAATCCGAGCTGGGCGCCTGATCGAAATGGAAGCATATTCGCATCAGCCGTCGCCTCTGTATCTGGGCATCGACACCGGCGGCACGTATACCGATGCCGTCCTGTGGTCGGAATCTACAGGCATTGTGGCCAAGGCCAAGTCACTGACCACGCGACACGATCTTGCCGAGGGCATCGCCGGCGCCGTCGACGCTGTTTTGTCCGAGGCTGCCATCAAAGCCGGCGCGATCAAGCTCGTCTCGATGTCGACCACGCTTGCCACCAACGCGCTCGTCGAAGGGCAGGGCGGACGGGTCGCGCTGGTCATGGTCGGCTTCGATGAAGCCGATATTGCCCGGAGCGGATTGTCAAAAGCCCTCGGCTCCGATCCCGTGATCTTTTGCCCGGGCGGACATGACGTCCACGGCGATCCGCGGCAGTTGGTGCTGGACGTTCTCGTAGGTGCGCTGCCGTCTCTCGCCGACACGGTTTCAGGCGTCGCCGTGGCCTCCTATTTTGCAGTTCGCAATCCCGAACATGAGATCGCAGTACGTGACATCGTCCGCGATCGTACCGGGCTTCCGGTGACGTGTTCGCATGAACTGTCGTCGAAACTCGGCGGCCCGCGTCGGGCGCTGACGACGCTTCTCAACGCCCGGTTGATCTCGATGATCGATCGCCTTGTCAACGCCACGGAGGGCTTTCTGGCAAGACGCGGGATCGTCGCTCCACTCATGGTCGTGCGCGGCGACGGCGCGCTTATCACCGCTGAATTCGCCCGCGCCCGGCCGATTGAGACCATCCTGTCAGGACCAGCGGCAAGCCTGGTGGGGGCGCGGTACATGACCGGCATTGATGACGCCGTAGTGTCCGACATCGGCGGCACCACCACCGACATCGCCGTTCTCGACGGCGGCCGCCTGCGGCTCGATCCGGAAGGTGCCACCGTCGGCGGAATGCGAACCATGGTGGAAGCCGTTGCCATGCGCACCTTTGGCCTCGGTGGAGATTCGGAAGTCTCGCTCCATGAGCGGTCGCTGACTTCGACGATCGTGCTCGGGCCCCGTCGGCTCGTGCCGCTGGCGCTCGCCGCAGTGAAGCACGACCATGCTATATACAAAGGCCTCAATCGGCAATTGCTCAGTCCCAACACCAGCCGGCTCGACGGCCGTTTCGCTTTGCGCACAGGGGTGCCCGAGCGTCTGGCTGCAGGCCTGACGGTTACCGAGGCAAGGCTCTATGCGGACATTTCGGCAATTCCCGCCGCGCTCGATCGGCTTCTCGTATCGACATCGCAGATCGCGACACTCAATCGCCTGGTCGCGCGCGGTCTGGTGCATATCGCGGGCTTCACGCCATCCGACGCGGCCCACGTGCTTGGCCGGCAAGCGAACTGGGATCCCGCCGCGGCTCGATTGGGCGCCGAACTGTTCTCACGCAAGCGCGACGGCCAGGGCCATCACGTCGCCAAAGACGCAGAAGCGTTTTCCGAGATGGTTCTCACCGCGGTGACCCGGCGTTCCGCCGAAGCCATTCTTGAAACCGTCTTTGCCGAGGACGGGCTGGATGGCGGCGTCTCCGTTGCCAATCCGCTGGTTCAGCGGGCGGTTGGCCGGCGCGGCGGCATGGCGCGGCTGTCAATCGTACTCGACCGGCCGGTGATCGGCCTTGGGGCGTCAGCATCTCTCCACTATGCAGGTCTACCGCGGTTGATCGGTAATGACTGCATCATCGCCGAACACGCTGACGTCGCAAATGCGCTGGGTGCTGTCGTTGGGCAGGTGCGGATGTCGGCGGAAGCGCGCGTCAGCCAGCCCGAGAACGGGCTTTTTCGTCTCAATTCAGGCCAGCGGCTGGACGACTATGACACCGAAGACGAAGCGATGGCTGCGGCCGAGGCCCACATTCGCGCTTTGGCAGCAGGTCTCGCCGAGCGCGCCGGGACCGATCAGGCGCGGATCGAGATCTCACGGGACATGAGGGTTGCTACAATCGAGGGCGAGCGCAGTTTCGTCGAAGCCATCGTCGTCGCGACAGCCACCGGGCGGCCGCGCATCGCTTCGTGACGCAGTTAGGGCTTAGATCTTGGCTATAACAACTCGTCAACTGGCACGGAAACCTCAGGCAAAGATCAGAACCTGAGAGCCGTTGGGGCCGGTCCACATCGAAAACGACAAAAAACGAAATCGGCCGATCGTTCAGGCAGACGCGGAGCTCTCCGACGCAGAGGCTCAGCTCAGCGCGGCACTTACATAGGTGCTGCCTGGTGCCGCCACCTGATACAGGGCGATGGGTTTGATCCCGGTCAAGTACCTTCAGTTTGCTCTGGGTTAGCAGAACCCTGTATTTTCAGAATTGTGTCCTGTGCCCGTGGCTTGCAGTGCAGGGAAGTTTTCAGGGAATTGCCATGAACTCGACGCCAGACAAGCCGCAACCGGATTGGGATCCCCGATCCGAACAAGTCCTTTCCGACCAGATCAAAGCCTATGACGCCATGCGTCACGGGTGCCCGGTGGCGTATAGCGACTATCTCGGCTGGTCGCTGTTCCGGCATGAGGACGTGGTGCAGGCACTCGACGATCACCATACGTTCAGCAGCGTCGTTTCTAGCCATCTGTCGGTGCCAAGCGGCATGGACCCGCCCCAGCACACGGCATACCGGCGGCTAATCGAGCGCCATTTCGAGCCCGAGCGCGTGGAACGTTTCGAACCGCTTTGCCAGGCGATTTCAGCCAATCTCGTGTCCGGCCTGGAAAGGGGCGTGGAAATCGATCTAGTGACGCAGCTTGCCCAGCTATTCGCAGTGCAGATCCAGTGCGCCTTTCTCGGGTGGCCCGCAAGTCTGCATGAGCCGTTGCTTATGTGGGTCCGTAAGAACCATGAGGCCACCTTGATAAGAAACACGAGTGCAATGTCTGCCATCGCGCTCGAGTTCGACGGCTATATCAGTGAATTACTGGATGCGCGGCGTGAGGCCGGTGCGGCCGCCCCGGATGATATCACGACGAATCTGCTCCGGCAAAAGATCGGGGACAGACCGCTGAACCACGAGGAGATCGTAAGCATCCTGCGTAATTGGACCGTCGGCGAACTCGGAACGATAACGGCCTGTGTGGGGATTTTGGGCCACTATGTTGCAGAACACCTGCAGCTGCAGCAGCAGCTTCGAGAGAATTTGCACGTGCTGCCCGCCGCCATCGACGAGATATTGCGGATACATGCACCGCTCATTTCCAACCGGCGGGTGACGACCAGGCCGGTGGAAATCGACGGACGCAGGATTGCAGCCGGCGAGCGGATTACTCTCATGTGGGCGTCGGCCGACCGCGACGAAGCGGTCTTTGGCAACTCCGACGAATTCCGCCTCGATCGCGAAGGTACGCAAAACCTCCTCTACGGCGGCGGCATCCATGTCTGTCCGGGCGCGCTTCTGGCCCGACTGGAACTACGCGTCGTGATGGAGGAATTGCTGAAATCGACCCAACAGATCGCACTGGTGCCCGGCCGGCAGCCGGCAGTCGCGAGCTATCCGGCGAGCGGGTTTTCCATGCTGCCCATGCAAATATCGTAGTTCCAGATTTGCCGAGCTTCACTAAGAGGCGTGCCGCGAGGGCCGCAGACCGAAAAGCCCTTTGCGGATTGGGTGGTCTGGCGCGACTGGGCGTTCGCCGCGACATCAGCTTCGCTGCCTGCCATTCGCTCTCCTTCGGAGTCACTTGATAGGTCAGGTGGGCCACGAACGACCCCGCGCCACGGCGCGGTTCCGCGCACGACGGACGACTGCTCGTTCTGCCTCACTCCGGAGGCGAAGGACAGATCCGTTGGATTGATCGGGTAGCACGCTGTGCTGTGCTCGCCCGGTCGTTCGAACAGGCCCCTTCCGCAGCGGCAATGTCAACAGCGGGCCGATTTGTGCGGCGGAAAATGGCGGCGAAAGGCGCCGTGCAAACGCCATATCTCGTTTTCTGTCGCAATCCGATCCGTGCGACCAGTCTTGGACACCTTAACCGTAGCCGGACCTGCGTGGGAGAAGTTTGCTCCACATCAAAGATAGGCGCGAAAGACGCTCGGCGCCGACCCTCGCGGGCGCGGCGACGCGACACATTGAGCCGTGGGACCTTGGCGGATAGAGTTTAAGGGACAAGTGGTCGCTCTGGCAGAGGGAGATCGTCATGCAGTCTGGGCAACGACAGTGGTCGCAGGCTGAGAGCGTCTGGCGGCAATTCGAGTTCATGGACCTCGTCATGGAGTGGATTGAAGTCGATCAGCTCGTGGCGGCCCGCAAATGCGGCGGAAAGGCGATAGCGGATGCGCGAAACGCCTGCCTAGGATGCTCTTTCCAGAGCGAATGCCGCGATTGGCTAGAGCGCGGCAGCGATCTTGCCGGCCTCGCCGAATTCTGCCCGAACGCCGGGTTCTTCAGGGAATGCAGACTGTCCATTGCCTCAGGGCGTTCTGGGCGCCGGAAAAAGGCGGCGGCTTTCGAACCCAGGAAGTAGATGGGCATCGACAGGTTGTTGACAAAATGCAGTATTGCGATGGTCACCACTATTTCGAAGGTTTCAGCTCATCGTAGTGAGAGCTATTGCTTCGACGCGACGATTTCGTTGCGCGGTCGCTTGGGCCTAGCAAACGTAGAATGCCCGGTTGCAAACTCGAGCTGCAACCTGGTTGAAAGGCATCGGACGCTGCAACCGATTCTAATTCGTCGACCGTGAAGAATTCGGAAGCTGCTGATTTCATATAGGAAACGCGCGATTTGCAGATTTCGGAATTGCAGGAACTGGTCAGTTTGTGGGTAGCTTTCTTGCAATTCCAGTTTGCGATTTCCCTGCCTGCCGAAGCTTGATTCACTGCTTTCATCGTGGTGAATCGGAGCCAGGCAATGGGCAGACCACGTGAACGGCGTGAGGCGGGAGAACAGGATCTGTTCCGCGCCCGCCTTGATCAGATCCTCAACATGAACCATGAGTTGGTGCGGCTGGCCCGCACCATCGACTGGCCGGTGGTGGAGGCGCGCTTCGGCGAGGTCTATTGCGACGGGCCCGGAATGCCGCCGCTGCGGGATCATGCTGCGTGGCTTCTTCAAAATCGTGGCGCCGACATATTGCGTTTGAACGCGAGCATGTCTTGCCGATGACAGGGATTATCGAGGCGGGCTAGGTACCCGAGCATCGCTTCAGCCGGCTCATGTCTAGGCGACCAACGAGTGGCAAGTGGCGGACACCGCGGCTTTTTTCCTCATTTCCCAACCTTGTTTGCGCTGTCGCAAAGTTCTCAGGCCGAAGACCGCCTAGAAATAGCGCGAACGTCATCGAGAATCTGAACAGGAAGGCAAGATCATGAGATACGCAATTGCAATCGCCGTCTCAATCGCCGTGTCGATGTTGGCAGGAGCGGCCCAGGCGGCCGATCACCAAATCCAGATGCTCGACAAGGGCGAGAAAGGTGTGATGGTCTTTCAGCCCGACTTTGTCCAGGCAGCGCCCGGCGACACGGTCACGTTCGTGCCAACCGATAAGGGGCATCTTGCACAAAGCATCTGGGGAATGATTCCGGAAGGAGCAAAGACTTTCAAGGGTAAGTCGAGCGAACAGATTACCGTTAAACTCGACAAGGAAGGTGTGTACGGCGTGAAGTGCGCGGCTCACTATGGGATGGGCATGGTGGCGCTGATCGTGGTCGGTAAGCCGGTTAATCTGGCTCATGCAGCGACTGTCAAACAGCCGGGGAAAGCCAAGAAAGCGTTCGAGACCCTGTTGGCTCAAGTTCAATTCGCCAATTGAGGCGGAGCAAATCTCATTCTAAAAATCAACAGGACCCTACAGACGGACATCACTCCGCCATGGGTTTCTCTTTTTTGAAATGCATTAGATGGCAATTCCTCGTACACGATCGGGCAGTTATCCGGCGGTTCTGTCTTACGGTTTCCGGCCGTTCTTCCTGCTCGGCTCTCTGTATGCCGGAGCAGCCATCCTTTTCTGGCTGCCGTTATTTTATGGCCATCTCACAACCTCCAGCGTCTTTCTGCCCGTTGATTGGCATGTCCATGAGATGCTCTTTGGCTATCTGGCGGCAATCATGACGGGATTCCTGCTGACGGCCATCCCGAACTGGACCGGACGTCTGCCTGTGCAAGGCCTGCCCCTGCTAGCGCTCGTCCTGCTGTGGCTTGCAGGGCGGCTTGCGGTGTTCTTTTCAGCTGACACCGGCTGGCTCGTCGGAGCCGCAGTCGACTGCGCATTTCTCCTGGCGGTAGCAGCCGCCGCCGCGACCGAAATCATCGCGGGCCGAAACTGGCGAAACCTGAAGGTGCTGCTGCCGGTTGCCATGCTTTTGGCGGCCAACGTGATGTTTCATGCCGAAGCGCACTACCAAGGCATCTCGGATATCAGCCGCCGGCTTGGCCTCGGGGCCGCTGTCGTCCTCATAATGATTATAGGGGGACGCGTTGTTCCCAGTTTCACCCGGAATTGGTTGGCACGCGAAAATCAGGGACGTGTGCCGTCCCCGTTCAGTCATTTCGACGCAGCAACAATCGCATTGTCGGCGACCGCATTGGCGGCCTGGGCCTTCTTTCCTGAAAGCAACGTAACGGGCGCAATGCTGATCGCCGGAGCGGTCCTCAACGCTATGCGGCTTGCGCGTTGGGCTGGTGATCGCACGCTCCGCGAGCCGCTGGTGCTGATCCTGCACGTAGCGTTCGTCTTTGTGCCGATCGGCTTTCTGCTGGCCGGACTTGCCGTCGTCCTACCGGAGACCGTTCCTTCCGCGGCGGGCATTCACGCGTTCAGCGTAGGTGCGGTGGCATGCATGACGCTTGCCGTCATGACCCGAGCCACCCTTGGGCATACAGGCCGCGAGTTGCAGGCGAGCATTGGCACATGCGCGGTCTTTGTCGCGATCGTGCTCGCGGCCGTCCTGCGCATCGGTGCGGCGTTCGTCCCTACTGAGGCAATACTTCTCCACATATCGGCGATGTTTTGGGTCGTGGCCTTCCTCGGATACGCAGCTCTGTTTGGCGGTATGCTCGTTCAACCCAAACTACGTGCCCGGCAGCCTAACAAAGCGCCTTCCTGACGCGCGGATCAGGACCGCATCGTATCCGCATCGATCGGCAGAAGGGGATGTAAAGATAAAGCGATACCGGCTCACCTTTAGGAAGATTCATCATTCAGTCGGCATAGGTGCCTGGATCCACTGCGGGCGAGAAACGCGGAGCCGTTGGCTGGTATAATAGGGAGAGGGGCATCTCTATATTTTCTCAGGACGGATGAATGCAACGGAATATCCTGCTCGGTGCGGAACGTCAGTTATGCTAGCCGTTCGCCGCACGGTTCTTTGCGAAATGCCAACAAGCGGCAATTTCCAGTACCTTCAGGATTCTTGGAATTGTTTGCGTTTTGACAAATAGGCTGGCTGACCACGGGGTAGATTTTCGCGCCGGGATCAATCATCGCCGCTTTTTTTGCGGCCGAGAATTCAATTGACATGACAGATTTAGAACTCGCAGCGGAAAGCTTGATCGACGTGGGGACTATCGCCCCGGCAGATCGCCACCCGCGAATTTTCGGTCCCGGGCAAGGGCACTTCTTTCATCATAGTCAACGACCACGATCCCCTGCGTTATCAGATCGAGGCCAAATATCCTGGCGTACCTTGAGCGAGGGCCGGATGTCTGGCGCGTCGAAATCAGCAGACCGCAATCGTCCGGCTGCGATTGACGCTGCGGCGGCTGATGATCAGCCCAACGTCCGGCAGCACTCTGCAGGCATCCTTTTTCGTCGCCACCGACTGGTCCAGTCCTCGCCCAGGTCAAACCTTCGAAACATCAAAGGCGAGGAGGGTTCCAAGCCATGAGAATGTCGCTGAAGATTAACGGTCAGGCGATCGAGACGGAGATTTCGCCAATCTCCCGATTGAGCGGATTTCTTCGCGACATCCTTGGCCTGACGGGTGTCAAGGAAGGCTGTTGCGAAGGCGAGTGTGGTGCCTGCACGGTGCTGCTGGATAGCCAGCCGGTTAATTCCTGTCTGATGCTGGCTTTCCAGGCCGCAGGCCGCGAGATTACCACCATCGAGGGGCTCTGTCGGGGTGGTATCAACGATCTGCAGCGGGCCTTCCTGGAGATGGGTGCCGTGCAATGCGGCTACTGCACGCCGGGGATGCTGCTGGCAGCCGAGGGGCTCTTGCGTGCCAATCCCAATCCTGGCGAAGCCGAAATCCGCCATGCACTGGCGGGCAATATCTGCCGCTGCACGGGGTTCGAGACCATCGTGCAGGCCGTCGCCACCGAGGCTGCCGCGCGCCAGGGGGCAGGGCGATGAACGCGATGGCGGTCGCCGCGCCTGTCGATATGGCCGAGTTGCGAGCAACGCTAGCTGCGGAGGTGGGACCGGTGCATTTCATCGCCGGGGGGACGGACATGCTCATCGCGGGCCGCCCGCTCCCTGGAACCGGACTGCTGGTTGATCTCGCGCGTGTGGCCGGCATGGCCTTCATTTCCACGGATGACACGGACATTCGCATCGGAGGTACCACCACTGTCGCAGCGCTTGCCGCGGATTCCGGGTTGCGAGGGAGGTTTCCGGCCCTTTGCGAGGCTGCCGCACAATGCGGATCTGTCCAGATCCGCAACCGGGCGACCATCGCCGGCAACATCGCCAATGCCGCCCCAGCAGCCGACCTGATGCCCGTGTTGTTCGCCGCAGGGGCACGACTGGTGTTGATAGGGCGTGACGGCGCACCGCGCGAGATCGCGCTATGTGACTATACGCCAAATCTCGGTTATCTGATTACGGAAGTGATCCTGCCAGGAGACGCACTTTTCCCGTACAGTGCCTTCGTCAAACTTGGACCTCGGCGAGACCTGACTATCTCTCGCCTCAATCTCGCGCTGCTAGCCGAGTATCAGAATAACCATTTCGGCGCTGTTCGCGTGGAAGCCGGCGCGCTCGGCCTAGGTCCTCTCCGCCTACCTCTAGCCGAGATAGCGCTCGCGGGCCGGAAGCTGGAGCCTGCCACGCTTCGCGATTTCCTCTCGGCATTGGCCGCCGAGGTCGACGCGGCCATTCCGGGCCGGAACTCGCAGATTTACAAACGCCGCGCGGTCGCAGGGTTGGGACTCGACCTAATTGCGCAGGCCGTGGGGCTGAGCCCGCGTGACCGACTCTTCGAGGAAGCGGCGGAATGAACCAGATTTCCCGTCGCGTGCCGCTCGTTGACGGCGTGGCTAAGGTCACGGGCGCATTGCACTTCACAGCCGATTTGCATGTCGAAGGATTGCTGCACTGTGCACTTGTTTTCAGCCCGCATCCGCATGCCCGCGTCGCCTCTATCGATGCCGCATCCGCGTTGGCGGTCGAGGGCGTGCACGCTGTATTCTGGCATGAAAACACGCCCGAACGGTACTACAACAGCTCGATCTGGTTCGCCGGACAGGAGGCGCTGGCGGACGAGCGAATGTTCGCTCCGATAGCGCGTCATGTCGGCGACCGGGTCGCGGCGGTGGTGGCGGAAACTGAAGAGATCGCGCGCCTAGCGGCAAAGCTGATCGCGGTCGAGTATGTGGATATCCCTGCCATATTTGACCAGGAAGCCGCACTCCTCCACGCCGGACTCGCAATGCAGGAAGACGGCACACCCACTTTCATGAACCCCGTGGCCTATGAGAGCTTCGTTCGTGGTGACACCGAGGCCGGATTTGCTGCTGCTGAGCTGGTGGTGGAAACGCACGTGACCACTCCACGCAGCCACCATTGTGCCGTCGAAACCCATGCCTGCATTGCCAAGCCCGAACCCGATGGCCGCATCGGGATCCTTTCACCATGTCAGAGTGTCTTTGCTGTTCAGGCGGTCGTCGTTCAGGCATTGGGAGTGCCGCAAGAGCAGATACGCGTGACGAAGACCCCCATCGGCGGGTCCTTCGGCGGCAAGGCGGAGCCGATTCTCGAACCGTTGTGTGCATTCTTTGCGCTGACGCTGGAGCGGCCGGTGATGATCCGCTACGGTCGGTATGAAACTTTCACCGCGACCCGCACGCGTTCCTCTGTCACCGGCCGGATGCGGATCGGGATCAGTATCGACGGCCGAATCCTGGCGCGCGACACCGAGACACTGGTGGACATTGGCGCTTATTGCACCGGGGGCAATTACCTGCCCAGTTCGATGCTTCAACGGCTGGTTCGGCTTTATGATGTTCCCGCGGAGCGCTATCGAGGTCGCGCCGTATATACTAACACTGTTCCCGCGGGCGCTTTTCGCGGCTACGGGTCCCCGCAGATCCACACAATAGCCGAGATCACGCTGGATATAGCCGCACGGCGGCTGGGGATTGATCCGGTGGCGATACGGTTGAGGAATCTCGTCGGCCCCAACGCGATTGAACCCTGGCAGGGGCTCGACGTCGGCAATGCTCGCGGGAGAGAATGCCTGATACGTGGAGCCGATGCATTCGGGTGGCACGTACGCCGGCGGGGGGATGCGGGGCGAGGACGGTGGCGGCGAGGAGTGGGGGTAGCCTCAGCCACTCACATCAATGGCTGCTATCCCGGTTTCCATGAGGAGACGACGGCGACGTTGAGGCTCCTGCCCGACGGGCGAGCGGAACTCGTCTGCGCGCTCCACGATCTCGGATGTGGAGCCGACACGACACTTGCCCAGATTGCGGGCGAAACGTTGGGTCTAAGGGCTTGCGACATTGCCATCGTTCCAGCCGATACCGATAGCTGTCCTTATGATCTGGGCACGCGGGCCAGTCGCATGACCTATATATGCGGCGAAGCCATCCGACGTGCAGGAGTTGCGCTCGCAGAAGCGATCCGGGTCGCAGCAGTGCTGGAGTTGAATACGGAAGCCGCTGGCATGCGGCTTGAAGCAGGCGCAGTGCGCCGCCCGGACGGCTCGGGTCTGACGCTCTCGGAATTCGCTACCCGCCTCGTCGCCCGCGGAGTAGAATTGCCCTCAGCGACCGAAATCTATCGCGCCCAGGCCAATCCGGGCTCCTACGCTGCTCATTTTGCGGAAGTGGAGGTCGACAGGCTCACAGGTCGCGTGCGGGTAACGGACTATCTTGCCGCCCATGACGTTGGCAGAGCCATCAACCCGATGCTGGTGGAGGGCCAGATCCACGGGGGGGTCCAGATCGGTATCGGTTATGCCCTTTACGAAGATGTCGCGATCGACCCGGTCACTGGCCGGATGCGTGGCGACAGTTTCAGCCGCTACACCTTGGCCAATGCGTCCGAGATGCCGCCGATGCGCGTCGTGCTGATCGAAGAGGGGGAACCGACCGGCCCGTTCGGCGCAAAAGCCGTAGGCGAGATCGCGGCCATTCCGGTTGCGGCGGCAGTGGTCAACGCCGTCAATCATGCGTTGGGCGCCGAACTGTCAGACCTGCCGCTTTCGCCGGAACGCATCCTTGCCTTCGTGGGTTGAGGTGACAATCGTCGGACACCTACTCTGCGTTATCCGATGCGAGCTGCAAGCTCCCAAAGGTTCTCGTTTCGATTCGGACAGTCACGACCGACGCCCCGTCGACCCTCGCGATCGGCGAAGGCAAATATTGGATATTTGTAGCCAGCGTGATTTGCAGGAATCGCCGATGCAGGATCGGGCTGAGTATGGACCTATTCTCAAGGTTCTCTTGATGACAGGTCATCACGTTACATTTGGCGCTTCAGGCTTTCGGCTTGATTGAATGCTGGCCAGGTTTCTCGACCGTTTTGATCAGCGCACGGCGCTGTTTGCGTGACCTGTGGCGCGATTCTAAAGAGGCGTAGGCCAGCCCGGCGAAAAAGGAAAGGCATCCAACACTGAAATAGTGATCAGCGAGCTGTCCGCTGACACATTCGTGCTCCCTTCCAAGACTGGTTGAGGTGACCGTGCGATGGCGAACAAGCGTCGATTTGGATCTACCAAAACAACAATTGCCGCGACGTTGACCTATCGGGCCGTGAAATCATCGATATCCAGTCTCCTCAAACGGTCGAACGGCTCGGTCCGGCCTACTGGCTGTACCTCGATCGGGCCTGAACGGACAACTGCAGGAAGGCATGATCCCTCTTTCGCCACTACTTGAACTCAACAATGTACCTCGAAAAGCCCGGCGCTGCGCCCGACCACGTTTGTCGATGATCGCGGTATCAAAAGCGCTGCGCTAGTATGTCAGCGTTCTGGCCGGACAGGCCGAAATCGAGGTACGCCCATATCGAGGCAAGCGCGTCGCGCTAGTCCAGTGGGCTCGGCCCTTCTGTCGAAGAGAAAATGCTTCGCTCGCAAACAAGTTTGCGTTTGGACAAAGTCGATTGAGACAGGCCGGTTAAACTTTGGGCGCGAGTGGCCTCCGGCAAGAGGAGTCCCAGTAAGGCTCCGTCGCCGGAAAGTCACAGCGAAGTTTCGACGGTTTTGATGCGCTGTCCGTCATGGAGGCGCTGCGAGGAAAAGGCTATGATAGGCACTGCGCTATCGCGCTGGACGATGTCATATTTCACCGTAGCGCTGGTCTTTCTTGTCGGTGCCCAGATGTTGATGGTCGCCGGCTACGGCTTCCCTGCGGTGGCGGCGGAGGCGCCCGAGACGCTGGTCCTCGTGCACATGGTTACGATCGGCTGGCTAAGCATGCTGATGTGCGGCGCCCTGTTTCAGTTCGTGCCGGTGCTGATCGCGCAGCCTCTGCGCGGGGAACGGTTGGTGTTGCCCGCCTTGATATGTCTTTTGACCGGGCTCGCCTTTCTTCTGGCGGGTTTCCTGCAATTGGCCGGCGTCTTCGATGCCGGCATTCCCCTGCTCGCACTGGCAGGCACGCTTCTGCCTGCCGGATTTCTGCTCGTCGCCGGTGTGCTCGGCGGCACGCTCTGGCACGCGAACTTGCAGCTTCCCGCGCGTTTCGTTGCCGTGGGTTTGGTATGCGTACTCGTCACGGCCATCCTCGGCGCGCTCTTCGCGTTGCTGCTTTCGGGCTTTCTTCCAGCGCTGGCTGTGATCGACTTCCGAATGCATGCGCTTCCCGTCCATATCGCCGTTGGACTTGGCGGATGGCTGAGTTTCACGGCGATCGGCGTCTCTTACCGGCTTTTGCCCATGTTCATGCTGTCGCCGGACCGGGAGCGCGTCAGCGGTCGTGTGTCCTGGTGGAGCGGGGTCGTCGCACTGCTCCTGACCGCGTTGGCCTCGCCAATCGCCGCCTTTTTGGAAAAAGTGGGGCTTGCTGCCACAGCCAGCCCGGCGACGGGGCTGGCGGTGGCACTCGGGATGGCTGCCCTCGTCCTTTACGGCCTCGATCTTGCTTTCTTCTACCGCCACCGCAAGCGCCGTACCATCGAATTGAACAGCCGCGCAGCCCAAGGTGCCTTTCTGGCACTCGCTTTGTCAGCGATTCTGCTGCTTGCCCTGCTCGCGACCGGAACGCTCGAACGCCATATCGGCGCGCTGCTCTATCTCGTCGCCTTCGGCTGGCTAACTGGACTGGGACTTTCGCAGCTCTACAAGATCGTCCCGTTCCTCACCTGGCTGGAATGCTATGGCCCGGTCATGGGCAGAAAGCCGACGCCGCGAGTACAGGACCTCGTCACGGAACGACGTGGCTGGATGTGGTTCGCGCTCTATTTCCTCGGCGTGCTGGCTGGCACGGTAACCCTGCTTGTCGAACAGCCCGGCTTGTTTCGCGCCGCGGCCGCCGCTACGCTGCTTGCGACGCTGGCCGTTGTCGCCGAGCTCGTCCTCGCGCGCCGTCTCGCCAACATACCGGACGATAAACGCCTGCCCGAAGGCGCGTCGCGGCCACGACTTTTCCTGCCCACCCCACATTGATGGCGAATGAACTGGAGATAGCGATGACTCTTCCCTACTACGATGTTGACGTCAGGCCGATCCTGCGCGAAGGCGGGGAACCTTTCAGTGCCATCATGGCGGCGGTCGAGGCGCTCGCTCCTGGCCAGAGCCTGCGACTGCTTGCAACCTTCAAGCCGATCCCCCTGTTTCATGTCTTGGGCAATCTCGGCTTTGAACCAGCGGCGCGCGAGATCGGCAATGGCGACTGGGAGGTGATCTTCACCCCGGTCAGCAAGCCGGCCCCTGTCGTAGCAGAACCAGAGCCAGCGGTTGTTGGGATCAGCACCACCGACGAGACCTGGCCTGCACCGATCGTCGAACTGGACAATCGCGATCTCGAGCCTCCTGAGCCGATGGTGCGGACACTGCAAGGGGTCGAGGCGCTGTCGCCCGGACAGACGCTGGCGGCACTACTGCCACGCGAGCCGATTTTCCTGTTCGAGGAACTTCAGGCGCGTGGCCATCTCTGGCGTGGAGCTTTCGAGCCCGACGGACATTACCGCGTCGTCATCCGGCGAGGCTGAGCCAATGACGCTGGCTCCGCGCCGGAGTTTGTCGATGCGCAAAGAACCACTGCCGCCCATTGCTTTAGGATCAGCCGACTTCGGAAGCGGATGACGACGATGGCATTCTTGATTGATGACGATATGACCATGGACCAGATCATGCGCAGATGGCCGCTGACCATCCGCGTGGTCATTCGCAGCGGCATGCTGTGCGTTGGTTGTCCGATTGCATCCTTCCACACGGTTGCTGACGCCGCCCGGGAGCACGGATTGGATGAAGCTTTGTTGCGCAGCGATCTGGAAGCCGCTACATCCTCCGGCGGGTTGGCGGCGCCTATGTCTTCTGCGTCCGACCTTCGGCCAGCATGAGCAGGCGATGCGGCTCCACGACAGTCACTTTCTGGCGGCCGCTTCTGACCAGTCCCTTTCCTTCCCAGGCGCTCATCAGGCGGCTAACCGTGTGCAGCGTCGTTCCCGTCATCTCGGCGATGTCCTGGCGGGAAATCGGAAAGTCGATCATGAGACCCTCCTCCGTCTTTCTTCCAGTCTGGTTCACCAGCTTGAGGAGGGCATGGGCCACTCTCCGGTCGACGTGCTCGGTTGACATTTCGACCACACGCGTGTGGGCATCCTGCAGCCTGTTGCCGACGGTCTGGTAGGTGCTGGCACCAAAGCTTGGAAAGGCGGAGGCGAATTCCGACCACAGGCTGCTAGGCCACGCCAGCACTACACAGTCGACCGCGGCGATGGCGCTGGCTGGATAGGTCGTGCGGCCAAGAGCCGTGGCTATGCCCATCAGTTCGCCAGGACCAATGTAGCGTACAGTGACCTCGCCGCCCTCCGCCGTACTCTTGACGACGCGGATATGGCCATCCAACAACAGGAAGAAGGAATGGGCGTCCTGCTCCTGCTCAAAGACGGCCCGGTTCCTTGCGATGCGGAGCGAGCGGGCCTGGCTTACCATGCGATCGAGTTCAGCCGAGGTCAGGCCCTGGAACGCCGACAGGCTGGCGATCAGCGAGCGGTCAAGACGACTCATCTTTATTTTCCGGCTTGTGCAATGTTTTGGGCTCCAAGCAACATGTCACGCGAAAGCCTTTTGCCGCAAGTCATTCCTGCTGCGGCCTAATAACCGGAACCGAGTTCGCCGCGATGTTGAGCGGCACTCGGCCAGTCAAGATAGGGTTAACGGCTAGGTGCCTCGTGCGCGGGATCGCAATCTTGCATTCCTCTATGGGTGGCGACATGGCGACACGCACACAAAAGCCGCCGCCGGATAAGCCGGCGGCGGCCAAACATGGCGGGTTCGGCTCAGTTGCCTGCCGGAACCTTTGACAACAGATCGGCAAAAACGGTCTTGGCCTTGCCAGGCTGCTTGACGGCCTTGGCTTTTTCCAGGTTCGCGGGCTTGCCGACGACGATCAGCGCCACCATGCCCATGCCGTAGTGCGGGACGCATTTGATGCCGTAGACGCCTTCCTTGTCGACCGTGACAGTGACCGGCTTGCTGATCTCGCCCTTGAAGGGCTGCGCGCCGTCCGGGATCATGCCGTCGATGCTGGCCGCGTCATGGCCTTTGTCTGTCGGGACGAAAGTCACTGTGTCGCCGGGGGCTGCTTCGATGTAATTCGGCTGGAAGACCATGACGCCGTGCTCGCCCTTGTTGAGCAGCTGCACCTGATGGTCGGCGGCCTGGGCTACGCCTGAGACGACAAGGGTCGCGAAAGCTGCCGCTGCGATGGTTGCGTATTTCATGATCTACTTTCCTTTTTTTGCGGGATGAATATCGCGCTGATACCTACCCTGGTCCAGGGAGGTTCACTTTGTTGCAGCGCAAACAAGCGTGAGATTGTTCTTTCATTTTTCGATGGGCGATCAAGGACGAGCTCGAACGACGGCACGACGCGTTGCGCGAACTGACGCGGACGCGCCCCGGGGATCGGCGATGACTTCGGCTCGCCCGGCAAGCCGCGGTCTGGAGGTAAAATGATTTGACATTGTGAGTGACGACCCGACGCAGACTGCCAGGTTCCCACCTACTTCCCTGCAAGAGTCCGGACGACAGCCAGGCGCTTGACGGCGATGGTGGCAAGGGCTTGCGCCCGATCCCGGGCGGTCTGCGAAGGCAAGTGCTCGCCGGCGTCGATGTAGTAATCAGCCAACCATTCGCAGAGCGCATCCAGGGATCTCGGCGGCGGCGGTCCAGCGTGCGGGGGATCCTGGAGAGGATCCGATGCGAGATCAAGGGAGAGCATGCGCGCCTCAAGGGCGAGATCACGGTATTCGCTTCGATCCTCGTTGCTGTCGGCACATTCCTCAAGGCTGTGGCAGACCTCCATTTCCAAGCTGGGCAGATCGTAGGGTTCCGGGACTGTCGGCCCCAGACGCCGATCCTTGAAAAAGGCTTTCCGCCGTTCGCGCCGCAGTGTTTTCGCGTGCTCAAGCTCTTCGCGCGCCATTTGCTCGGCGGCCCCGCGGATTTCCGGCGACGCGCCATGGGCAGCTATATAGGACCAGAAGGCGAAAGCTCGCTCCTCGTTTCGGACGGCGATCGCAAAAGAACGGTAGGCGTCCACGAGTTCGGGCGAAACCAGCCCTATTGTCTCATCGTCGAACACATCTTGCGGCATGGCGTCGGTCGGCAGGACTTCTCGCGGTCGGCGGCCGACCTGACGCGACCAGCTCTCAACCATATCGATATGCCGGGTCTCCTCGCGCACGAGACGATCAAATACATCGGCCAATTCCAGCTGGCCGGCTGAGCGCATGCGCTCGGAAAGGGCTGCGTAGCGGTCGGCAGACTCCTTCTCCATCGCGAGCGCGACGGCAAGAAGCTCGTCCATCGATTGGATTGGCGTCGGTTCGGATATCAGGCGGGACATGGGACAGCTTCTCTCGCTTAGGCGCTTAGTCCTACAACCTCCCTCAGCGCATTTGTTTGCGTTTGATCAAAGAACCATCCGGCAAAACCACCGACATGTGCGTCCTGAGACCGGCTGCGCCTGAAGCGGCCGGAGAGGAAGCGCATGCCGACACGCACATTCACGCACAGGACCGATCGAGCCGCATCGCGCCATGTCGGTGCTGGAGCGCGACGCGCGCTGGCATTCGTACTGGCGGCGTTCACACTGCTCGCCCTTTCGGTGCCTCAGAGCCGTGCGGACGAAAGCCTGCAGCACTTTCTTTCGGGCACGAGGCCGGGGGAGCTGATCCAAGGCGCGGACGCCTATGGCGAGATGTCGGGAAGCCCGCCACTGGCGCCGCTCCTGTCAAGCGGAAAGCCGGTCGGCTACGCCTATCTCAACACCGACTTCTCCAGCGCGGTAGGCTATTCAGGCAAGCCGATCCGCATCCTTGTCGGCATCGACCCCAAGGGCGTCATCCGCGGCATCAAGCTGGTCGAGCACAAGGAACCCATCGTCCTCATAGGCATCCCGCAGGAAAAGGTCGTCGCCGCGCTCAATTCGCTGATTGGCAAGGACCTTGGCCGAGTCGCTGCTGGTCAGGAACAGCTGCCGCAAGTGGACATCGTCAGCGGCGCGACCGTCACCGTCCTGGTGATGAGCGACAGCGTCGTGCGCTCGGCCGTGAAGTTGATCCGCAGTGGCCGTCTGGCGGAAACCGGAACGTTGGCCGCCGGCGCGCCAGTCGCCCCGGCGAAAACAGTGGATGCCACCGTTTCTGAAGTCCACGACTGGAATGCCCTGCTGGGCGACGGCTCGGTGCGCAGCCTGCGCCTGACTGTGGGCGAGGTGACCAAGGCCTTCGCCGATTCCGGCCATCCGGAGGCCGCCGCGCGACCGGAGATGGGCAATCCGGACGATCGCTTCATCGATCTCTATATCGCGCCTGTGAGCGTGCCCAGCATCGGCCGCAGCCTCCTGGGCGATACCGCCTATGAGCGACTGCAGAAGTCGCTCAGACCCGGTCAGCAGGCGATCGTGGTGGCCGGAGACGGCGCATATTCCTTCAAGGGCTCCGGCTATGTGCGCGGCGGCATCTTCGATCGCATCGAGCTATTGCAGGACGGGCAAGGGGTGCGCTTTCGCGACCGCAACCATACGCGTCTCGGCGACCTCGCGACCAAGGGCGCGCCGCACCTGCGCGAGATCGCGCTGTTCACGGTGCCGGACGAGTTTTCACTCGATCTTTCCGAGCCGTGGGAGCTGCAACTGCTCGTCCAGCGCAGCTACGGCGCTCGCGACAAGGCGACCTTGCCCTTCGAACTCGGCTACACCTTGCCCGACCGCTACCTGAAGGCGACGTCGCCAACGCCGGCAACGCAGCCCATTGAGCAACCGCAAGCAGCCGCGCCCGGACCGGCGGCTGGCACGCAGGCGGCTGCCGAGACCGGACAGGGCTCCGCGAACGAAGAGCCCCTGTGGGTGAAGATCTGGAAGCTGAACACCGTCAAGATCGGCATCACCGTAGTCGCCCTGCTGGTGCTCACAGCCATCTTCTTCTTCCAGAACTGGCTGGTGCGTCGGCCACGCCTGTTCGCCTGGGTGCGGCGCGGCTACCTTCTGTTCACGCTGGTCTGGCTGGGCTGGTACGCGAACGCCCAGCTTTCCGTCGTCAACGTGCTGACTTTCATCAATTCGCTCCTGAGCGGTTTCAGCTGGGAATTCTTCCTCACCGCGCCGCTCATCTTCATCCTTTGGGCGGCGGTGGCCGGGGGCCTGCTGTTCTGGGGCAGGGGGCCTTTCTGTGGCTGGCTGTGCCCATTCGGCGCGCTCCAGGAACTGACGAACAACATCGCGCAATGGCTGAAAGTCCCGCAGGTCAAGCTGCCCTTCGGCCTGCACGAACGCCTGTGGCCGATCAAGTACGTGATCTTCCTCGGCCTGTTCGGTCTGTCGCTTTATTCCGTGTCTCTGGCGGAGACCTACGCCGAAGTCGAGCCGTTCAAGACGGCGATCATCCTGAAGTTCGCGCGCGGCTGGCCTTTCGTCGTCTTCGCGCTGGCGCTGCTGGGAGCCGGCCTCTTCATAGAGCGCTTCTACTGCCGGTACCTGTGCCCGCTGGGCGCGGCCCTCGCCATTCCCGGCCGAATCCGCATGTTCGAATGGCTGAAGCGCTATCCCGAATGCGGGTCGCCATGCCAGCGCTGCGCCAAGGAATGCCCCGTCCAGGCAATTCATCCCGAAGGCCAGATCAATGTCAACGAATGCATTTACTGCATGCATTGCCAGGAACTCTACCACGACGACCACCGCTGTCCGCACATGATCCAGGTGCGGCTGAAGCGGGAGAAGTTCGAGGCGTTGTCCTCGCCCACAACGCGGGCCCCCGCCAAGCCGGGCAAGGGGCCGGCAAGCCCGCCGGTCGTCACGCACAAAGGATTGCCGATAAAAGTTCCCGAAAACGACACAAACCCAACAGGCTGACAGGCCAATCAAAAGGAGAAGGACATGTCGCAGGAAGACCAGGACAGAAAGACGATCCTCAGCAGGCGCCAATTGCTTGGTACGACGGCCGCGCTCGCCGCGGCGGGGGCTGCCGGCGTCGGCGGGGGACTGGCGCTGAACGGAAGCGTGGTGTCACGGGCGGCAGCCAGCGAGAAGGGCGGGCAGGAATTCGAGGTCAAGCCCGGCGAGCTGGATGAGTACTACGTGTTCTTCTCCAGCGGCCAGACGGGGGAAGTCCGTATCATGGGCGCGCCCTCGATGCGCGAAATGATGCGCATCCCTGTCTTCAACCGCTGCAGCGCCACCGGCTGGGGCCTGACCAACGAGAGCCGCAAGATCCTGACAGAGGGTCTGCTGCCGGAGACCGTCGAGTTCCTCAAGGACCGTGGCGGCGTCTACCTCAACGGCGACCTGCACCATCCCCACCCCTCCCAAACGGACGGGACCTATGACGGCCGCTACTTGTTCGTCAACGACAAGGCCAACACGCGCGTCGCCCGCATCCGGCTCGACGTTATGAAATGTGACAAGATCATCCAGCTGCCGAACCAGCATACGGTGCACGGGTTGCGCGTGCAGAAATATCCCAGGACCGGCTACGTGTTCTGCAACGGCGAGGACCGCGTGCCGATCCCCAATGACGGCAAGATCCTGGACGACAGCAAGCAGTACCATTCCATTTTCAGTGCCGTGGACGGCGACACGATGAAGGTCGCCTGGCAGGTGATGGTGGACGGCAACCTCGACAATGTCGACGCCGACTACCAGGGCAAGTACGCCTTCTCTACCTGCTACAATTCCGAGGAGGGCGTCAACCTCGAGCAGACGATGGCGAAGGAGCAGGACTGGGTCGTCATCTTCAACCTGAAGCGCATCGAGGACGCGGTGAAGAAGCGCGACTACAAGGAAATGGGAGGCGTGCCGGTCATAGACGGGCGTCACGGCTCGCCCTACACCCGCTACGTGCCGGTTGCAAATAGCCCGCACGGCATCAACACCGCGCCGGACGGCATCCATGTGGTGGCCAACGGCAAGCTGTCGCCAACGGTGACGGTGTTCGACGTGCGCAAGTTCGATGAGCTCTTCGACGACAAGATCAAGCCGCGCGACACGGTGGTGGCCGAGCCGGAACTGGGGCTCGGGCCGTTGCACACGGCCTATGATGGTCGGGGCAACGCCTACACCACGCTGTTCATCGACAGCCAGATCTGCAAGTGGAACATCGAGGACGCCAAGCGGTCCTTCGCTGGCGAGAAGGTCGACCCGATCCGCCAGAAACTCGACGTTCACTATCAGCCCGGCCACAACCATACCTCCATGGGCCAGACCAAGGAGGCGGACGGCAAGTGGCTGATCTCGCTGAACAAGTTCTCCAAGGATCGTTACCTGAACGTCGGCCCCCTGAAGCCGGAGAATGACCAGCTCATTGACATTTCCGGTGACCAGATGGTGCTGGTACATGACAGCCCGAGCTTCGCCGAGCCGCACGACGCGACCCTCGTCCACCGCTCGAAGATCAACCCGATCAGCATCTGGGACCGAGCCGATCCGTTCTTCGAGGATGCGGTCAAGCAGGCGAAGGCCGACGGCATCGACCTGATGGTGGACAGCGAGGTGATCCGCGACGGCAACAAGGTGCGCGTCTACATGACGTCCTCGGCGCCGGCCTTCGGGCTGGAAAGCTTCGGCGTCAAGCAGGGCGACGAGGTCACGGTCTACGTTACCAATATCGACGAGGTGGAGGACCTCACCCACGGCTTCGCCATCGTCAACTACGGCATCAACATGGAGGTGGCCCCCCACGCCACGGCATCGGTGACGTTCAAGGCCAGCAAGCCTGGCGTTTACTGGTACTACTGCTCGTGGTTCTGCCACGCCATGCACATGGAGATGCAGGGCCGCATGTTCGTAGAGCCACAAGGCGCCTAGGACATGTTCCGCGTCGCGCACCTGGCAGTGACGGGAATGGCGGCGTTTCTAGCCGCCATTCCCGGCTGCGCGGCCACCGCGGCCGAGATTGCCGTGCCTGCTGGTGCTGCGCCCATGCAGGCGGTGGTGGACGCCGCCGCGCCCGGCGACGTGCTGCGTCTTGCGCCAGGCGAGCATCGCGGGCCGGTCGTCATCGGCAAATCGCTGACGTTGCAGGGCGACCCGGGCGCGTCGCTGAAGGGCAACGGGCAGGGCAGCGTCGTGACCCTGCTGGCGCCCGATTCGGCTGTGCGTGGTCTTGAGATCGAAGGCTCCGGCATGGACCTCGACGCCATGGATGCAGGCGTGTTCGCCACCGAGACGGCGACGCGCGCGCAGATCGAGAACAATTCGGTCGTCGGCAACCTCTACGGCATCTATCTGCACGGCGCGCGCGACGCAGTGGCGCGCAACAATCGCATCGAGGGCCTGCGCGAGGGGCGCACTAGTCGGTCCGGCAGCGGCGTCTCGGTATGGAACGCGCCGGGGGCGAAGGTCATCGGCAATGACATCCGCTTCGGCCGCGACGGCATCTTCGCCAATGCCAGCAGGAACAACGAATTCACGGGCAACGCCTTCGCCAACCTCCGTTTCGGCGTCCACTACATGTACACCAACGACAGCGTGATCGCCGACAACGTATCGACCGGCAACATTGTCGGCTATGCAATCATGTATTCCAACGGCCTGAAGGTCACCGGCAATGTGTCTGACGGCGATCGCGACAACGGCCTCCTGTTCAATTACGCCAATGGTTCCGAGATCAGCGGCAACGTCGTGCGCGGCGGCCCGCAGCCGGCCGGCCGCTGGACCAGCAACGGGCAACGCTTCGTCGCGTATCAGGACCTGCCGGCCGCCGATGGCGCGGCGCCGGTCCTCGCTACGGCCTCGGCTATGCGCATAGGCCCGGAAAAATGTGTCTTCATCTACAATGCCAACAAGAACCGCTTCAGTGGCAACCTCTTCGAGGGTTGCGAGATTGGCGTGCACTTTACGGCAGGTTCCGAGGGCAACGCCATGACCGGCAACGCCTTCGTGCGCAACCGCAATCAGGTCAAATATGTCGGGACCCGCTCGCTCGATTGGTCGAGCGGCGGCCGTGGCAACTACTGGAGCGACAACCCGGCCTTCGACCTTGACGGCGACGGGGTCGCCGACAAGCCCTACCGGCCGAACGACATGATCGACAGGGTTCTGTGGCAGACGCCGGCGGCGAAGGTGCTGGTCAACAGCCCGGCCGTGCAGGTGATCCGCTGGGCGCAGGCGCGCTTCCCGGGGGTGTTTCCCGGCGGCGTGATGGACAGCCATCCGCTCATGTATCCCGACAGCATCGAGAAAAGGGGAAAACCATGAGCTTCAACATCGAGCTGGACGCAGTCGCGCGGCACTATGGTTCAGTCAGGGCGGTGGACGGTGTCTCCTTTTCGGCCGATGCAGGCGAGGTCATCGCCCTCGTGGGCCACAACGGCGCTGGCAAGACCACGCTCATCAAGCTCATGCTCGGGCTTGCGCGGCCCACTTCGGGCTCGGTCCGCGTGCTCGGGCAGGACCCGGCCGCCGGAGACGTGACCGTTCGCCGGCGTCTCGGCTATCTTCCCGAAAACGTCTCCTTCAATCCGGCCCTCACGGGTCGCGAAACGCTGCGCTTCTATGTCCAGCTCAAGGGCGGCCGGCCAAAGGAAGCTGACGCGCTGCTGGAGCGAATCGGCCTTGCCCATGCCGCCGACCGACGCATCGGCACTTATTCCAAGGGAATGCGCCAGCGGCTGGGACTGGCGCAGGCGATGATCGGCAGCCCAGCGGTGCTTTTGCTGGATGAGCCGACCACCGGGCTCGACCCTGAACTGCGCCAGCAGTTCTATGGGATCGTCCGCGAGATGCAAGCGGCTGGGACGACCGTGCTTCTGTCTTCCCATGCGCTGAACGAGCTGGAAGGCAATGCCGGCCGTGTCGTCATCCTGAACGAAGGCCTAAAGATCGCCGATGGCTCGCTGGACGAATTGCGCCGTATCGCACGCCTGCCGACGAGGATCCGCCTCACGGCTGCCGAAGGTGGCGCGCGGCGCTTGAGGGAATGGATGGGAGAGCCGAAAGGCCTCAGGCAGATCAACGGTCACATCGTCGAGATCGACGCCTCGCCTGAAGACAAGGCTGCCTTCCTCCGCCGGGCCGCGGGCGAGGGCGCCCCCTTCGAGGATCTCGACATGGTGCCGCCCGGCCTCGATGAACTCTATGCACATTTCCTCGCGGGGAGGGCATCCCAATGAAGACGATCCTACTGCTCTCGGCCAAGGAGGTGCGCGAAGGCCTGCGCAACCGCTGGGTGATCGCCGCCACGGGGCTTCTGGCAGCTCTGGCGCTGACGCTCGTCTTCCTCGGGAGTGCGCCTGCCGGCACGGTCGGCGCCGGCGCGCTGGATGTCGTGGTGATCAGTCTCGCCAGCCTGACCATCTTCGTCGTGCCGCTGATTGCGCTGCTCATTTCCCACGATGCCATCGTCGGCGAGATTGAGCGCGGCACCATGACGTTGCTGCTTTCTTATCCGGTCCGTCGCCGTCAGGTGCTGCTCGGCAAGTTCCTGGGTCATCTCGCGATACTGGCTTTCGCCACCTGCGTCGGCTACGGGCTTGCCGCACTGGCGCTGGTAGCGACGGACAAGGGGATTGGCGGCGAAAGCTGGACGGCGTTCGCGACGATGACGGCGTCGTCGGTGCTGCTGGGCGCCGTCTTCGTGGCGATCGGCTATCTGGTCAGCGCGCTGGCGCGCGACCGCGGCACAGCCGCCGGCATCGCCATTGGCATATGGCTGGTCTTCGTGGTCATCTACGACATGGCTCTGCTGGGGATTCTGGTCGCCGACCAGGGCCACTACGTCAGCGGAGGCGCGCTGAATGCGCTGCTCCTGTTCAATCCTACCGATGCTTACCGCATCCTCAATCTCTCCGGCTCGACCGAGATCGCCGCCGCCTCGGGCATGGCGGGGAGCGTGCAGAGTGTCGCATTGGCGCCCATGGCGCTGATAGCGGCTCTCGTTGCATGGGTTGCCGGGCCGATGGCGCTTGCAGCACTCGCCTTCTCGCGGAGGGAACTGTGAAGTCACATCTGAAGATGGCCCTGCTCGCAAGCCTGCTCGCGCTCGGCGCCTGTCAGCGCGCGCCGGAGCCGCCGCCCGCCCCCTTCGCCATGACGGAAGAGGCGATGGGCCGCTATTGCGGCATGAACATCCTCGAACATGCCGGGCCGAAGGGGCAAGTCATCCTCGCCAGATACGACGAGCCGATCTGGTTTTCCTCGGCGCGCGACACGATCGCCTTCACCATGTTGCCGGAGGAGCCCAAGGACATAAGGGCTATCTATGTTTCCGACATGGCCAAGGCGGCAAGCTGGGAGAAGCCCGGTGCGGACAACTGGGTTGACGCTCGCAAGGCCTTCTTCGTCGTCGGCAGCGATCGCAAAGGCGGCATGGGAGCGGCCGAAGCCGTGCCCTTTTCGTCGGCAGCGGCGGCGAGGACCTTCGCCGGCGACCATGGCGGCAGGGTGGTCGGCTTCGACGCCGTTCCGCGCGACTACATATTGGACGAGCAGGCGAGCGGCGGCGATACGTCGAAGCAGCCCATCAGGGAGGTCGATTGACATGATTTCTGGAACAATGACCAGACGTCGCCTGATCGCCATCAGCGCCGCCGCGGCCGGCATGGCGCTACTGCCGCCGCATGGCAAGGCAGCCCAGGAAGGCGTGACCTGGCAGGGCGAGGCGATGGGTGCGCAGGCCTCGCTCGTCATCCATCATCCCGACCGCGCCATGGCACTGAAGCTGACCAACGACGTCGTCGCGGAGGTGCGCCGACTGGAGCGCATCTTCAGCCTATACATGGACGATTCAGACCTGACGCGCCTTAACCGTCAGCGCTTTCTCATCGCGCCGCCGCTTGAGCTGGTGGACATATTGCGACAGAGCCGAGAAGTCTGGACGCTCACGGGGGGCGCCTTCGATCCCACGGTGCAACCGCTGTGGGACGCCTACCGTCGCCATTTCTCGACATCCGGCGCCGCCGAAACCGGACCTTCGGCGCAGATTGTGCGCGAATGCGTTGGCCGCGTCGGCCTCGACCGGGTCGCCTGCTCGGGCAGCCGGATAGACCTGTCGGTGCCAGGCGCGGCACTGACGCTTAACGGCATCGCCCAGGGCTACGTCACCGACAGGGTGGTCGATCTGCTGAAGGCCGGCGGCGTCGAGCGCTCCATGGTGGACATGGGTGAAAGTCGCGCTATTGGTTCGGCGCCAGGCGACAGGCCGTGGCGCGTCGGCGTCTCCGACCCGCTCGACTCGGCCCGCATCATCGAGGTACTCGAAGTGGAGGATCGCGCAGTTGCCACGTCGAGCCCGTTCGGCTTCCGCTTCGACGCGGAAGGCAGGTTCAGCCACATTATCGATCCACGCAGCGGCGCGACGCCCCAGCGCCATGCCAGCGTCACCGTGGTGGCGGGGCATGCGGCGTTGGCGGATGCGTTGTCAACCGCCTTCAACCTGATGGACGTGGCCGCGATCGCGGCCGCCGTCCACGGCAATGCCGGCGTCGAGGTCCATATCCTGTCGCATGAAGGTGGATGGACTCGTATCAGAGCATGAGGAGGCCTATCGGACAGCAGGCCCAATTGGCCGGTTGGCGGCATTGAACGGGGCGGACATCTCGATCTGTTCCGCTCCGATCAGGTCGATCCAGGATATAGCTGGAAAGACGCGGCGAGGCAGATCGCGAACGCTGGGGGCTTGCGGGGGGTGACGAAGAGCGAGTAGTCCCCTGATGCCGATGGTTTGGCGCGAAAGGATGGCAGTGGGGACCTCAAGCGGGTTCGTCTGGCGCGTCGATTCGCCGAAGGCGGACAGTTCCTTCGTTACAACCTCCTGCATCGTTTCGGGATAGGTCGCGCGGCTCGGAGCCGGTTCCGCGAGTCCTCAGCGCAAGGTCGGCGCCGTCAAATTGGCTGAAGTCCGGTCTCATTCTGGTGTCGTACATTCGCGCTCAACATCAAGCTTGTGCCCTAAAGGATTCGCAACGTGATGTCCCACTCCGGCAGGGCGAATATCGCCGAATGGTGGTAGCGGCCAGCGCCAATGCGTTTGGCCTCCCGCTCCATTCTTAAAGGCACCGAGGCCGCTGAACTGGCGACCTCGATTTATTTCGGTTAGGGCTTGGGAATACTTGCTGGCGCGGTAGTGCTGCCTCAACGATTAACCGCCGCCCGACTTCTTGCCGTAGCATTGCCGCCGCTCAGGCGGCCTGACTGTGGCTTCGGCCCGACCGATGGAGATAGGCGTCGAAGGCAGCCGCGGCGGCGCGGACCAGGAACCGATGATCACGCGTTACCCGGATGATGCCTTCGGCGACGTCGATGATGCCGTCATCGGCGAGTTCGGCAAGCCTTTGGTTGTCGGTGAGCAACCTGGCAGGGTCAAATCCATGCCGGCTGCAAACCTCCTGCACGTCGACGATGAAGTCGCACATCAGACGCTCGATGATCTCCGCGCGCAGGCGGTCCTCGTCGGTTAGCCGGTAGCCCCTGGCGGTCGCCAGCCGCCCGGAAGCGATCGAACCGGCATAGAAGCCGAGGCCGACCTGGTTCTGGACATAGCCGTGACGGGTGTGGCCTATGGCGGAGGCGCCGAAGCCGACCAGCGTTTCGCAATTGTCGGTGGTGTAACCCTGGAAGTTGCGCCGCAGTTTTCCCGTAGCCTGCGACCGTGCGAGATCGTCGTCGGGCAGCGCAAAATGATCCAGCCCGACCTGGACGTAGCCAGCGCCAACGAGCGTTTCGGCTATGGCGAGTGCCTGCTCCATGCGAGCGAGGCTGTCAGGCAGTGTCGCTTCCTCTATCATGCGCTGGTGCTTCTTGAACGACGGCACATGCGCGTAGCCGAAAACTGCAAGCCGGTCAGGCCGCATGGCGGCTGCGGTTTTGGCCGTGTCGATGTTGGATCGCACCGTCTGGTGAGGCAGGCCGTAGATCAGGTCGAAATTGATGCTGCTTACGCCGGACTGGCGCAGGCGGTCGACCGCCTCCAGTGTTGTCTCCTCGCTTTGGATGCGGTTCACCGCTCTCTGGACCACCGGGTCGAAGCTCTGCACTCCCAGGCTGGCGCGGCTGACGCCCGCGCCGCCCAAGGCGCCCGCCATCTCGATCGTGAGTGTGCGCGGATCGATCTCGACTGCAATTTCGGCGGTCTCGGCCAAAGCGAAGCGATCGCGAAGGAGATCCGTCAGTGCTACGAAATCCGCTGGCGCGACGATGGTGGGGGTACCGCCGCCGAAGTGCACCCTGTCGACATGAAGGTGCTGCGCCGCCTGCGCGGCGACCATCTGAATCTCGCTGCGCAGCAAATCCAGATATTCGACGATGGGCTGATCTTTGGCCGTGATGGTGGTGTGGCAGCCGCAATACCAGCACATCGAGCGGCAGAAGGGGATATGCAGGTAGAAGGAGGCCGGAGCGCCTCGCGGCAGGTGCGACAGCCAGTTTGCATAGGTGTCGACGTCGACCGAAGGCGTGAACTCCGGCGACGGTGGGTAGCTGGTATAGCGCGGCAGGCGCGCCTCCCCATATTTTTGCAGAACAGACAATTTCACGACCTTCCTCGCCTCCGTTGAAGCATCGGACACTCGTCGATTTCCCGCCCGGCTTCTTTGCGGAATGCCAAATGTCTTGCATCTGGGAAGGCGATGCTGCGGAGCGGTTGCGCCCGCCATCGAGAGAGTGGCGGCGCCGTGGCGAGTACAGAAATCGAAGCTGCGGGCCATTCCGGCTGCCACTGCCCGAGCGGTCGGCCGAGTTTCATTTGCCCGCATCGTCCGCGGCCATGGTCAGGGAAGGGCACCAAATCAGTCGCCCTCACCGGGTTTGGCGCTGAAATGTGCGTCGAACTTTCCGGGCATCCCGTCCCAGGCTTCCCCGTCGGCCGGCGGTGTCTTTTTGCGCGTTATGTTGGGCCAGGACGACGCAAATTTGTGATTGAGCGCGAGCCAGGCCGGAGTGGCGGAGGGGTCGGTGTCCGGGAAGATTGCTTCCGCTGGGCATTCCGGGACGCAGACGCCGCAGTCGATGCACTCGTCTGGATGTATGACGAGCATGTTCTCGCCCTCGTAGAAGCAGTCCACAGGGCACACTTCGACGCAATCCATGTATTTGCATTTAATGCAATTGTCCGTGACGACGTAAGCCATGCGAGATCCTCAGGCGGCAATCAGGCTCGGATTTGACGCGCGCGCGGTCTCTGCACGAGCGACGGCAAGCGCCATCCAGTCGCGGTAGAGGCCTTGATCCTCCCTGGAAAAGGACATGCGGCTCTTCATGTCGTCGAAGGTTTCCCCAGGATGGCTCCCGTCATAATCGGCGCGAACCAAAGATTCGAGATAAGCACGCTCGGCTGTATCTGCGGGCCGGACGAAATCGTGCGAATTGCTCAGCATGGCAATCTCCTTTCGGTTAGTTCAATATCCATCGCTGCCTGGGATCTATCCTGCTCCAGCGCCCAAATTGCGCAGGGCGGGCAGTCGACGCCACATTGTTCGATCGCTGAGAAGATCAGGCCGAGCCGCTCCTGGCGTGACAGGCCGCAGGTGAGGTCCGAGCGCGTCAACGCAGGCAAGAATCCTCGAAGGGTACGCAACGTGTGACCGATGAAAATGGCTGGCAAGGTGATCACCATCAGGCTGGATAAAAAGATATATTGCAAATGTATCTTTTTAGATATGACCCAGCAAGGGAAAACGATGCGACCAGTGAAGCGGGGAGCGTCGCCAGCCCTTAGGCCGCCGGCTGGATGCCGAAGTCTTCGGGACTGAGCAGAAGGTCGGCCAGGGTGTAGCGGTCAAGCGTCCCGGAGAAGGCGGCGAGAGCCTCCTTTAGCATACCGCGCAGGCGACAACGCGTGGTGATCAGGCAGTTGTTTTCGCTTCGGAAGCATTCGACCAGCGCAAAGTCGGGCTCGGTCGCGCGCAATACGTCGCTCAATCGGATTTGCTCTGGCGGCCTGGCGAGCGCGAGGCCGCCAGAGCGGCCGCGCACCGCCTTCAGGAAGCCGGCGCGGGTCAGTTGGTTGGCCACCTTCATGAGGTGCGCGCGCGAAATTCCGTAAACCTGAGCGGTTTCCTCGATGGTGACCAGCTGCCCGGCCCTGGCCGCAGCGTACATGAGCAACCGGAGCGAGTAGTCGGAGAAATCTGTCAGTCTCATCGAAAGCCCTCTTACAGACCGCAGGCAGCCATCTCAGCGATCAAATACCAGAAAGTGCCGTCATGGGTATCTTTTGCAAGGCGGTCAATTTTCGGCGTTTCTGGCGCGATTCTAAAACATACATTGACAATGTATCTTTATGCATCGATTATCGATGACCGTCGGTGCAGCGCAAGTTGCCTCGCCGCGGCGACGACCTGGGTCGGGATTGGATCCGCCGCTCTCACTGAAATCGAAGGAACGATTCAATGGCACTTACGACAGAAGCAGAACCGAACGAAATAGACGTCCGCAGCCTGGTGCCGATGCAGAGGCACCAGAAGATCTTCGAGCTTGTCGATCAGCTTGCGCCCGGCGGGAAGTTCATCCTCGTCAACGATCATGATCCCAAGCCCCTCTACTACCAGCTGGAGGCAGAACATCCGCACCAATTCTCCTGGACCTATCTCGAGAGGGGGCCGGTCTGGCGCGTCGAGATCGGTCGCCTCTCGAAGGCGGCGTGAGGCAGGCATCGCAACGCAACAAGCCGCCTGCGGACTTTGCGTGGGCGGCGATGTGGCAGGGGCCGTAGCATGACCGTTGGAGCAGAATCGCGGCTGGACGACGAGAAGGTCAAGGAGGCGCTTCGCCTCGTGATCGATCCGGAACTCGGTTACAACATCGTTGACTTGGGGCTTGTCTACGCTGTCCTGGTCAACGACGGCGGTGTCGTCAACATCGTGATGACCACCACGACACGCGGCTGCCCCGCCACCAACTACATGAAGGAGGGGGCCCGCGACGCTGCCTGGAGCGTTCCAGGCGTCGAATTTGTCGACGTCACCTTGACCTATGAACCGCCCTGGTCGCCACAGAAGATGAGCATCGAAGCCAAGCGGCACCTCGGCATCGGCGATGATGGCGAGTGGTGAGCGACGTTCGCACTGACTTGATCAAGCCCACGGAGCCCAACCTGTTGCAATACCGACAGGCAGATTCGATCGATGGCCTGGCGGATATCCTGGTGGCCAGCCTCGACGTGCTGGCAAAGGCCGGACAAATAGATGCCGCCTGCCGCCTTGCCGGTCGGGCGTGTGCCCAGCTGCGGGACGTCGACGCGAGGCAATGGCAGAAGTTCAACGCGCTTCTGCACCGGTTGAGCAAACAGGAGCGTTGGGACGAGCCGTAGAGGGACTATCGCGCCTTTCTCGATCCTCCGGATGGATCGGTTGCGGCTCCGCCACGATTCATCAAAGGCTTTCCGATTCGATGGTGGACCGATGCAGGTCGAAATCAGCAACGACAACATCCTCATTGACGCAAGATTGCTTGCCGATTTGCTACGTCTCGATCCGACGGCGGTGCACTCGCTGCTGAGAACACAAGAGATTACCTCCCTCTGTGAACGCGGGATTGGCGAGCACGAGGGCGAATATCGATTGAGCTTCTTCTACGGCAATCGCCGCGCGCGTCTGAGCATTGATGCCGCCGGCAATGTGATACGGCGCTCGCTGATCGACTTTGGGCAAGCTGTCCTACCGCGCCAATTGCATCGCACCGGCGGATAGCCCGCCGAGTTTTGCAGAAGTCTGGAATGACCTCGCCCGTTCGTTAAGATGTTCTAGCCCTACAGGCTCGCTCCACTCGGCTCTTTAAGGCCTTCGCGAGTTTTGATATGTCATAAGGCTGCAGGGTGAATGAAAAGCCTTTCCTTGAGCAGCAACGAGCATCGCAAAGCAGGGCTCACCACTGACGGTGCCCATGTCCATTGAAGTGCGTGAACTAAGACTCTTTCCATTCGCCTAAAGCCCAGACCGGTAGGCGAGTTGGTGTTAACAGCAACAGTGGCAGCACGGCGACTACCGCGCCCAGCGCCAAGCCCATCAGTCGAAGATTCGCCAAGCGATTCACATAGCTGCAGTCGCCATCAACGTTGGGCGGCTAGGCACGGCTTTCCGTTGCCGCGAACCGCGGGAACAGGATGTTGTTCTCCAGGTGGATGTGCTCCATCAGGTCCTCGGCAAGCTGGGCCGTGCCGACGTACAGCGCCTGCCAGGAGCGGCAGGCTCCGTCGGGCGTGACGAAGTCGTCGGTGAGGCTTTCGAGGAGCCGAAGCAAGGTGCCCTGGTCATCGTGCTCGTGCCGCAGTTCCGAAATCGGGATATCGAACTTGCCTTTGGCCCACTGCCGCATTGCCGGAAACAGAATAGCCTCTTCCTTGGCCATGTGCTGCTCCAGTTCGCTCTGCATCTGCCGTAACGCATCGGAAAGGCCGGCCGGCACCTTCGGATGCTCGCGATGCACCGCCTCAACCTTACGCGACAGGGCGATGAGCTCGGGCAGAGCACGGCGGTGCGCCTCGTGGTAGCAGGCTTCGATGTGGTCAATCAGTTCATCGCTGTCCATCGCAGCCGGCGCGGCTGTGTCCCCGGCGCCGGTACCAAGCGCCTCCAACGCGCGCTCAAGCTCGTCGGGATCGACTCCGCGCCGGTGCGCGGCGCTATCAAGGGTGAGATCGCCGTTGCAGCAGAAGTCGATCTTGAATTTGCGGAAAACGGCGGTGGCGCCAGGCAGCGTAGCGGCTATGTCGCCGACGGTGCGTTCCCATAATTCTGGACCTGGGAATTGGGTGTTCATGACGAAGCTCCATGCATGTTCAACACAACGTGAAACTCAGAGCGGGCTCATTCGCGTCGTCGCGAGGACGTTGGACCATGAAATGCCCAGATAAAGGTCCGAAGTCTTTGCGCTGGAACAAAGAGGATCAAAATGCCTTCCCTTGAAGGAGTATGCCAAACCGCAGCGTCTTTCGGCGTGTTCCGGATGTCTCGCGTTCCTCAGTGGCTGTTTGTCTGCCAATTGCCCATCGAAGCAACGGAAGCACACAGGTGGACAGCCAGGGGACTATGTCGGGCTTTCACTGCGCAGTACCGCCAAAATCCTAAAGCAGATCAGCAAGCTGCCGGCATCAGCCTCCCCGCGGAAGCCTGAGTACGGCGCGGCGCGGTTAGTTCAGGGCATTTGGCTTGATGAACATGGCTATTTTCTCAAGTTCGAATCGTACGTATCGGGCGGAGATTTCGATATTCTGTGGATCGCGCGCACCGGATCGCCTTGGCGCGATCCGATGTCTTCGGCGATTGAAACAGAGGCTTCCGCCGCTTCAGCCGCTGGAGCCGTGAGGGTGTCTGGCGGCGCATCTTTGCGGCGATGTGGGACGATCCGGACTTCGCGTGCAGTCGATTCCAGGATCATCCGCGCCCATCAACATGCTTCGAGTGCTAAAGAAGGGTCTGAAAATCAGGCCATTGGCCGTTCCCGCGGCGGCCTGAGCACCAAGATCATATGGCCGTCAGAGGTCTCGGCCGGTGCGCTTCATCCTGACCGCCGGCCAACAGGTGATAGGCCGCAGGCTTATGCCCTGATCGACGGCCCGCCAGATCGTCATGGCCGACGCTGCCTGCGACGCCGATCGCCTGCGCCAGGTGATGGCAGACAAGGACGCCGTGGCTGTCATCCCAAACCCGCGCGGGGTCAAAAACACCCTATCGACAAGCACCTTGCGCCCAGCGCCACCTGATCGAATGTTACTTCTCCAAGCTCAAACGGTTCCGACGTCGCAACTCACTTGAGAAAACAGCCAGGAATTCTCGCGCAGTCGTCACCATCGCTGCTAGAATTCTATGGATCAGACATCTATTCACAACGCCTGATCTGAAGGCGCTGTCGGCGCGAGATTATCCGAACATCGTTGAATCTGGTATGATTGGCGCTGCGCCGATCAGTTCGAGGCAGTACGGCACCGCAGGAAAGACGGCGTTGAGACATACGTCTATCGAAGCCGGCTTGCCAGGCAGGTTTATGATCAGCGAACGGCCGCGCACTCCAGCAGTCTGACGTGAAAGGATTGCTGTTCGGACTTGCCCCAAGCTGGCCTGTCGCATGAGTTCGCCAAAACCGGGAAGTTCCTTGGTGATGACCTGCTGCATGGCTTCGGGAGTGAGGTCCCTCGGAGAAGGGCCGGTTCCTCCCGTTGTCAGGATCAGATCAACTCCGCCTTCGTCGCAAAGCTCGACAAGCACATCCCGAACACTCTCGAGTCCATCGGGGATAATGCGACGGATGAAAGCGCAGGGTGTCGTCACGACACGGCGAAGCCAGCGCTCGATGGCAGGCCCGCCAAGATCTTCGTATTCGCCGCGGCTTGCACGGTCCGACACCGTGACGATTGCAATCTGGGTCATTTTTTCCGTTCGAAATCCATTTTCAGATCGAAATGGCTGCCTGCCACCCGGGCTTGCCATGGGCGTAGCCATCGACGAGCGTGCCGGGCAGATCGAGGCACGAGAGGATGAAGCGGGCAGCCTTGGGGTCCTCTCTCCCATCGGCAAGCGCTCTATAGGTCTTTGCCACTTCGACCATGTCGCACGTGTGCGGAGACAGGCGGATACGCCGGACGCCTTTGGAGGTGAGATCCGCGGGTGCGGGGCAGAAGGCCTGCACCTGGTTGGAGAGCGTCTGCACGCCATTGATCGCGAGGAACTGCTGGTCGTCGAGCGTGTCCACGGCAAGACCGTCCGGTTCCCGTTCGCAGGTAAACTGACAGGAATCCTTGTGCAGGCCGTGGATGCGGGCGTGATAGCATCGGCCGGAAAGCGCGAGCGGCAGCCGACCGAAGACGAAAATCTCGAATTCCGCCTCGGGACATGCGCCGGCCATGGCGCCGACGGCGGCGAGCGACAATTCCACGGGCGGGCATATCGTTGTGGCACCGCGCTGGATCAGGAACCGCGCGGAAGCCTCATTGTAGATGTTCAGGAACGGACCGGTCACGAAGGGCTTGCCGGAGCGTGACGGTAGGGCGGTGACATCGTTGATCTCCACCAGCCGTTCGTCGGTGCAGAGATCCGCGATGCTTCTGCGCTCTCGAACGGTTGCCGGCGCCGCCAGCGTGGACAGCACCACTTCCTTTCCCGCACGCTCGAGCCGTTCGATGATCTCGGGCCATGCCGGGTCGGAAAACGGCATCCGCTTGCCGCATATGACTTCGCCGACATGGACGCGGTCGATCGGAGCCTCGTCTGCTATCCTGCGGTAGAAGTCCAAGAGGCGGTCGGGCGACCAGTGGAAGAACACCGGCCCAAGCGTCAACGCAATTGCGGACAAGATGCTATCTCCACTTCTTGCTGTACGCTCCTGCCGTCTGCCGGGAACCTTCCGACTGGCCGGCAAGAATCCGATCGATCTCGATCGCGTCGCCACCTTGCTCGACGGCGTCGACTGCCTTCCGGAAGGCACGGACTACTTCCGTCACGTAACCTTTGCCACGCTGGCGTCCTTCGATCTTCAAGGCGGTGACGCCGGCGGCTTTCAGCCCGGCAATCATCCCGCCGGCGTTCAGGCTGACGGGATCCTCGAACAAATAGGAGGTCTTGCCGCCGGCCTTGAATTTGCCCTTGCACAATGTGGGATAGCCCACTGGCTCGCCGGGCTCGTAGCGGTCGATCGTGAACCCTGAAAGCCGCGCCGCCGTGCTGTTCGGCTCGTCGTCGTAGCTCACCATTTCGGGTGGCGAGCAGACGCCATTCAGATTTGGCGATTTTCCTGTCGCGTATGAAGAGAGATAGCAGCGGCCTTCGATCATCACGCAAAGGCCGCCGAACACGAATGCTTCCGTTTCCACTTCGATCGCACGGTTGAGCGCCGCGATCTCCTGAACCGAAAGCACCCGCGGCAGGACGACACGACGGATGCCGAAACTGTTCGCGTAGAATCCGATTGCCTCCGGCGTCGCGGCCGCTGCCTGTACGGAGAGATGAAGACGAACTTGCTTGTGATTTTTCGCGACGTGATCGAGGACGGCGATGTCCGCCGCGATGATCGCGTTGGCGCCGCATTCGGCCGCCGTGTCCGCGGCCTTCCTCCACAGGTCGACATCATTGACCCGCGCGAAGGTGTTGATAGCGACCAGAACCTTGCTGCCGTGGTCATGCGCGAAGCGGACGCCCTCGGCCAGTTCTTCCCCGGAGAAGTTGAGTCCGGGGAAATTCCGGGCATTCGTTTCGTCGCGAAATCCGCAATAGACGGCGTCCGCGCCTGCCTGGACGGCTGCCCTCAACGTTGCGGGGGTTCCGGCCGGGCAGACAAGTTCCATGCGTCCGCTTGTCATGCCTCTGGTGCCTTGCGTCTGGAGTTGCGATCGGCCATTTGGCGCGCGACATCCAGCGCACCGAGAATTCCCGTATCGACAAGTCGAGCCAGTGCGCCGCGCAAGCCGAGCAGATCCGCCGGGCGAAGCTCGGCATCCTCGATCGTGTTCCTCAGCGCGAGCACCGCCTCCGTGCGGCCGCTGATCGAGATGATCCGGCTGAAGAAAAGCGCGTCGCCATCAAGCGTGCCGTCGAGCAGGCTCAACAGTGTCAGAATAGGTCCCCTGATCTGGACGCTTGATGTCGCGGCCTCACTTTTCCTGACGACACGAACGATCGAGCGTTCAGCGTCCGGTACGACGGTAAATGCGAAGGCAAGGTCGATCGGGTCGATGAAATAGCAAGCTGTTCGATGTTCGCCGAGGCGGTCGAACAATCGAGGCTGTCGCCCGGCCAAAGAGCGCAAGGACAGCGTGAGCAACGGCCCGAGTGGCAAGCCGGCGAAGGCCGGGAAAAGATGGCGAACGAACGCCGGCAATGTCGGTTCCGTGTTTCCCGTCACCATTCAGTGCATCCTGTCCATTGGGGGGTCGCTCAAGCGGATTACGCGGCGGATTACGTGCTGGGTCCGTTCTCGAGCAGGTCTGCGAAATTCTGGCTGTTCGGACAGAAATCCTGGTAGTGGCTTTCGAAATCGAAGGCGGCCAGGTGGTCATGACACTCGCGGCGATGCGGGCAGGTGATGCAGGTGCGTGCCATGAAACCGTGCGCTTGCAGCGATTGAAAACTGTCCGGATCGATGCCGGCTGAACGCATCGCCGAAGAAAGCAGGTCTTCCGAGGCGTATGGCAACCGCATGGCATCGTCGAATTCATGTCGCGACAGACCGATGTCATTCAGAATGCCCGTGCACTCATCCATACCCATTGCCCAAAATTCTCTTGTCGCTGCCCTGCTCCGCCGGCGGTCCGCGAGAAGGGAAATTACGGACCGCCAAGCTTCGACAGTTTCGCTGATGAGATTGCCCGCCATGTGAAATCCTTTTGCCTCGATCGCCTTCCTCGGAAATGATGTGAGAAGGGAAAATAGCGGGGACGGATCGTTCGCTCTTTGCGCTAGCGCAAAGTTCTTCGTCAGCCCTGATGGCAAAATTAATCGCCGACGAACCGGTCGGGCCGGATTTCGCCATGCATCACCGCTGCCTTCCCTTGTTTTCAGATCTCGGCTCATTCCTTTCGTTCCTCGATCGGAACGGGCAGCTTCGTGAGGTTGGCGTGCCTGTTTCGACAAGGCACGAACTGACCGAGATACACAGGCGGGTGATTGCCTCGAAAGGCCCGGCGCTGCGTCTGACCACGCCCATCGACGATCGCGGCGTCAGGTCAGCCTTTCCCGTTGTCGCAAATCTTTTCGGCACCCGGGAACGTGTAGCCTGGGGCCTTGGCACCGACCTTCATGGTCTAGAAACCCTCGGCGCGCTCCTTGCTTGGATGAGATCGCCTCAGGCCCCGCAGAACCTTCGTCAGGCCCGACAGATGTTGCCTGCGGCGCGGGGTGCACTCGTGGCGCGGCCGAAGATCGTTTCCCCGCCCGGGGAGTGGCGAGACGCCGATCCGGATTTTTCGCTTCTTCCCGTCCAGACTTGTTGGCCGGGAGACGCCGGCCCCCTGATAACGTGGCCCGTGGTTATCACTCGCCCACCTGGCGAGGACGATCCGAGCACCTACAATCTGGGCGTATATCGCATGCAGGTGCTTGCTCGTGATCGCGCCATCATACGATGGCTGCCCATGCGAGGTGGCGCCGCCCACCATCGCATGTGGCAGGCGCGGGGCCTCGAGATGCCGGTGGCGGTCGTCATCGGGGCGGACCCCGCCACGTTGATCGCGTCGGTGATGCCGGCGCCCGAAGGCGTGTCGGAGCTGGCGCTGTCCGGGATGATCAACAATCGCCGAGTCGGATTGGCGCCCTGCAAGAGCATCATGCTTCATGCGCCAACCAGTGCGGAAATCGTGCTTGAAGGCGTCGTCTCTCCAACAGAGACAGCGCTGGAGGGCCCCTTCGGCGACCACACCGGATATTATAACGCGCCGGAACGATACCCCGTATTCAACCTCAAGCGCGTGCGCGTCCGCGACGGGGCAAACTACCTGACCACGTTCACCGGGCGCGCGCCCGACGAGCCCTCGGTCCTCGGCGAGGCGCTGCTCGATGTCTACAAGCCGCTCCTGCGCCAACAAATACCGGAAATCGTCGATGTATGGCTTCCGCCGGAAGCCTGCTCGTACAGGATTGCCGTTATCTCGATCGCCAAGAAATATGCCGGACAGGCCAGGCGCGTGATGATGGGGTTCTGGTCCCTGCTGCCGCAGTTCTCGATGACCAAGATGATCGTCGTGGTGGATGACGACATCGATATTCGATCATGGCCGGACGTGATGTGGGCGGTCGCCACCCGCATGGATCCCTCGCGCGATCTGATGCAGGTGGATCGGACCTCTATCGACCAGCTCGATTTCGCGTCACCGCTCGAGGGGCTTGGAGGAAAGATCGGGCTCGATGCGACGCGCAAGATTGGATCGGAAACCTCCCGCGAATGGGGAAAGGAGCTGACCATGTCAGCCGCTATCGAGGAGCAGGTATCCCAACGATGGAACGAGTTCTTTTCGCAAACGACCGCTCAGGGGCAAGAATGACCAAACGGCTGATAGTCGGTGTCACCGGTGCATCCGGCTCCGTGCTCGCGCTGGAGACCATTCGTCAACTGGTCAGGGCCGGGGTGGAGACGCATCTCGTCGTTTCCAAGGGCGCGCGATTGACCGTCGCCCATGAGCTCGGCGTCGACGGCCTTGCCCAACTGACGTCTGTCGCCAACCACGCATATTCCTATCACGACCTGGCCGCACCCATTGCCAGCGGCTCTTTCAGAACGGATGGCATGATCGTCGTTCCCTGTTCGATGCGGACCTTGGCGGCGATGGCGCATGGGTTGGGCGACAACCTTCTTACAAGGGCCGCCGATGTCGTCCTGAAGGAAAAGCGCCGGCTGGTCATCGTGCCGCGCGAGGCGCCGCTCCACGAAGGGCACCTTGACGCGATGCTCAGGCTGGCCCGGATGGGAGCGATCATCGCGCCGCCAGTGCCGCCATTCTATGTCAAGCTTGCCTCGATCGAGGAAATGGTGGTCGAGATGGCGGCCCGGCTGGTTGGCTGGGCGGGCGTGGACCCTGGCGACAAGCTGACACGGTGGGGCGAAAAGAAAGTCGCCGTCGCGTGATCGTCCTGATGGATTTGCTCAACGGGCAAGGATTGCAATGAATCTTCAGACGCCGAAAGGCGCGACATATGACGTGCGGAGACTTCCTCCTGAAAGGAAGCAGTCCGCCGTCTTGTCGATGTTCGACGGGCTCAAACCCGGTCAGACATTCGTGGTCGTTCTCGATTTCGATCCTGATAAACTCAGGTGTCAGTTCGAGGCGTTCTTTGCTGGCGAACACATTTGGGTTTGCCTTGAACCGGGACCGCCAGATTGGTTGATCGAGATAGGAAGACCTCAATCGGCGCGGTGATGTCCAACCCTGACGAAATACGTCGATCGGTCGCCTCAAGGCTCAGTTGGCGATCACCGTGAGGGTCCCCTTCATTCCAAGCTCGTAATGACCAGGTATTAGGCAGGCGAAGTCGAACTGGCCGACGCTGGTGAAGGTCCAGACGATCTCGCCTTTTCCCTTGGGTCCGATGCGGATTGAATTGAGGTCGGCGTGTTCCATGTCGGGAAGCGTCTCCATCCCGGCCTCATGCTCCATCAAACGCTCATGCGTATCCATCACAAATTCGTGGTCGTATTCGCCCTCATTGGTGAGGGTGAGGCGCACTGTCTCGCCTTTTCTCACGTTAACTGAAACCGGATCGAACGCCATCGATCCATCTTCGTTCTCCATCATGCTGATCGCGATGGTACGGTCTACGTTGGCCGCCATGCCCGGCTGACCGATAATCATCATTTCATGACCGTCATGAGTGTCGGAATGCATTCCCGTCGCAAGCGCCGGGGCGGCGAAGAGGACCATCGCGACTGTTGGCATCATGCATTTCTTCACGCGATTTCTCCTTTGCGAAATGTGTTGAGTTTCACCCTCGGGGCGGGGTGGCCGCGCGCTCTGGTCGACGATCACTGGAACCGGGCCGGCAGCGACCGCTGCAGCTCTCACAAGTTCTTGGGGTCGGCCGCCTAGGGCCCAGTCTGCACCGGGGATAAACTGAGTTGCCGCATCGAAAATGCGCCTTTCTTTGCGGTGTCCGCGATGTCGTCGAACAGGAGCGCGATATCCAGGTAGACGCTACGATCTCGTTCGGTAGCCCCCATTTCGTCAAGGTCCTGCAGGAAGAAGAGAATGGCTTCGATGCGTTCGCGTTGGTTGCGGGCATTGGCGAGATGTTCGCGGGCGATCCGTCGGATCTCCAGAGCCGTAAATCGCGCCAACGTCTCGTCGAGCCTGGAACGGCACTCACAATCCAGCTGGGCGTCGTTGATCAAGATTGCCAGCCGGCCGAAAAAGGCCATGTCGGCAAAGCGTCGGACGCCGTCGTCAATGCTGCTCGATGGACCGTTCTGCTTCATATCTTGTTCGCTCCTATGCCAAGGCCAATCACAATCCTGCAGGCGTCCGATCGAGCTGTTGGCGCGACGCGAGGGGAAACGTTTCGCGGCCGATTGCACAACGGATAGAGCGGCGCCGTCTTATCCGCCGATCCGGTCTCGAAAACTGGTCTTGATTATAGTCAACCGTTTTGAAGCCTGTTTGCGTTTGAGCAAATACGGAGGTCGATGACCCACGCTATTGCCTTCGGATCGGCTGTTTTCGATCGCCGGTCTTGCGAACGGCGAAGCGAGGATCTCGTGTCGGCCATCGCCGTGGAGGAATTGTCGCATGGCTACTGACGGGAGCGCGCTCGCTGTCGATGCGAGGCGGATGCCGGCGCCGTTTCGGCCATTTTTTCTCATCGCCGGTCTGGACGCGATCGTAGGCGCGGCGGTCTGGCTGCCCTCAGCGTTCGGAATACAGGCCATCGGCCCAACCGGGATTTCTCCCGGCGATTGGCATCGTGACGTGCTTCTGTTCGGGATGGTTCCAGCCATCCTGACTGGTTTTCTGTTGACGGCGCTGCCGCGATGGACAGGACGTCGTGCGGTGTCGCCGCTCACCACGCGTTTGCTGGTCGCTCTATTGCTGTGCAGCCGGGGGACTTTCCTGTTCCTGTCGCTTTCGGCCGGGCTTGCCCTCTCGGCGCTGTTGGTCCTGACACTCCTCTTGATCGCGGCGGGACATGTGATCGCCAGCCGGGACCGCCGCAACCTGAAGGTGGTGTTTCTGCTGCTTGTCTTTTGTGGCGGCAACGTGCTCACGGCAGCGTCCTGCCAGGTAGAATTTGCACTGCGACTGGCCCTGGCTTCGATCATCGGCCTCCTCATGATCATTGGAGGACGGGTCGTGCCGGCTTTGACCATGGCTTACGTCGAAAGCGCCGGCGGCCGGATCTTCATCGATCGCTCCGCTGTTTTGGAGTACGCGGCAGCCGTCGTGGCGGCATGCGCCCTTGGTTCGTGGGTTGTCGCGCCGCAGGCGCAACTCACTGGCCTTGCCTGCGCCCTTGCCGCCTGCGCTCAGGTGATGCGAGTCGCCCAGTGGAAAGGGTGGCGAATGGTGGCGTCGTCGTCAGTCCTCGCTCTTCATATCGGGTACGGCTGGATCACCGTCGGTTTCGGGCTTCTGGCGATCCACATTTTCGCGCCTGCAAGGCTGGGGCAGGCGGCTGCCGTTCATGCCTGGACGATCGGCGCCATCGGCACGATGGCTCTCGCCATCATGGCGAGCATGATCCGCAAGCACAGCCGCCGCGCCTTCGAGACCTCGGTTCCGGCGACAGGCGCCTTCGTGACGATGACAATTTGCTGCCTGTCGCGCCTCCTGGTCGAATCTCTGCCCGTCTACGGCGTCGCTTTAACGAGCCTTGCGGGCATGTTGTGGGTTGTCGCCTTCGGCCTGTTTCTGGTGGCCTTCCGTCGAATGCTCATACTACGGGCGTGAGACGCCCGAGCTACCAGATCCGGAAGAGCAATCGGTCAGCAGCATCGCCTGGCGGGTAGGAAGAGGAGAGGGGCGAGCAACTGGCGGCCTCGCTTTCGACCGCAGTCGTCCCGCCAGCAGATGCTGTGAATCGGCTTGGAATCGGCGCGCCAATTGAATGACAAACTATTGATTACCACTGACAGGTGGGCGGCATATCAACCGCAGCAAAGCATATTAGGTGCTTCGACTCGCCGGCTGCCTGCCCAGAAGCCACATCGTGATGTTGTGGACAAATCCCACGAAGGCGAGGCACCAGGCCGCGCCAGCGACGAAAATGAAGTAGCGTGGGATTGATAGTAGGAAGCCGAGATCCAGCGCCTCAGCCATCTTGAAAGTGCAGAGAGTGTACATCCCCAGCGGGAACACCGCGCCCCAATAGGAAGGATCGTAGCGTAACGGAAAGCGGCGGTAGATATGCCGCCAGACTCCGAGCACCAGTAGCATCGGAATCCACCATGTTCCGGTCGCCCAGAAAAATACCGTGAAACCCTTGATGAAGGGCAGCAGCGACTGCAGAAATGGCGCCCCTTTGGTGTTTTCGACGAGCGTGGCGCCTACCAGCACTGAAATCGCCATCGCTCCCATATTTATCCAGTAAGGCGGAGACAAGTCACCCGGCGAAAACGCAAAAAATGTATAGCGATAAAAGATCAGTGATATCATCCAGATATAGAACATTCCGCCCCACAGCCACATCGACAGAGCCAGAAAGTTGAGTTCGATGCGGTAGGGCTGCGCCCAATGAGCCGCAATCAACGCGCTGAGCAGGGCTACCGACTGCGTGGCGACTATCGCGAGCAGCCAAGCGCCGGTTAGACCCTCCTCCAGAGACGGTTTCTTCTGTTTAACGGTGAGCGCGACGAAGATCGCATAGGTCAGGCCCAGCCAGAGCACCAGCCCGATCAACCAGAACGCGACTGCGACAGTCAGACTATGGGCGATTATGAGACACTGGCTACCCAAAATGCAGGATGCGGCAACGAACGTAAAGAAGCCGGGGGCGCGGCGGTGGTCGATCAGATCGCTGACGAAATCGGACGGAAACCACGCCAATCGCAGCAAGGTAAGCACGGTAATAATGAAATAGATAGCGATATTCAGGACAAACATGCCGACGCCAACAGCGGGCATGCCGAGAAGGCTGAGGCCGATCGACAAAACCCCCGTTGCCATCACCATGGCAAAATAAGCCGGAGACAGGTCTCTAACACCCGCCCGAAGCTCGATCGATAGGTTGATCGCCCTTCCCAGTGCCATTCCTCCCCATCGGCGCGAGAAAAATCATCGGCAAGGCCCATTTCAGGTCTTGTGCTATCCCCTCCGGCATCGCGGGCCGATCAATACGCGGCCGATAAACCTCCAAGCGCCAGCAATGGAGTAATCGCTTAACGACGTCCTAAACGTCCAGATAGCTTGATCCAAGCATCGATGCTGCGGACGCCAATTTGTGGAGGTGGGCCCATCCTCAAGGTTCCCCTGAATTCTCATATTGGCGCTTCAGGCTTTCGGCTTGACGGAATTCTGGCGAGGTTTCTCGTCCAAATACGTTTTGATCAGCGCACGGCGCTGTTTGCGTGACTTATGACGCGATTCGAACGAGGCGTACGCCAGCACAGCCAGGAAGGCAAAGACATCCAACACCAAGATAGTGATCGTCGAACTGTCCGTTGGCACACCTGTTCTCCTTCCTCAACTGGTTGAGGTGACGGCAAGAGTGACGGACTAGCGTTGACTTGGATCAACCAACATCAAGGATCGCCGCGACTTCGGTCAATCAGACCACGAAGTCATCGGTCTCAGGCCCGTCGGTAACGGGGTCAAACCCGCATTCGGCGGCCAGCCGGGGAGCGTCATGAATCACGACAATTTGGCCATCGACTCGAATGCCTGAGTTGCTCAGGCTGGACAACGCACGCGAAAAGGATTCTCGAGTTATTCCAAGTTCGGAGGCGATCAGCATCTTCTCAAACGGTAGGACTGCTTTGTCTGGATTGCGCTGCCTCTGTGAGAGGGCCAAGAGGTAACATCCGACACGCTGGGTCGCGGTTCTCAACTTGAGGTTCTTGATTTGACGGACCATGCGCCGAAATTGCTGCGCGAGGCTGCCGATGACGGCATGCGCCAGCAAGGGGTCCGCGTCGACGGCCGCGCGAAACGCTGCCGCATGGATCAGCAGAAACCGCGAAGGCTCCGGCACCCGCGCCTGCATGAGATAAGGCGCACCGGTCAGGACAGCCGCAGGGATGACCAGATCCGGGGCGCGAACAGCTTCGATCAAGACTTCACGACCTTCGATGGATCGTCCAAATAATTGCGCGGATCCTGCCAGCACGATCAGTTGGAAGGTTGGCACATCGCCTTGCTCGAACAAAACGGTGCCTGAGGCTACACTGTGTACCACGGCGTTTCGCAGCAGGTCGGCTCGCCTGGATGCGGACAGCGCTCGAAACAGCGGCAGCGCCTCCGGTGCCACCTCATCCGCCAGCCCGTGCAACTGATTGTCTCCTCTACTGAGATAGTCACCGTTGCATCATTTGATAAATATCACAGATCGCCTTGATCTAGATCAATGCCCCGACTCCCTGCTTGGCCAATTTGGCAGTGGGCAGACAGGAGCCCGTTCCCTTGCTATCTTCAAAAGGGTCGACGACATTGCAGACAAGCGCGTATCCGAAGTCCGGTCAGATCTTGGGTGCAAGCACGGCCGCATTTACGGTCTGCTTTGCGGTCTGGACCATTTTCTCCATCATTGGCATTCGCATCCGCCAGGAACTCGGCCTTAGCGAGACTCAGTTCGGCCTGCTTGTCGGCACCCCGATTCTCACGGGCTCCCTTATAAGGGTCGTGCTGGGTATCTGGACGGACCGCTTTGGCGGCCGGATCGTCTTCACCACCAACATGCTCGCCGCCGCCGTCGCCACCTTTCTGCTTTCCTATGCTCACACCTATGCGCAAATGCTGGTGGCCGCCCTCGGCGTCGGCATTGCCGGTGGCTCGTTTGCAGTCGGTGTTGCCTATGTGTCGCGCTGGTTCCCGCCGGAAAAGCAGGGCACGGCACTCGGCATCTTCGGCGCGGGCAATGTTGGCGCCGCGGTCACCAAATTCCTCGCTCCCTTCGTGCTCGTCGCCTTCGGATGGCAAACCGTGGCGCAAGTCTGGGCAGCCGGTTTGGTCGTCATGGCCGTCATCTTCTGGCTTACGACGCAGGACGACCCCATTATCGTCGAGCGGCGGCGGTCTGGCATCAAGCCGAAAAGTGCATGGCTCGAACTCGAGCCCTTGAAGAACGTGCAGATCTGGCGCTTCGCGCTCTATTATTTCTTTGTCTTCGGCGCCTTCGTCGCGCTCGCGCTCTGGCTGCCGCAATATCTCATCAACGTCTACGGCCTGGACATCAAGACGGCCGGGATGATCGCGGCATTCTTCTCGGTTCCGGCGAGCCTGTTTCGCGCCTATGGCGGACACCTGTCGGACACCTTTGGCGCACGGCGCGTGCTCTACTGGACGTTCCTGGTCTCGGTCGCTGCGACCTTCATCCTGTCCTATCCACCGACCGACTACATGGTCCATGGCCTCAAGGGCGTAACCTCCTTCCATCTGGAGATGAGCCTCGTCGGCTTCGTCATCACGATCTTCGTGCTCGGCTTCTTCATGGCCCTCGGCAAGGCTGCCGTCTACAAGCACATCCCGGTCTACTATCCCGACCATGTCGGTTCGGTCGGCGGTCTCGTCGGCATGATCGGTGGCCTGGGCGGTTTTCTGCTGCCGATCTTGTTCGGCCTGCTGCTTGACCTCACCGGCCTATGGACGAGCTGCTTCATGGCGCTTTTTGTCCTGGTCACTGGTGCGCTGCTATGGATGCACGTTGCCATCCGCCAAATGGAACGTGGGGTCGCTGGCGAGGCACTCGCCAAGCTCCCGCCTTTCCCCGAAATGCAGGGCATGCCCAAGCCGGCGCTCGGGCCACAGAAAGGCGGCGCTCTCACCGACTGGCGTCCGGACGACCCCATTTTTTGGGAGGAGAAAGGGCGCCAGATCGCGCGGCGCAACCTGTGGCTTTCGATCCCGGCGCTTCTCCTTTCTTTTGCCATCTGGCAGGTATGGTCCGTCGTCGTCGCCAAGCTGCCGCTCGTGGGTTTCACCTTCACCACCGACCAGCTCTTCTGGCTCGCGGCTCTGCCCGGAATCTCGGGCGCGACGCTGCGCATCTTCTATTCCTTCATGGTGCCGATTTTCGGCGGCAGGCTCTGGACGACGCTCACGACCTGGTCGCTCCTCATCCCGGCGGTCGGGATCGGCTATGCAGTGCAGAATCCTGACACCCCCTATGTCGTGCTGTTGATGCTGGCGTTGCTTTGCGGCCTTGGCGGCGGCAACTTCGCCTCGTCTATGGCCAATATTTCCTTCTTCTTCCCGAAGGCGGAAAAGGGCAATGCGCTTGCGCTTAACGCCGGCCTTGGCAATCTCGGCGTCAGCGTCGTCCAGTTCGTCGTGCCGCTCGCAATCACCGCCGGGATATTCGGCTGGTTCGGTGGCGATCCGGCCATGGTCAAGGGACCGACGGGCGAGGCGCCCTTGTGGCTGCAGAATGCCGGGTTCGTATTCGTGCCGTTTATTGCGATCTCGGCTTTTGCGACCTGGTTCGGCATGAACGACATCGCTTCGGCCAAGGCATCCTTCACCGAGCAGGCCGTGATCTTCCAGCGCCGGCACAACTGGATCATGTGCTGGCTCTACACTGGAACTTTTGGGTCTTTCATTGGCTATTCGGCCGGATTCCCGCTGCTCACGAAAATGTTGTTCCCGGACGTCAACGCACTTCAGTTCGCCTTTCTCGGCCCGCTTGTCGGCGCCCTGTCGCGCTCAGGCACCGGGTGGCTGGCGGACAAATATGGCGGCGCGCGCGTCACCTTCTGGGTCTTCGTCCTAATGATCGCGGGTGCAGCAGGGGTTTTGTGGTTCATCAGCATCAAGGATCAACCTGGTGCGTTCCTTGGCTTCTTCGCCGCGTTCCTGCTGCTGTTCTTCGCCACCGGTGTCGGCAATGCCTCCACCTTCCAGATGATCCCGGTGATCATGGCCAAGGAGATGGGCCGCTTGATGCCCACGGCCGATGCAGAGACGCGCCGTCGGCAGGCGGAGAAGGAGTCCGCCGCCATCACCGGCTTTACCTCGGCTATTGCTGCCTTCGGCGCCTTCTTCATCCCGAAGAGCTACGGCAGTTCGATCGCCTTGACGGGCGGGCCGAGCGCCGCGCTCTGGGGGTTCTTGATCTTCTACGTCAGCTGCCTCGTCATCACTTGGGCCGTCTACACCCGCAAGGGCGGGCTTCTTCACGACATCGAGCGTGCCAAGCGTGGCGCGTCCGTCCATCCGGCCGTAGCCGAATAATCAGAGGCAAGAGCAATGTCGCATTTTCTCGACCGGCTAACCTTCTTCCGCAAGACCGTCGACAGTTTCTCCGACGGCCACGGCATCGTCACCAACGAGGATCGCTCTTGGGAGGACGGCTACCGCAAGCGCTGGCAGCACGACAAGATCGTGCGCTCCACCCATGGCGTGAACTGCACCGGCTCCTGTTCGTGGAAGATTTACGTCAAAGGCGGCATCGTCACCTGGGAGACACAGCAGACCGACTATCCACGCACACGGCCCGATCTTCCCAACCATGAACCGCGCGGCTGCGCGCGCGGCGCGTCCTATAGCTGGTACCTTTATTCCGGCGCGCGGGTGAAATATCCGATGATCCGCGGGCGCCTGCTGAAGCTGTGGCGGGCCGCTCGCACCACGATGCCGCCCGTTGCCGCATGGGCCTCGATTGTCAAGGATGCTGACAAGCGGAAATCCTACATCTCCATCCGCGGCCACGGTGGCTTCGTGCGCGCGACCTGGGACGAGGTGAACGAACTCATCGCGGCGGCCAATGCCTATACAGTGAAGGCTCATGGTCCCGACCGTGTCATCGGCTTTTCGCCGATCCCGGCCATGTCGATGGTGTCGTACGCAGCGGGCTCGCGCTATCTGTCGCTGATGGGTGGCGTTTGCATGTCGTTTTACGACTGGTATTGCGATCTGCCGCCAGCGAGCCCCCAGACCTGGGGCGAGCAGACCGACGTTCCCGAAAGCGCAGACTGGTACAATGCAGGCTTCATCATCGTCTGGGGTTCCAACGTGCCGCAGACACGGACGCCCGATGCGCACTTCTATACCGAAGTTCGTTACAAGGGCACGAAGAGTGCGGTCGTCAGCCCGGACTACGCCGAGGCGACCAAGTTTGCCGACATCTGGCTCAATCCGAAGCAGGGGACCGACGCTGCACTGGCACTGGCCATGGGCCATGTCATTCTTCGCGAATATTACCTCGATCGTACTGTCCCGTATTTCGATGACTACGCCCGCAAATACACCGACCTGCCGTTCCTGGTTCGCCTCACGGAGCGCGATGGCCGGTTCGTTCCCGAACGGCTTCTGCGAGCCTCGGAGATCGCTGGTGGCCTGGGTGAGAGCAACAATCCGGAATGGAAGACGGTCGCGATCGACGAGACTACGGATAAACTTGTCTCACCGCGCGGATCGATCGGCTATCGCTGGGGCGAGGGCGCCAAATGGAACCTCGAGGAGAAGGACGGCGAAGGTCGGAGCATTCGGCTCAGGCTGACGCTTGCTGGCAAGAAATCCAAGATCGTACCTGTCGATTTTCCGTATTTTGGCGGGCGCGCCACCGAGCATTTCGTATCAACCGATCACGGTGAAATTCTCACCCGCAACCTTCCGGTCCGGCGGATCAAGCTGAGCGACGGCTCCCAGGTGGCAGTTGCCACCGTGCACGACCTGATGATGGCCAATTATGGTCTCGACCGGGGCTTTGGCGGCTCCCACGCCGCCAAGAGTTATGACGAGGACGTGCCGTTCACGCCCGCCTGGGCGGAGCGCATTACCGGGGTAAAGCGCGATGCGATCATCACGGTTGCCCGTGAATTTGCCACCAACGCGGAGAAAACCAACGGCCGCTCGATGGTGATCCTCGGCGCTGGTGTGAACCACTGGTACCACATGGACATGACCTACCGGGGGATCATCAATCTCCTGGTTTTCTGCGGCGCCATCGGTCAATCGGGCGGCGGTTGGTCGCATTACGTCGGGCAGGAGAAGCTGAGGCCGCAGACAGGCTGGACGCCGCTTGCGTTCGGGCTCGATTGGAGCCGGCCACCCCGGCACATGAACTCGACGTCCTTCTTCTATGCGCAGACCGACCAGTGGCGCTACGAGACCCTGACGGCTGCCGAAATACTGTCGCCGACCGCGCCCGAGGGCGATTGGAACAAGAGTTTCATCGACTACAATGTGAGCGCTGAACGTATGGGTTGGTTGCCCTCGGCGCCTCAGCTGAAGCAGAATCCGCTGACGATCGCCGCCAAGGCCAAGGCCGCCGGCCTTGAGCCGAAGGACTATGTCGTCAACGCGCTGAAATCCGGTGAACTGGAACTCTCCTGTCATGATCCCGACGATCCCGACAACTGGCCGCGCAACATGTTCGTCTGGCGCTCAAATCTCCTCGGTTCATCAGGCAAGGGGCACGAATACTTCCTCAAGCATTTGCTCGGCACGACCCACGGTGTGATGGGCAAGGACCTCGGCGCGGAAGGGGCGGTCCGCAACACCGAAGTCGTCTGGCACGAGACGGCGCCGCAGGGAAAGCTCGACCTCCTGGTCACGCTCGACTTCCGCATGTCGACCACCTGCGTCTACTCCGACATCGTGCTGCCGACGGCCACCTGGTACGAGAAAAACGACCTCAACACGTCCGACATGCATCCCTTCATCCATCCGCTGTCGGCGGCCGTAGATCCAGTCTGGGAGTCGCGCTCCGACTGGGAGATCTACAAGGGTCTCGCGAAGGTTTTCTCAGAAGTCGCCCCCGAGGTTCTGAGCGTCGAACAGGATGTGGTTCTCACTCCGATCCAGCATGACAGCCCGGCCGAGATGGCCCAGGGCCTCGACGTGAAGGACTGGAAGCTCGGCCAAGTCGAGCCAATCCCGGGCAAGACCATGCCGTCGGTGACGCTGGTCAGCCGCGACTACCCCAACCTCTACGCCCAGTTCACGGCGCTGGGGCCGTTGATGACGAAAGTCGGCAACGGGGGCAAAGGCATTGCTTGGGACACCAAGCACGAAGTCGAGGCGCTCGGAGCATTGAACGGGGTGCACCTTGACGGTGCGGCCAAGGGCTTGCCGAAGATCGAGACCGACATAGACGCTTGCGAGGTCATCCTCATGCTGGCGCCGGAGACGAATGGCGAGGTCGCGATCAAGGCTTGGGAAGCCTTGTCGGAGATCACCGGCCGTGAGCACGCCCACCTTGCCTTGCCGAAGGAAGACGAGAAGATCCGCTTTCGCGATATCCAGGCGCAGCCGCGCAAGATCATCTCTTCACCGACATGGTCCGGCATCGAAAGCGAGAAGGTCTGCTACAACGCCGGCTATACCAACGTCCACGAATTGATCCCGTGGCGGACATTGACCGGCCGCCAGCAGCTCTACCAGGATCACCTCTGGATGAGGGCCTTCGGCGAGGGGCTCGTCACCTGGAAGCCGCCAGTCGATCTCAAGACGATCCCGGGTATCAAGGATGTCCGTCCCAACGGACACAAGGAAATCGTCCTCAACTTCATCACGCCCCACCAGAAATGGGGCATCCATTCCACCTATTCGGACAATCTGCTGATGCTGACGCTCAACCGCGGCGGCCCGGTGGTGTGGATCTCCGAGACCGACGCCAAGACGGCCGGTCTGGTCGACAATGACTGGGTCGAGGTCTTCAACATCAACGGCGCGCTCACCGCGCGTGCCGTTGTCTCCCAACGCATCAAGCCGGGCATGATGATGATGTATCACGCCCAGGAAAAGATCGTGAACACGCCAGGATCGGAGATGACCGGCAACCGGGGCGGCATCCACAACTCGGTCACCAGAACGGTGCTGAAACCCACCCACATGATCGGCGGCTACGCCCAACAGTCTTACGGCTTCAACTATTACGGCACCGTGGGCTCAAACCGCGATGAGTTCATCGTCGTCCGCAAGATGGCCAATGTCGATTGGCTCGAAGGGCCGCTCGCATCCGAAGCGCCGAAGGAGGCTGCAGAATGAAAATCCGCGCTCAGATTGCGATGGTGCTGAACCTCGATAAATGCATCGGATGCCACACCTGCTCCGTCACCTGCAAGAACGTCTGGACCAACCGGGAGGGCGTCGAATACGCCTGGTTCAACAATGTCGAGACCAAGCCCGGTGTCGGCTATCCCAAGGAGTGGGAGAACCAGAAGAAATGGAACGGCGGATGGCGGCGCAAGAAGAACGGCCGCATCGAGCCTAAGATGGGCGCCAAATGGCGCATCCTTGCCAACATCTTCGCCAACCCCGACCTGCCGGAGATCGACGACTATTACGAGCCGTTCACTTTTGACTACGAACACCTGCATACGGCGAAGGAATCGAAAGCTTTCCCAACGGCCCGCCCGCGTTCGGCGATCACCGGCGAGCGGATGGAAAAGATCGAGTGGGGCCCGAACTGGGAGGAGATTCTCGGCGGCGAGTTCGAGAAGCGTTCGAAGGACGTGAATTTCGAGGGTGTCCAGAAGGACATCTATGGTCAGTTCGAAAACACCTTCATGATGTACCTGCCGCGATTGTGCGAGCACTGCCTTAATCCGACCTGCGCGGCTGTATGCCCCTCGGGTGCCATCTACAAACGCGAAGAGGACGGCATCGTCCTGATCGACCAGGACAAATGCCGGGGATGGCGCATGTGCGTCTCCGGCTGCCCCTACAAGAAGATCTACTACAACTGGTCGTCGGGAAAATCGGAGAAGTGCATCTTCTGCTATCCCCGCATCGAGGCGGGGCAGCCGACGGTATGTTCGGAAACCTGCGTCGGGCGCATCCGCTATCTCGGCGTGATCCTTTACGATGCGGATCGTATCGAGGCGGCCGCCAGCACTCCCGATGAGAAGGATCTCTATCAGGCGCAGCTCGACGTTTTCCTCAATCCGAACGACCCGGCCGTTATCGCCCAGGCCCGCGCTGACGGGATTCCCGACAATTGGCTGGAAGCGGCCAAACTGTCGCCCGTCTGGAAAATGGCGATGGAATGGAAAATCGCCTTCCCGCTCCATCCGGAATACCGCACCCTGCCGATGGTCTGGTACGTGCCGCCACTGTCACCCATCCAGTCAGCGGCGGCCGCGGGCAAGATGGGCGTCGACGGCGACATGCCCGATGTGCGCAGCCTGCGCATCCCGCTCCAGTATCTCGCCAATCTACTGACGGCGGGCAAGGAGGAGCCTGTCGCTCTCGCGCTCGAGCGCATGCTGGCGATGCGCAGCTACATGCGGGCCAAGACGATCGACGGTCGCCTCGACGAGTCGATCGCGGCGCGGGTCGGCCTGACGGGAACGGCTATCGACGAAATGTACAAGGTGATGGCGATCGCGAATTACGAGGATCGTTTCGTCATTCCGACGGCGCACCGCGAATGGAGTGAGGACGCGCAGGACATGCGCGGCTCCTGTGGCTTCTCCTTCGGAAACGGCTGCTCGGGCGGCTCCACGGAGACGAACCTCTTTGGCACCAAGCAGACCAAGCGAGCAACAAACCCGATGGAGATCGTGTGATGACGGTAATGCTATCGCACAAAACGTTCAAGGCGCTCTCGGCGCTCCTTACGTATCCGACTGAGGAGCTTTCCGCAGCGATCCCGGAAATCACTGCCGCCCTCGCTACTGAGAGGTTGGTATCGAACAATGCAATCGAGCAGCTTCATCCCTTGCTTGGCGATCTATGCATTCTGAATTTGTACGACCTCCAGGAGCGGTACGTCGAGCTGTTCGACAAGACGCGACGTCACTCATTGCACCTTTTCGAACACATCCATGGCGAGAGCCGGGATCGTGGTCAGGCGATGGTCGATCTGGTCGAACATTATCAGCGAGCTGGGCTACTCGTCACGGCGAACGAACTGCCCGACTTCATACCGCTTTTCTTGGAGTTTCTTTCTGACCGTCCGCTCGAGGAGGCGCGGGGTCTCCTCAACGAGACCGCCCACATTTTCGCACTGCTGGAAGAGCGGCTCGCCAAGCGAAACGGGGGATATGGCGCCGTATTCGCGGCCCTGCGCTCTATCCTCAGCGAACCCGCTGTGGTCACAACTGCGCTCGACGACGATGAGCCGGAGGACCTGGCGGCCCTTGATGCAGTTTGGGAAGAAACTGCAGTCACGTTCGGCCCAGGAAATGCGACCGACGGCTGTTCCGTTGATCGCTTGCGAATTCAGATGCGCGCCGCAAACCGCAACGCACGGTACAATTTCGGACCTGAAATAGGGGGAAGCGATGTCTAACACAATCAACGACGCGCTTTTTGGCTGGTATCCCTATTTCTGCCTGACAGTTTTCCTGCTTGGGAGCCTTATCCGTTTCGACCGAGAGCAATATACGTGGAAGACTGGCTCCTCCCAACTTTTGCGGCGGCGCCAGCTTCGCTGGGGTTCCAATCTCTTCCACGTCGGTATCCTGGCGATCTTCGGCGGGCATTTCGTCGGCCTGCTGACGCCGATCTGGGTATTCGACGCGCTCGGCATCTCTCACAGTTTCAAGCAGGGGCTCGCCATCACGGTCGGCGGCATTGCAGGTGTCGCCTGCTTTATCGGCATCGCGCTTCTCGCTCATCGTCGGCTGTTCGATACCCGCATCCGCAACACGTCCGCTCCCGGCGACATCGCTATTCTGTTGCTGCTCTGGCTGCAACTTACTCTTGGCCTCTCCACAATCTTCGTCTCGCTCGGTCACATGGATGGTCACGAGATGGTGAAGTTCATGAACTGGGCGCAGGGCATTCTCACCCTACAGCCAGCGGCCGCAGCCTATGTCGCCGACGTCAACCCGATCTTCAAGGCACACCTCCTGTTCGGTATGACCATCTTCCTGGTCTTCCCGTTCACAAGGCTGGTCCATGTCTGGAGTGCGCCGATCTGGTATCTCGGCCGCCCTGGCTATCAGGTTGTGCGTACCCGCTTCGCGGAGCGCCGATCACCCGCGCCCGTGCCAGCGGTCCAGTCGACCGAGCCGGTGCGACCTGTTGCCGTTCCCTCACCCCAGCCTGCGGAGTAGATCATGACCGCGCTCGTCATCAATCATGCCGCCAGCCGCGGCCCGTCATCCGAACACCCGCACGAACACCGACCCGCCGTTCCCGACACCGCGCCGTCGCGCGAGCGCGTGGCGATGCCGCCAGTAACAGTCAATGGTGTGACGATTTCGCGTAAGGCGATTGCCGCCGAGGTGCAGAACTTTCCCGCGCGCAACCCCGGCGAGGGCTGGAGGGCGGCAACCCGAGCGCTGGTCATTCGCGAATTGCTGCTGCAGGAAGCGCGGCGGCTCGATGTCGGCGTTGAGCAGAAGACCGATGAGGACGGGCGCCAGGAAACGGTGGAGGACGCCCAGGTGCGCGGCCTCATCGAACGCGAAGTTCGTGTTCCGGAGGCGGACGAAGAAACGCTGCGCCGCTTCTATGACAACAACCTTCACCGCTTCGTGACGCCATCGCTCTATGAAGCCGATCACATCCTCATCGGCGCACGCCGCGATGAAAGCGAAGCCTTCGCCGCGGCGCGAGAAAAGGCGCTGTCGCTCAGATCGGCGCTGGCAGTTGCACCGGAGCGTTTCGCAGCCCTGGCGCAGGACTGCTCGGATTGCCCATCGGGGGCCATCGGTGGCAGCCTCGGTCAGATTGGGCCGGGCGACACGACGCCGGAATTCGAAGCCGCTCTGATTAATCTCGCCCCCGGCGACATGTCGCCTCCGGTGGAGACACGTTACGGCTTCCACCTCATCCGCCTGACGCGGCTGATCGACGGCCGCCAGCTCCCGTTCGAGGCTGTGCGGAAGCGGATCGCCGCCTACTTGACCGAGCACGTCAATCGGCAAGCCACGGCGCAATACGTGTCCCTGCTTGTCGGCCAGGCGGATATTTGTGGGATTGATCTCGACGGCTCATCCTCGCCGTTGGTGCAGTGAGGACGATGCGATGCTGGGAAACCTGATTGCCTCGCTGGACGACCCGAATGTCGCCATGGGTCTCGTTGCAGCATTCGACGAGCCCGCCTTGCTTGCCCGTTTGGCTGCGGCGGCGGATGCGTCCGGTCGCTTGCCAGCCGAGATCGTCGGCTCGGCCGTTCGCAATTTCGTGGACACCGCCTCCGACGATCATTGGACCCAGCTCATTGGTCTCATGAATCGATCGGAAGATCCTGGCCTGGCGGCCATGCGTGCAATTCTCGAAAAGTCCCTGCCGGGAATGAAGGCGGCCTGACGATGCGTGCAGTACGCCATAGCTGCTTCCACTCAGATGCGCAGATGGTGTCGTTTGAAACCGCTCGAGCCGTCGCCGTCGCGCTTGCTGAACCGCTCAACAGGCAGGAGGACGTGCCGTTGGTGCGTGCGGTCGGACGCATCTTGGCAGCGACGATCGAAGCTCCGTGTGCCCTTCCGCCATTCGATCAGGCGGCGATGGATGGATATGCCGTCCGTCTTTCGGGCGAGACGGGCGTGCCGCTGGTCCTGCCTATTTCCGGGCGCACGCGCGCTGGCGACAAGCCGGACGTGTTGACGCCGGGGACAGCCCATCGCGTCATGACTGGTGCCCCATTGCCAGGCGGAGCGGATACCGTCGTCATGCAGGAGCACGCAACCTGCAGGGGCGATCACGTGCAGTTCGGGCTTGACGTCGAAGCTGGTTGCCACGTTCGACGGGTTGGCGAGGACGTAACAAAGGGCACGGCTATCCTTCGGCCAGGCCGCGTTATCGGCTGGACAGAAGTCGCGCTGCTAAGCGCGCTTGGCATTGCAACGGTTTCGGTTGCATGCCCCCTACGGATTGTGGTCCTCGTGACGGGTTCAGAGCTCCGCCATGCAGGCGAGCCACTTCCCTTCGGCGCCATTTACGACAGCAACGGGCCCATGCTTGGCGCGTTGCTGGCGGAGCCGAGCGCGCATGTCACGTCCCTAACCGTTCGTGACGACCTGGCTGCCATCACGCAAGCACTCGAACGCATCGCGGGAACGGCCGACCTCGTTATCGTCACCGCCGGTATGTCGGTCGGCGAAGAAGATCATGTGCGCAATGCCGTCGTACGTGCCGGGGGTGGCCTCGACATCGTCAAGGTGGCGATGAAGCCCGGAAAGCCGCTGGCTTTCGGCACGCTTGCAGGCGCGTATTTCATAGGACTACCCGGCAACCCACAAGCTGCAGCGTTTGGCGCGCTCGCCTTCGTGCGCCCGATGATGAAAGCGCTTCTCGGTCAAGCTCCAGCGAACCGCATCACGGCCAAAATAAACTTCACACATCCCCGCAAACCGGGTCGCACGGAACTGCTGCCGGTCCGTTTGAACGTCGAGCAGGGTCGATTGACCGCGCACCGCAGCGGGCCGGATGGGTCCCACAGAATGATGCCGTTGGTGTTCGCGGATGCCGTTGCCGTTGTGCCTGGAGCATCAACGCCTGTCGAAGTTGGCACGCCCCTCGAAGTGCTTCCGTTCGCCCAGCCGCGGTTCGATGTTAACTGACGCAAATTCTTACGAAAGGAAGCTCTCGCATGCAAGCTGGACGCCTCGATTATCCAATCACCGCGATCGTTTATTCAGACGGTCCCAAGTTCGAAGCTTTCTTGCAGGAATTCACCGCTGCCAGGGCTAAGCAAGGCATGCGATTGGCCGGCCTCATCCAGCGTAGTGAGCCGAAACCAGGTCGCCTGAAATGCGACATGTATCTGCGGGACCTCGCCACAGGTGAGCTTCACGGGATATCAGATGATCGAGGTCCTCAAGCACGAGGCTGCGTTTTGAATACCGATCGGCTGCTCCGCGCGTGCACCGCTGCCGAAGCGCAGTTGTCAAGCCAAACCGCCTTGCTGGTTCTCTGCAAATTCGGAAAGGCCGAGGTCGAAGGCGGGGGGTTTAGATCGCTGATCGCCAAGGCGCTTGATCTATCCGTTCCCGTCCTGATCGGTGTTCCCCTCATTAATCTCACGCCATTTCGAGAGTTCTCAGCCGATCTCGCACGAGAAATCGACCTGTCCCAGATCTTATCCGATCCGCTCACGGCAACGGAACGTCTGCGATCTTCCAATTGGCCAATAGGTGAGGCGGCGGCGCTGGTCGAACGAATTTCGCGACGGGATTGATTTTGCTCCCGGTGGCAGGCCGACGGACTCTTGGAGGAAGATGTTTTGATGCATTCGACGGGTACTAGGCTGCAAACCCAGTTGCCTGAGTGATGTCGCGGCGTTGGAGTGCTGCGCTCCATGTCTCACCGATGGCGTAGGTGATGTAAGGCAAGCGGGTTCCTTCTCAGCAACCAACAGCATCAGTGTTTCTGCGGCGATACGTCCCCATGGTCATACGTGCGACCTCGTATCCATGATGAGCGATGCGGTCGAAATCTGAACCCGCAACTTTCGTGAGGTTGGTCGGATAGTTCAGGCAGGCTGCACATTCTTCGTCAGTCAGGCTCCCTACGTTACCAGCCTGCATCTTAAACTGCCTCGGAGAAGTGCCGAGCCGGAAAGGAATCCCGCTATCTCCTCCTGACTTATAGCCTTCATCAGCATTCGCGAACGGAGTGCCCGTATCTGATCGCTTGCGATATCGAATAGGCGTGGCGACGCGAGCCTTCCTTTCAACAGGCTCGACAGAATCCCAGAGGGTGGGCCGAGAGGACCTGAGGCGTCGCCGCATATCAACACGTCGCATCCTTGAAGGCCTTCTATGGGCTTATAGAGAGGTTCAATGGCCATGTTCTCGTTTTTGCCACCACCCCTCCTTAGGCAGTTCGAGCTTGAGGGCGCCGATGACGTACGGCACAGCGGCCGAGGCGGCCATGGCATCCGCGACGGCCACGTCAGAAGAGTAGTGCCTCCCGAACTGCCAGTCACCCATGGAGTCGCGCGTGAAGCGCCAGTTTTTTCCGGTCTCAAGACAGGTGCTGTTGACGTGCCATATTGGGCTCTCCGGAAGGTCGGAGAGCTATAGACCGTCTGTAGGAACTCCGATGACGACGGCCATTCTCCACCAGCAGCTGAAAAAATGGCGCCAGTCACAAGGCTGCCGCCGGAAACGGTTGAGACCTGTGTGACCCGTTCAAGGAGGTGTTCCTCTGCCAGCCACCTAACGATACCCAGGTGGAAAACGGCAGCGCGGAAGCCTCCCCCTGAAAGGGCGAGACCGATCCTGGTTGTACCAAGTGGAACCTTCTCGCCCATCAGGCCACCTTGCCGACAAGCATTGCCAGGTCCTAATCGCCGATGATCAGCGAAAGCGCCGGAAGGCCATCCAGGTCAAGCACCAGCGACAGCTGACAGATCTGTCGGATGTCTGTGGTGCTGGGCGATGCCGATGTCCCGCGTGGATGCGAGTGCCACTCGCCGATGTAGCGCACCTGACCTCCGGAACGACCTCGTGCCTCCTCAATGAGGCGCCGCAGGCCTCGGGTGCCGCGGACGAATTCCGATCTCGTCCCGGCGCTGTCAGAGGGCGTGGTAAGGACGTGGACCGCAGCGACATGCTTTGCCTCGTGATCGACGACACCTACGAGCGGTCCGCCCGTCTCGTTCGGCAAGGCACCTTCGTGCCTTGCCGTCAGGTCATCGCGCAGCTCCGCCGGGAGCGTGACGGTCCAGGCAGCCATGGAGCTCTTGATCACGGAAGTAGGGGCATTTAAGCAGTCGATCCCACCATCCTCCCGCATCGTCCAGATCGGCAGGACGGCGGTATCGTCGCGCGAGGCAGTGGCGACACCTGCCGCAAGGAGGCCCGAGAGTACGACAACGGAAGAGGCGGGAATTCTGTTGGTGAGGGCGCGGCATGCCGTCCTGTAACGAAGTTGTTGTCCGGGCTGGAGATGGCCCTTCAGCGAGGGGTTCGCCAAGATTTCGCGAAGGTATGTTGTTTCGATGTCTCGCAGGTTCACCGACCTGTCGGCCGCCTCCGCCATGAGGACCGCCGACCGTCCGTCAGGCGTGAAGAAGGCGCACATGCGACGGGCGAGCTCTGGACGGTCCGAGAGCCGGCGGAACACTGGGACGGATGCTGAAGCGTCAAGAATGAGGTCCGCACCCCGACGGCATCGACGAAGGTCCCGTGATCTTGCAGAAGACGGTCGCGATCGGCCCCGACGACACGCTGGGCAGCCTCTACTTCAACCAGCTCTTCCCGCTCGGCGTCGAAGCCATGCTGGAGGCCGCCGACCTGGTGGTGGTCCAGGGTGGCCGGCTGGAACTGCTGAAGGTGCGGCAGGAGGGCGGCGCAAAAATATCGGCGGCGGAATTCTTCAGATCTGCCGCCCTCGCCGTGGGAAGCGCCATCGACGACCGCAAGATCTTCTCCGAAGCGGCCTGACTCTTTCGGAACGTTTAGGAGTCAAGCGTTTTGCGGGCTTCCTCCAGTCGTTCACAAAGAATTTGGCAGAATAGATGTGGTTCCAAATCCGCTCTATCGACACCGTCATCAATTGCTATAGCTTGACCACGGTGTTGGAGAACGAGCCCTGACAGCTGGCGCGGTTTTGCCAACAGTCGGCTTGAGGCCGCAACTTGTCAGTTCGTTTGCGCCTGGGGAAGACAAGCAATGGACCTTGATCCTGCATTCCTGTCGCGACTGCAATTCGCCTGGGTCATCGGCTGGCACATCCTGCTGCCCGCCATTACCGTGGGATTGGCCGCATACATCGCGATGCTGGAAGGCCTCAATTTTTTTACCGGGAGGGACATCTATCTCCGTATCTCAACGTTCTGGATCAAGATCTTCTCGATTGCATTCGGCATGGGCGTGGTCACCGGCGTTGTCATGCCTTTTCAGTTCGGCACGAACTGGAGCCGCTTTTCCGACGCGACCGCCAATGTCCTTTCCCCGCTATTTGCCTATGAGGGTCTGACGGCGTTTTTCCTGGAGGCGGCCTTCCTTGGCGTCCTTCTGTTCGGACGGCAACTGGTGCCACGCTGGGCGCATTTCGTCGCCGCACTGATGGTGGCACTCGGAACTTTGCTTTCTTCCTTCTGGATCCTGTCGGCCAATAGCTGGATGCAGACGCCGGCCGGCTACGAGATCATCGACGGTCGTTTCTTCCCGACGGATTGGTTCAAGGTGGTCTTCAATCCTTCCTTTCCCTACCGG